>JAEZDC010000028.1 GCA_023429825.1 Bacteroidota bacterium | reverse complement strand
TCCATATTCAATACATACACTTCATCAATCGAAAAAGGCATTTCTACCGGGTATTGGCGTACAGCAGACTTGAAAAGGTTTTCTTTTGTGGCTTCGGAGAACATGGGGTTGAGGTATATCACATCCTCATCCGGCTTAAAGCTGAAATCGTACCTGATCCCTACCGGCTCTTCATACAATTTAAGGGAGTCTGCGGCGGCATTAGTTATGTCTATCTCAAATCCATAGCCTTTTTTTATTTCTTTGAAAAACTCTTCAGCAGACGTTTTAGACAATTTGTTTCTAACAGAGAAAGATTCATAATATCCCAATGTTGAGCTGAATGATCCAAGCAATCCTCCACTCTTTTCGTCGTTGATGATAAAGAGTGAAGTAATTTTTGACTCTTTCAGGCTATTGGGAGAAAGGTCTACCAGTTCCGGCATGTCAGCGATAACTCTACCATAACCATTGTATACGTTGGTGGGGAGTTTACCAAATCCAAGTTTTTCCCTGGAAGCGTCTAACGTGTAATACTTGTCTCCAATTTTTACTCTGCAGATAACATAGTTGAACTTAGTCATCAAAGGATATAATTCAGATGCTTTACCGTGACCAGTTGTACTCAGTAAAACCGGGGAAGCATCAAAGCCTTTACTTTTTAACATGGCAGTCAATAGAAGATTTATATCTGCAACGCTTCCACTCTTAGACTGGAAAATTTTCTTTAGAGGACTTGTTAACCACGTGGCACTATGATCAGTGCAAGTGAAATTATCCCGTACGTAAGTATAAATATTATACACTTTCTGCTGATCTTCTTTTGCCCCGTTAATCGCTTTGTCTACTTCATTATCAAAAAAGCCATTGTTCTTATTTAGAGATGCGCCAAAGTCTTCACTATTCATAAGATCCCTGGTAAACTTCATCCAATCTCCCATAAAATGGTCCACTTTGCCACTAGGCCACCTGATAGCTCGTAACTGAAACTCTATTTTCTGCAAATGATTTTCTATTGTTGTTGTGAATGGCTCATTTTTTAATGCCGGTACATCTTGTACAGCCCAAACATTTCTATAGGTTGCACCCTGCCATTTTGTTACTTCGCTTCTTCCTGTGGATGAAGGAATCATTATATTGTAACTCTCATAATCAGTTTTAGCATCGTTGATGGCATAGTCATGGTATCCTTGCTGGCTAAGAACATAATCAAGTAAACTGGGAATTTCAACTGAGTATTGGCTCCATAACCGAGGGAGCCCTCCCTGGAAATCCCACGATCTCAAATATTGCACAAAAGGAGAAGTGATAGTATACCTGTATTCAATAATAGAACCTTCTTTGAGATTAGGGAAAGTGAATTTTTTTGTTGTATAATATTTGTTCAGTTTGTCTTTGAAGATAGATCCTTTATCAAGTTTAGTGGCAACTACTTTTCCATTTTCAAGATTATACGTTACTGCTTCAAGATCATCCAATCTTTCTTCTGAATTACCACTGTTATAAATGCCCACTGAGATAGAAGCTGCGTCAAAACCATTCTTATTTAATATTCTAATGCGCTTATGGTGTTTAAAAACAAGAGAAAAGAAACCATCATTGTTTCCTTCGAATTTTGAATCACCGATGTCAGCTAAAACTATAGCTGAGGCAGCAGTGTCGATGTCATAAAATTTTGGTTCGAAATCTGCTGGCTTAATATCACCGAATTTCAATTTCACCGGTTTTAGCTGTGCAGATGCAGACAATGACAGTACAATTGTAAGAAAGCAAAAGAAACTTCTCATGTGCAGTTTATTAGGATTGTTAAAGAATAGATGCTGTTTTAAATATAAAGTAGTTTTGTATAAATTAACGCCTTGAGCCGCCATTTTCATAGTAAAATCGTAAGAAAAGCTGCCATAGAAAATGATTTCGATCATTGTGGTATATCTAAAGCTATGATGCTGAATGAAGATGCCAGAAGATTAGAAAGATGGCTAAAAAACTCAATGCATGGAAGCATGAGTTACATGGAAAATTATTTTGATTTAAGGGTGGATCCAACCAAACTCGTTCCCGGAGCTAAGTCTGTCATTACCTTACTCAAAAACTATTATCCTTCTCAAACACAGAATACTGATCTGAAGATCTCGAAATATGCATGGGGGAGAGATTATCATGAAGTGATAAAAGCTAAGCTGAAAGATTTCATGAAACAACTTAATAAAGAAATAGGAGAGATCAACGGGAGAGGCTTTGTGGATTCGGCCCCTGTTCTTGAAAGAAGTTGGGCTGTAAGAAGCGGATTAGGCTGGATAGGACGAAATGGTAACCTTGTAACTAAGCATTCAGGTTCATTTTTTTTTATTGCTACACTCATTGTAGATATAGAACTTGAATATGATGATCCTTTTGCAAAGGATTACTGCGGTAGTTGTACCAAATGTATAGATGCTTGTCCGACAGATGCAATTATGGATGATAAAGTAATTAATGGCAGTAAGTGCATCTCTTATTATACTATCGAATTGAAAGATGCTTTGATCCCATCAGACATGAAAGATAAATTTCAAAACTGGATGTTTGGTTGTGATGTTTGCCAGGACGTATGTCCATGGAACAGGTTTAGCAAACCGCATAATGAAGTTCAATTTACTCCTTTACATGAAGTGCTGAACTTTACGACTAAAGAATGGGAGACCTTAACTGAAGAAAACTTTAACCAGGTATTTAAAAACTCTCCCTTAAAAAGAAGTAAATGGAAAGGCATTCAGCGCAACCTAAAATTCCTGCAAGCTGAACACCTTCCCTTATCATCAGAATGATATTCCAATTCCCACATACCAACGATTCAAGCCATAGCGATTAGTATGTATTTCCTTCCTGACCAGTACGCCATCGTAAACATATTCCTCGTAACGTTCACTGATCGTTTTATAACTCCAGCCCGCATTGGTTGTAAGTTTTATTTTGCTTTTAGGCGTTAAGACTAACCCTACTCCAAGTCTTGAATAATACCCGTTATTAAAGTTCAGAGTATCGCCTATTGAAGGCCACCAGATGCCCCACCAATTATTTCTGAGTTTTTCACTTTCTGTCGGATGAGCAATATTCACTCCTCCTGATGCTTCTACAAAGGACTGTGTTTTGCCAAGCTTAAAACTTCTTTGAACATTCAAAAACACAGGTACTGTACGGTACCTGTAGAAATCTAATCCTGTTCCCACAGAAGCTTTCCAGTTGTTATATGCAATTCCATGATGCGTAAGAACTGAGCCGGTCTTTTCAAAAGCACCGAACAATACATCACCTTCGATAGTACCTGTATATTTAACTCCAGGTTTTTGGCTGAAGGCAGTATTGCTACTAATCAAAAATGTAGCTATAATGAATAGGGCCTTGCAAAGCGATGTATGCAGGGTTTTATTTTTTGTTTTCATGCTTATTTACTTACGGTGATCTTACTGATAATTTTTATGTCTGCAGCATTTGTATAATCCACCAGGTATAATCCATCTTTAGCAACAGTAATAGCTATGTTATTAAAAGCAATTACATCGTAGGTTTCCATTCCGCCAATTGTTTTAACTGAGGTGATGTTTGCTGCGTCTGATGCATTCAGCACTTTTAATCCATCCGTGCCATCACATATAAATAGGTAATTGCCATCTTTCGAAAGTCCACGTGGATTTGTGAACGGATATGTCTTTACTAAGGAAGGAGCGCTTAAGTTAGAGATATTCACAACTTCAAGCTGGTTAGTAAAGCCCTGGCATGTGGTGCCTGATCTTAATGTAACATATGCATAGTTTCCATCTGCAATCACAGGGTCACAAGAACGGGCATGGACAAACTGGCCAGCTGCAGAAGGGTTATCAGGATTGCTCACTGAATAAATATACATGCCACTTTGCGATCCGATGAACAGCTTATTTTGGAATGGATAGATCGTTTCAATATCCCATGCATTCAAGCCTATTTTTTTTACGTACTGGGGATCGTTTGCTACCGTAGTATTAAACACTTTTAGGTCAGTATGAGATACTGTATATAACCGATCGTTCAATAATGTAAATCTCGCCATTGAACCGCCTTTTCCTGCGCTGCCACCAGGTGATGAATTATTCACTGCTGATCCAAAAAGTGCACCACTGGCCATTAGATCTTTTTCAAGATTATATTTTTCTGATCTCCTTACAGTAGTATCTACTCTTATCCATTCAACCACGATCTTACCTGTATCTGCTGTATACACGTTTTCAGGAAATACACCATTGTTGAATTTTACTGCGGTTACGTTTTGCGGGTTTGAAATATCCAGGGTAACCAGATCAGTATAATGATCTGCATACAGGTAATTTCCTTTCACTGCTAGATCAGCATTTCCGGGGATGGCTATAAAGCCAATATTTTTTGGTGATGCCGGATTAGAATAATCGATCACATGAATGCCGCGGTTTATATCATTTAAAAAAATATAATTGCCTCTTATGTAAAGTTTGCCAGGTTGTTTAAGCGATTGTGGCGTATTACTTTTAATATTTGCCCGCACTTCTGCTTTTGTTCTATACACCGGGCGATAGAATGTAAACGACTCCACAATTGAATCTTTTAAGCATCCATTGAGCGTTATAGCCAACAGTAGCAAAAAGGATAGTGATATTTTTTTTGATCTCATAAGAATGATTTTGAAAGTTGACCCCGCCTTTTTTCAAAGCGTTGCATTTTTGTAAAAAATTATGTTTCTATTTTTTGAAGAAATATGATGCAGAAACCCCATAGGAGGTTAACCTGTTCCGCGGAACCCTGGTTGACTCAATATCTCTTAGCCCGTACTGCATGTATGGCGAGAATTGCAGCAAACTCTTTTTGCGTTCAAGTTCTATTGTTACAGATGTTTTGAGATAAGGTTGCCACTTTTGAAAGCCTTTTAATGAAGTAAAACTTTTATCCATATTTGAGAAAGGACCTCCGGTAAATTGGCTCAGACTATTAACCGATCGTTTCGCCGCAAAAAGAAATGAATTGTCTAAACCTAAATTCAGAAGTAGTTTATGATTATGGAGTTTCAGCACCTGCAGACTTATTCCTGTATACAAACTCGCTGAATGTAATTTAACTATGGCAGAAGAATCATAAAGCTTTGTAGTTGAAAATAAATTGGGTCCAACAAACGAGTCTTTATAAACTTCCTGCTTAACAGCGTATGATTGATAACGGTAGGCAAGAGATGAATTAAAGTGGAATGGTTTTGAAAGTGCTACCCGGGCTACGCCGCCGATAGAAATGGAAACGCCTTTATTATAGCTGTAAGTATTCCTAAATGAACCACCAACTGATGATGACCCCGAGCCTGTTGACGGAAAACTATTTGGTACGTCCATCGCTTTATCAGTTGAGAAGCCCGCAGCTTTATTTGTAATACCTAGTTCGGTTGTGATACCCAGTATCCATTTATTCTTCTTTAAAGACGGTTTAACAATAAGAGTAGGAGTTGCACTTGAGTCTACAACAGCATCCTCTTTTTGTTGTTTCATTAGGGGCTTTGGCAACTCGGTTATATCGCCAGAATCACTTGCTCTGGATTCTTCATTCTTTTTTGAAACGATACTGGTGGAAGGTATTTCTGTTGTCGCTTTGCTTTGTTCGTTGAGAGTTGTTTTTGCTGAAAGTGTAGGAGCGTCTTCTTTTGTAAAAGTTTTTGTAGTACTCAAGTTATATGGTTTCGAGCCGTTGGATGCATTATGAGTATTGCTTCTTACTTTAGTTACTGAAGATGTTTCTTCATTTTGATCAGTACTTGCAAGTTCAACAGGTGTAGAATTTAAGTTGCTGTTGCTATTATCGGTATTTTTATCATTGATGCTATTCTCATTTTTACTTGTAACTGATGTGGGCTGAATGGAAGCATCAGAAATTTTTTGTTTAGTATCACCTGCCAGGTAATAGATAAAAGAAGCTCCTGCCATGATCACTGGCAGCAGCCACCAAAACACAAATCTTCTTTTGCGTTTTTCAGGTTGTATTTCTTTTCGAACTTTCTCCCATAGTTCTTTCTTTGGAGTAAGTTCAAACTCTCCAAGCAATTGTTTAGCCTGTTGTTCAAAATTCTGATCAGCCATAACAGATCTTTTTTTGGTCTCTTGATTCAGCCTCTATCCACTCTATCAATACATTTCTCGCTCTCATATATTGTGATCGGCTTGTACCCTCACTTATACCCAATATTTGCCCGATCTCAACATGCGTATAACCTTCTACTGCATATAGATTGAAAATAGTTTGATAACCGGTTGGCAATTGCCTTATCATTTGCACCAGTTCTTTCGCCTGTAAACTAATGGCAGGGTTGTCACTGCTCACAGGGTGTAATACTTCTTCTTTGATCAACAACTCTTCACGATAAGCTTTGTGCTTTTTTAGAAAGTTCAAAGCTGTATTCACCATGATCTTCCTGATCCATGCACCTAATTCTCCCTCGCCTTTGTATTGCGCTAAATTTTTGAAGACTCTTACAAACCCTTCCTGCATCACATCTTCTGCATCTTCCATGGATTTGGTATATCGATAACAAACTCCCAGCATCTGGTTGGCAAATGCATCATACAATTGCTTTTGGGCAGATTCTTTTCCTTTTAAGCAAGACTCTATGAGATGTTGGTAATTCATTACACCGCAGGGTTGACAACGGCTTTTTTGCCACCGTTGCATTGCGGTAAAAATATTTGTAAGAGGTGTTACTTGTTGCTCTCAAGTACTTTTTTAAGTGTTTCCAATCTTTTCTCCATGGCGCCGCCCCATATCTCATCTTTTGTAATAGATGCAAATTTCTCCCAGGGATACCACTTTACTTTTTGCTCCATCTGCCATTGAACAGTTATGAGTGAATCAGTATTATCATGTTTGATAATGCGAAATGTGCTGAGCAACTTATTGTTGCTGCTTTCCCATTGAGTAATGAAAGTTGAATCCGAAGTGGCCTTAGGGGTGATCCTGGTTCCTGCAATATCGATGGATGAGCCATCCATGGTAATACCTGCAGCGGAGCCCGATGCATCAGTCATCCATTCTTTCCAGTTAGCGAGGTTGAATGTTTTTGCTTTTACATTGGAAACAGAAGTCCTGGCGTCAACTGCTCTTGAGACCAATACATTAGAAGGAAGGAGAAGGCTTATAAGGGTAATTATTACAAACAGAACGATTGCGCTGATAACTGCTAATTTGATGAGCTTCATGGATGGTGATGATTTAGTTGATGCACAGAGTATCCGAAAGTACAAGAGTGCGACGCAACGAATGCTGAGGAAGGTGATGTAGCTGGTAACATATTACTCCCACTTAAAAACTTTAACTGCAAGCGTATATACGATAATTCCCCATAAAGCCAGGATACCGATCTCTCTCCAGCAACTTAGTAATCCTTGCCCTTCGAAAGCCACATTACGCATCGCATCATTCAAGGCAGTGAGTGGAAGGAATTTTATGATCGGCTGCATGCCTGAAGGCAAAGCTGTTTTAGGAAAGAAGGTTCCGGATAAAAAGTATTGCGGAAACATGAAAAGGTTAGCGTAGATAGGAATAACATTTTGATTTTTTGCAAGCCCGCTTATTACAAATCCAAACCCGAAAAAAACGATCAGTGCAAAAAAGCAAAGCAATAGCATGTTGAGAAAAGTGATAATGCCATTTGCCAGGGTAAAATTGTAAACGAAATAACCAAAGAGGATCAATACCACAACAGTAGATAATTGAAATATAACCCTGCCTATCCCTTCACCTATTAAAATGTTTGTTCGAGAAACGGGAGTTGAGTATAATCTTTTTAAAACAAGGGTTTCTTTTAAAGTGAAAAAGGAAAAGGCGACGCCGAATATAGCAGCACCGATAAGCGAGAAACCGATCATTCCGGGGAGAAGAAAATCTATTCTTGTATACAACCTGCCGGGAACCGTTTCTTCGGTGACACGAGCTATAGTTTGTCTTTGCGGATACACCTTTTTATTGATGTTCTGAATGATATTCTCCAACAATATCTCGAGCGATTGAAGATTTCTTTTACTCGCTGCAGAAGTGATAAGATGAATGGTATAAGGGCTGATGCTATCGTTATTTTTAACCACGCGGATCTTGGCAGTGATCCTTCCCTTTTTCAGCAGATCATCTGTTTCTTCGGGTGTGCCATTTGCGATATCCAGCAGCGGGCTTGTTTTTAAAGTTTGATACACCAGGCTTGTAGAATCAGTTTGTTTATCGAACGCTACATCAACGATGGCGGCACCACTGCCTCCGCCGAGTGAACCAAAGATCATAATGAGTACTATCGGGAAAAATAAGCTGAAGAAAACTGCCTGCGGACTCTTAAAAGAAGTTTTCAAACTTGCTTTCAAAATAGCCATTGTAGCAGTGAACTGGCTGTAGTCTTTTCTCATGCGGGCAAATCTATCTGTTTGTGTTTGATTTAGTGAATCCTGTCACCCCTAACTTCTAACGTCCTCATCACTTCTGCTTCATAATTCAGCCATTCCTGCCAGCGGGCCCTTACTGTTTCTTTATCGATATATGTTTCAGCTAAATCTATAAATAATGTATAATGCCCGGCCTCACTTTCCATAAAACGCCGGTAGAAATTTCTCAGGTACTCATCATTTAATCCTTCACTCAATCTTTTGAAACGTTCGCAGCTCCGGGCTTCTACCAAAGCCATTGTAAGCAATTGGTCTAAAAAACGGTCTTCCAACTTTCCCCCTTGCCTTTGAAATGCGATCAGCTTATTTACATATTCATCTTTTCGTTGCTTACCTAGCTTTAAACCTCTTTTCCGGAGCTCATTTAATACTAAACGAAAATGTCCCCACTCTTCCGTTACGATAGGTGAGAGTTCAGTTACCAGTTTTTCATAGGAAGAATATCGCTGTATTAAGGAAATGCAGGTAGTAGCTGCTTTTTGCTCGCAGTAAGCATGGTCAGTTAGAATAGCTTCCAGGCTGATACCTGCAAGATCCACCCAACGAGGGTCGGTAGGTAGCTGCAGGCCAAGAATGTTTTTTGTATCCTGTGAGAGTTCCATATGTCAAAGATAAAAGATGAAGCCAGCTAAACTGTATAAACAAAAAAGCACATAAGTATTACCTATGTGCTTTGATGAAATATATTCAGAACGTTGAAGAGTGCAATAAAATTAATTACCAAACCCGCCGCCTGGCTGTCTTGGCTTTGGCAATTCTTTTCTAGGGATCTTCTCATCTCTCTGCGCTGTGTTGTACACAAATGCAGCCACGATCGTAGCAATTTGTTTAAGATCATCCGCCACAAGGTGTTCATAAGAATCCATATTGGTGTGGTGCGTTCTTGTGTCGTATTCGATGTCATCCTGGATGAACTGGAAGCCAGGCAAGCCTACGGCATCAAAAGCCTGGTGGTCGGTGCCGCCTGTATTGCTGATAGTTACTGTTTTTGCACCGAGATCATTGAAAGGTGCTAACCATGCCTGGAATATATTTCTTGCAGCTTCATTGCCCTGCAGATAAATACCACGGATCTTTCCTGTGCCATTATCAATATTGTAATATGCAGAGAACTTCTCATGCGCCGGAAGCAATTGCATATTCGCAGGATCAGCGAAAGTTTTCTTTACATAACCTCTCGATCCTAATAAGCCTTGCTCTTCGCCGCTCCATAATGCAATGCGAATAGTACGTCTAGGTTTTACGCCAAGTGTTTTTAAAATTCTAACAGCTTCCATCATCACGGCACAACCTGCTGCATTATCTGTAGCACCGGTAGAGCCCTGCCATGAATCTAAGTGGCCTCCAAGCATCACCACTTCATCTTTCAACTTAGGATCAGTACCGGGAATTTCAGCTATTACATTATACGCTTGCCCATCTTTTGTATGGAACGTGGTTTTTACATCCATCTCCATTTTCACCGGCATGTTTTGTTTCAGCATCCGCAGCATCGCCATGTAGTCTTCCCAGGCAATCGCAACGTCAAGTATATTGTCCGGATCAGATAACTTGTAAGCACCACCACCCTGAACAAACACAGTTCCATCATGACTTCTTGGACTTGTGCTGAGCATTGCCAAAGCACCTTCGCTTCTGGCAAGGCTTCTTAAAGTATTATTGAAAGCGAACGTAGCTCTTTGCTGATCTCTTCTTCTTCTCACCTCAGCAGTATCCACGTTCTGGTTTGGCTGACGTGCAGGTTGAGGCTTCATATTCGCCATGCTATCCAACTCTACATCGCTTAACCTCGTGGCATCTGCAGAAAATGAATGCTTATATAAATCGTTCCTGTTTAGGAGAATAACTTTTCCAGCCAGTTTACCACGGTAGGCATCAAGACCTGCAGAGTCTGTTGCAGTGATCAAAATAACATCAGCAGATTTCAATCCGTTTGTACCCGTCGTCCATGTTTTTGGAAAACCAATGATGGGCTTATAATAAGGAGCAGTCATGGCAACATAACTTCTATTCAATTCCCAGCCTTTTCCAAATTCACCCCAGGGATCGAGTTTCGCATTTACCAGCCCCCAATCGCTAAGGGTTTTTATTGCATAATTAGCGGCTTTTAAAAAACCTGGTGAGTTGGTCAGCCTGGGCCCATTGGCATCAGTTAAATTCCAGGCAATGTCCATTACTTTAGAATTATTCAATCCTTCCTTACGGATCTTTTGCATCATCTCTGCGTCCACTTTTTCCTGTGCTAAAGCCAGGACAGGTGCAGCAAGTAGCAATAAAGCAACTTTTAGTTTTCTCATGTGATCAAAAATTTAAGGGCATAAAGTAAAAATTTATGCAATGCGTAAAAAATAAATTGGATGAATGATAGGATTATTAGGTGAATGAGGTAGCCGGCTTCCTGTTATAATGGCATCGCCTGTTGCGTCGCACACTTCAACTGTAGGATGGTAATCGGCAATCAGTAATCAGTTATCAGCAATCAGAGGACAAGCGCTAGATCCATGCAACTTGTAACCTGCAACCTTCAATCCTTTGCTAACATTATCTTTGCCGCTATGCGAAAACTCAGCATGGCAGAGCTTGGACGGAAATCGGTTGAAGAGTTCAAGCAGGCAGAAAAGAATCCTATTGTAGTGGTGTTGGATAATATCAGGAGCGTTTATAATGTGGGTAGCGTGTTCAGAACGGGAGATGCGTTTTTAATTGAAGGAATCTGTGTTTGCGGATATTCACCTACACCTGAACATCGCCAGATGGATAAGACAGCGTTAGGTGCAACGGATTCGGTGGACTGGGTGCAATATCCTTCAGCAGTGGATGCAGTGAACGAACTAAAAAACAACGGCTATACAGTTTTTGCAGTTGAACAGGCTGAAGGAAGTATATCCCTGGAGAAATTTGAAATAACCAGTGACAAGATCGCTGTTGTTTTTGGGAATGAAGTAGTAGGTGTACAGGAGGAAGTTTTAAAAGCTTGTGATGGATGTATTGAGATACCACAATTTGGAATGAAACATTCTTTGAATATTGCCACGGCTGCAGGAGTTGTACTATGGGAGCTGGTTAGAACCATGGTGAAAGAAAAACAAAGCACATAATTATTACGGATGTCGACGATCAAAAATTATCTCAGTCTTGTCAAATTCTCGCATACCATTTTCGCAATGCCTTTTGCATTGATCGGATTTTTTCTTGGTGTGGTTCAGATAATAAATTTAAGCCAGTTATCTTTTTCAACAGAAATGCCTGATTCTCCATGGGCGACTTTTTTCAAAGAAGCAGGAACCAATGTGGCTATTTACTTTGTAAAACTGTTAGGGCTTGTTATTCTATGTATGGTGTTTGCAAGGAGTGCGGCAATGGCTTTCAATCGATATTTAGACAGAAGTTTCGATGCTAAGAATCCAAGAACAGCCATCAGGGAAATTCCCAAAGGAATCATCTCAGCCAATAGCGCATTACTATTCACTATCTTTTGTTGTGTGGCTTTTGTCGTATGTTGTTACCTGATCAATACAACTGTATTGTACCTGGCCCCGATCGCGTTGTTTGTAATTCTTTTTTACAGCTATACAAAAAGATTTACTCCACTGTGTCATATTGTGCTCGGATTAGGTTTGGCGCTTGCTCCAATAGGTGCTTATCTTGCTGTTATTGCAAGATTTGACCTGTTGCCGATCTTATTTGCTTTCGCTGTTTTATTCTGGGTAAGTGGGTTCGATATTATTTATGCTTTGCAGGATGAAGAGTTTGACAGGCAAAACAATCTTCATTCTATTCCTGCAGCATTAGGTAAAGCGAAGGCATTGCGAGTGTCAGAGATACTGCATTTATTAAGTTCAGCATGCGTTATGGCAGCAGGTTTTTACGGACACTTTGGCTGGTTATACTGGGTAGGCGTTTTGGTATTCGGAGGAATGCTTATCTACCAGCATTCCATCGTAAAACCAAATGATCTTAGAAGAGTGAATCTTGCATTCATGACTGCTAATGGGATCGCCAGTGTTGTATTTGCTGTATTTGTAATTGCAGACTTAATCGTTAAGAGTTAATGGCAAGAATACTCGCTATAGATTATGGTAAAAAAAGAACAGGCCTGGCTGTTACTGATCCATTAAAGATCATCGCGTCTGCCTTAACTACTATAGAAACAAAAGAACTACTTCCGTTTTTAAAAAAATATTTCCAACAAGAACATGTGGAACTGATCATTATCGGGATGCCTGTAAACTGGGATGAATCTGATACCCATGCAACGCCTTTAGTAAAGCAGGCTATCCAAAGATTGAAGAAAGAGTTTCCTCTCCTAAAGATCGAAGAAGTTGATGAACGTTATACCTCAAAGCTCGCTTCCCAGGCGATGATAGAAATGGGTATGAAGAAAAAAGATCGGCAGAAAAAAGGAAATATTGACCAGATCGCAGCCGCGATCATGTTGCAGGAATATTTAAATGCGCATTCATAATCAATCGCCTTCCTGCTGCAGATAACATCTATTTAACTGCTAATGATTTAGCTTTGCTGCAACTTTTTTTACAAATATGATTTTACCAATTGTTGCGTACGGAGCTCCAGTATTAAGAAAGGTTGCAAAGGACATCAATAAAGAATATCCGCAGATAGATAAACTAGTTGAAGATATGTGGGAGACGATGTATGCCAGTAATGGAGTGGGATTGGCCGCACCGCAGATCAATAAGGATATCCGGCTGTTTGTGATAGATACTGTTCAGATATTTGAGAATCTTGAAGAAGAAGAAAAAGGAAAGTATCCTGATGAGCCGGGAACAAAGAAGGTGTTTATCAATGCACACATCAAAGAGCTGAAAGGTGAGGAGTGGAGTTATAATGAGGGATGTTTGAGTATTCCCAAGATACGTGAAGATGTAATGAGACAAGAGAGCGTGACATTAGAATACCTGGATGAAAATTTCGAATCACATATTGATACTTTCAACGGAATTACTGCAAGAGTGATCCTACACGAATATGATCATATAGAAGGAAAGCTGTTCATCGATTACATGAAGCCACTTAAAAGAAAAATGCTCCAGGGCAAACTCAGCGATATCAGCAAAGGCAAGATCAAGGTGGATTATAAAATGATGTTCTCCAAATGAGGTGGCTCACTACCGTAATAATATTTTTCTTTTTTTATGCGGCAAATGCCCAGGATACCACTGTGTACTTTGAAGGTAAGACCTACCAGTTGGATGAAGTGATCGTAAGAAGCGATTTTGAATACGCCAAGTTTTTAAAGATCATCAAGAACGACACTACTTTTTACAAAGCTTTCCGTAATCTGAAAATTTTGAATTACACTTCTTACAACGACATAAAAATGTATGATAAGAAGCGTAATGTAAAAGCTTCTTTAAATAGTAAAACGAAGCAGGTACGGGAAAGCGGTTGCAGGCAAACAGAGATCATCGAAGAGAGAACCACAGGAGATTTCTATGATAAGAGCCGTGGTTATAACTATTTCACTGCAGAGTTGTATGCCAGCCTGTTCTTTGCTCCTGCAAAGCGATGTGGTGAAACAAACGTCGTAGCCGGAACAGAGATCACGGCTAAGGGTAAGAAAGGAATCGAAAAACACAAAGAGCAATTGAAGATGCTCTTCTTTAACCCGGGCAAGCGGATACAGGGCATTCCTTTTATGGGCGATAAGGTGAACATCTTTGATCCTGAAAGTGCACAGATATATGATTTTAAATTAGAGCGAAGTGATTACCGCGGTAAACCAGCATACATTTTTTCAGCACGACCAAAAGAAGATGCCGATCGTGATAAGATCGTTATTGATTCAATGACCACATGGTTCGATGCAAAAACTCTGGCCATTATGGCGAGAACTTATACGCTTAGTTACAAAGCTGGCGTGTATGATTTCAACGTTACCATGGAAGTTGAAATGGAAAAATTTGAAGACTTACTTGTACCTAAAGTGCTGCGTTATGTTGGCGATTGGGATGTGATCACTAAAAAAAGGGAAAGAGCCATCTTCACAGCTACACTTTTCGATTTTAAGCGGGGAACTTAATACTTTATGAGTGGTTGTAAGCGCAGCGTTGTGTTAGTTACCTTCATTTCATGAAACAAATTCTTATACTCGCAATTGCAATTCTATCCATTACTTTTTGCAAAGCACAAACTGCAGAAGATTCGGTGAAAGCCGTGATTAATCAGATGTTTACTGCAATGAAAAATGCTGATAGCAAAATGCTGAGTGCTTGCTTCGCAGATAGTGCTATTTTACAAACCATTAGTGCAGGGAGAAATGGAACAAGAGTTAGAACAGATTCGTTGGCTCATTTTATTAATGGAATAAATAAGTTGCCAAAAGATTCTGTTGACGAACGGATCACATTTGAGATGATTAAGATAGATGGTCTGTTAGCCAGTGTATGGACACCTTACCAATTCTATTATGCAGGCACTTTCAGGCACTGCGGTGTAAATTCTTTTCAATTAGTAAGGATTAATGGTCTCTGGAAGATCCAATACCTTGTCGATACAAGAAGAAGACAAGGATGCTTATAAGTAATAAGTCAAAATTCAAAAGTTAAGTGTTTTTACTTTTGAATTTTGACTTGCTCAATATTGTTCTAAACGTACAAGAGTGCGACGCAACAGAAGTTTAATAGTACCACTGGCCCCCGCTACAAAGTAAATCTAAACGCCAAACCTGCACCGAAATTAAAATCAGAATGCGGCGTTAATACGAAAGTCGGGTTCACATCAAACGCAACGTTGATGGGGGCCCCGGTAAATTTATAATCTAAACCCAACGTGCCGCGTAAGCCAAAGAGCGTTTCATTATCTGTATCATCGTTACGGGTAGAAAAAGCAACAAGTCCACCACCACCAACATACCATTTCAGCCCTGCAGCACCTGCGATCGGGTTATGCCATTCGTATAAAAGCTCAATGCCCAAAGCTTTGTTGTAAAACAAAACCGTTCCTTCCAAAGCGCCACGTGTATTGGTGAAATGTTTAAGGTTGATACCTCCTGCACTGCCATTGCCAAAATAAAATTTACCACCCAAAGCAGTTCTGTAACTGCTGCCCATTTGCGCATTACTTACAGCAGCGAAACCAAGAATAAACAAGAAGGAGAAGAGAATCTTTTTCATAAGTCATTTGTTTGATAGCGAATGATTTAAGAAAAAATAGTGCCAAGTTGTTAAAAAGTATAACGAATGGCCAATCCACCATACGCCGGGGTGCTACCACCAGAACCGGTGAAGGTGATAGAAGGCTGCCAGTCTAAGCTAACATTTACAGGTGCGCCGGAAAATTTATAATCAAGACCGATGATGCCATCAATACCCAAATCTACATTCGTACTGTATTTGGTTTTGTATTCCTGCCTGTAAAAACCAAGATGTACACCCGGGCCAACATACCAACTTAATTGAGGGACGCTGTTAAATGCAAAATGCCATTCGTACAGCCCAACGAAACGAACGCTCTCTTTAGCTAGCATCGCCTGCGCCTCCAAGGCTTTTGAATCAGCAATAAACTTCTTGTATGTAACGGCAAACCCGCCGGGGAATTTCAACCCTATTGCCTGGTTGTAATTCTGTGAAAAAGCTGTTGCAGAAAATAAAACAATTGCTGATGCAAGAATGAATCGTTTCATGATGAAGGTTTATTGCAAATGAACGATTTACAGGTGTTTAAATGTATCAATTAGATGTTAAAGAATAGTTGGTATCCGGCTGTTGTTTTCATGGCATCGCCTGTTGCGTCGCACTCTTGTGCGATCTGTTCTATGTTCAGCATGCTTAACTCGGCTTTAGAATGTATTATCTTACTTTTGCCCGCTCATGAACGAACGTGATTGAGAAGAGTTTTGCTCACAGATCAGGATGCTGAGAGGATGAGCATTTGGTGCAGCTAAGTTTGTTCCTTTTGACCCCCAGATAAATAACAGATAACAAATGAAAGTACGTTCCCTCAATAAAGACAAAGTCAATATCATCACACTCGGTTGCAGTAAGAACTTAGTGGACAGTGAAGTGCTCAGTGGCCAGTTAGCGGCTAATGAAATTGACGTTGTGCATGAAAGTGGTAAACTCGATCACAATATCGTAGTGGTGAATACCTGCGGCTTTATTGATAAGGCAAAAGAAGAAAGTATTAATACCATCTTAGACCAGGTAGCTTTAAAACAAAAAGGAAAACTGGATAAAGTATATGTTACGGGTTGCCTGAGCGAACGTTACAGGGGCGATCTTGAATCAGAGATCCCTGAAGTGGACGCATGGTTCGGTACACTAGAACTTCCACTCATCCTGAAACAATTTGATGCAGATTATAAAGCAGAGTTGATAGGGGAGAGAATGTTATCTACTCCAAAGCACTATGCCTACCTGAAAATATCTGAAGGCTGCAACAGAACATGTGGCTTCTGCGCCATTCCTTTAATGAGAGGAAAACATGTTAGCCGTTCGATGGATGACCTGGTTTCAGAAGCTGAAAGCCTTGTAAAGAAAGGTGTTAAAGAAATAATGTTGATCGCACAGGAGCTCACTTACTACGGATTAGATATTTACAAGAAAAGAGCATTGGGTGATCTGATGAACCGTCTTGCCGATGTAAAAGGATTAGAATGGATCAGGCTACATTATGCCTATCCGCATAAATTTCCTTTAGATATTTTAGATGTGATGAAAGACAGGCCAAACATCTGTAACTATCTGGATATGCCATTGCAGCATGCCAGTGATAATATGTTGAAAGCGATGCGAAGGCAGATCACCAGGACAGAGATGGAAGAGTTGATCGTTGCTGTGAGAGAGAAAGTGCCAGGGCTTTGTTTGAGGACTACATTGATCGCTGGTTTTCCGGGAGAAACGCAGGATGATATTGAAGAGCTAAAGACATTCCTGCAAAAGCATCGCTTTGACAGGGTTGGTACATTCACCTACAGCCATGAAGAGAACACACCTGCATATGATCTTGCAGACGATGTGCCTGCTAATGAAAAACAAAGAAGGGCACAGGAGATCATGGAAGTACAGCAGGAGATAAGCCTTGAGAAAAATATGGAGAAGGTGGGTAAGGCCTTCAAGGTGATCGTAGATAAAAGAGAAGCTGGCCGTTATCTTGGACGAACAGAGTTTGACAGTGTGGAAGTAGATAACGAGGTGGTGATACAATCAGACAAAAAGCTCCCCATCGGCGAATTTGTTAATGTAGAGATAACAAAGGCTTATGACTATGATCTTGAAGGTAAAGTAGTATAGAGATTTCGATAAGATGTTTACCTTCATTACTGCTTATGAATGAAATGTCTCAAACAATAGTGAAAGGTTCTACAGCTATACATATTCCTTACAGGCAAACAGGTTTTTTCTCCAAGATCGTAATTGATTACCTCAATGGTGATGAAAAACTCAAGCCTTTTTATAATTATGCTCCTGATGTCGCAGGTATAAAGCAAGCTGTCAAGGATAGAAAGGATTTTAACTATGATCGTAAACTATTGGTTGAAGAACTAAAGAACCAATATCAAGGCTTGAATGTTTCTGCTAAGCTTGCTCATCACTTAGAGCTATTGCTTTTACCGAATACTTTTACAATAACAACAGCGCATCAGCCAAACATCTTCACCGGCCCTTTATATTTCGTATATAAAATTCTTCATGCCATCAAACTTGCTGAAAGTTTGCAGCAGGAATTGAGTGACTACAATTTCGTCCCGGTATTTTATATGGGAAGTGAAGACGCTGACCTGGAGGAATTGGGATCTGTTACAATCAACGGTAGAAAATATCAATGGCAGACTAAACAAACCGGTGCCGTTGGCCGAATGAAAGTAGATAAAGCCTTCATTCAATTGATGAACGAATTACATGGGCAATTAGCAGTACAGCCACACGGAGAAGAAATACTTACCTTATTCCGCATCTGTTATAAAGAAGGAAAAACAATTCAGCAAGCCACACTGGAATTGGTTAACGCATTGTTTGGCGAATACGGGTTAGTGGTGTTGATCCCTGATAATGCAAATCTGAAACGGCCTTTTATTCCGGTAGTTGAACGAGAACTGAAAGAGCAATTTTCTCACAATATTGTTGAGAGAACACTTTCTGATCTCAGCAAATATTACAAAGAACAGGCAGGAGGCAGAGACATCAATTTGTTTTATTTGCTGGATGATAAAAGAGAACGAATCGAATTAAGGAATTCCAAGTTTGAGGTGCAAAGCCTGGGACTGCAGTTTGATGAAGCTGATATCTTAAACGAATTGAAACAACATCCTGAACGATTTAGTGCTAACGTAATTCTTAGAGGTATTTTCCAGGAGATGATATTGCCGAACGTTGCATTTATCGGCGGAGGAGCAGAGATCGCTTATTGGCTGGAGCTGAAGAACGTATTCGAAGTTGCTAAGGTTCCTTACCCGGTTTTAGTAATAAGAAATTCATTTTTGATCCTGACAAGGGAACAGCAGGAGCTGTTTCAATCGTTGGGCTTTCTTATAGAAGACATATTTAAGTCTGAAAGAGAACTAATCAATCAATATACATTAAGAGAATCTCATCACCAGCTTTCATTAAGCGAAGAAAAAGGGGAGTTAAATTCTTTTTACCAGAAATTACATGATACGCTGCTTTCACTGGATCCAACTTTATCTGAACATGTGAATGCATTACAGGCAAAATCTTTAAAAAAGGTAGATGCTTTAGAGAAAAAAATGCTTCGTTCTGCAAAAAGAAAGTTTGAAGCGGAACAGAGGAAGATCCATAAAATCAAAACACTGCTTTTCCCGAATGATGGTCTACAGGAAAGAGTGGAAAACATAGCAGGGTTTTATGCAAAGGAAGGTGCTGGTGTCATTAATAAAATGTATGAGGACTCTCTTGCCTTAGAGCAAGCGTTTACGATCGTTACTTATTAGTTGATTGTATTGAGAGCTTATATAATGTACTCTCACCGTTATCATCATCAGCAGCTAAATGAATGATATAATTATTATTAGCAGCTACTTCTACTGCGATAGATTCAATCTTTTTCTTTTTTAATGATGCTGATACAGTGTTTAGCGGAATAATATCTTCTACCTTAATCTTATTGCTTGAGAGTTTTGTCGATACATTCTTAATCAATCCCACGTAGCTATTTCCTATCGCCCCATCTGCTGCGGCACTAAAGGTTTCTTCCTCAGATGCTGTGAACAATAGCAGATCGGATGAAGGAACATATGTTAACCCAGAAATTCCTATATGTGCAAAAGAAGCAGGTAATTGAAGATTAATGATATGAAATGCTGAACCAGGATTTTCAAATAAGGTTACATCCGTAATGATGAGTTGATTTACCTTGGTTGATAAATTAGCCCGGTTCCCAATGATCAGCTTATCCTTGATCGCCGTAGCACCTTCAATATTTACTTCAGTCACACCTTGTGATCTTAACCTTGTATAGAACTCTTTTAAAGAAAAAGATCTGTAGGCTGATAAACTATCTAACGGAAACAAATACAATTTTTCCCTCGCCTCCGTGGCGCCGGAACCAAATACCAGTAAATGGTCGTCCCCGTTGTAGATAATCCTCGCAGAGGCTTCAAGATCTTCTTTGAAATCCTTTGCGATTCTTTTGGAAGTGTTCATAAATAATTGGAGGCTATCTAAACTGTTGTGGTCTTTATCAAGCACCAGCAGATAGGTAGCATCATCACCAATTACATATAACTTGTCATTATAGAATTCAATTGAGGAGGCAGAGGGGAAATATGCTAAATGCTTTGATGCGAGCAACTCTGCTTTCATTTTGTTGCAGCCGGTGTTACTGATCAAAACTATTATTCCAACCAGAAGATTTAAGAGCCTGTACTTTTTCATTCACTGAGTTTTGCATGTTGTCTTTATACTCAGCAAGTTTTTTACCAAGTTCAGCATCAAAGGCGGCAATTATTTGGGCAGCTAAGATCCCGGCATTCTTTGCAGCATTCAACGCAACGGTTGCGACGGGAACACCATTAGGCATTTGTAATATCGAAAGAAGCGAATCCCATCCATCAATGGAATTAGATGATTTTATCGGAACACCAATTACAGGCAATGTGGTGATGGCGGCAACCATTCCGGGTAAATGTGCAGCACCACCTGCTCCTGCAATGATCACTTTTAACCCTCTCTCTTTTGCTGCAGAGGCGTAGTTGAACATTCTTAGCGGAGTACGATGTGCAGAAACTACAGTCAGTTCAAAAGGAATATTAAATTCTTTCAAAACATCGGCTGCAGCTTGCATGATCTGCAGATCACTATCGCTTCCCATGATGATCCCTACAATTGGAGTTTGCCCGGCCATAATCAAGTTTATGTAAATATACTATTGGCTGATCACTTTCAAAGTGTTCTTTATCTTATGCGCTTTATAAGTGAGTTCTTGTCTTTCCTTGCTCAAAATGGTTACATGTCCCATTTTTCTTCCAGGCTTGGTTTGTGCTTTGCCGTATAGGTGCACAAACACATTATCCATTTGCAGCACCTCTTCTAATCCTTCATATCTGGCAATACCCGAATGATCCTGCGAGCCAACCAGGTTAACAATCGAAGATGGAAGTATCGCATCTGTATTGCCCAGTGGAAAGCCTAAAATTATTCGCCAAAGCATATCATACTGGCTACTATAATGGGCTTCAATGGTATGATGACCGCTGTTGTGTACCCTCGGCGCTGTTTCATTAACGAGTACATCACCGTTTTGATCAATGAACAGTTCAATTGCGAACAATCCCGGGCTTTGTAATTCTTTCACCACCTTTACGGCGACGCCTTCAATCTTCCATAATATTTTTTCATCTATCTGCGCAGGGCTTAGCTGGTAATCCAACAGATTCAATACAGGATCAAAAACCATTTCTACAGGGGGATAAAGTGCAGTTTCACCTTTATCATTCATTGCAACAATAATGGCGATCTCTTTTTTAATGTTCACCATCTTTTCTAATACAGATGGTTCATTGAATCCCTTATCAAAATCTTTTTCCGACCTGAGTAGTTGAACCCCTTTTCCATCATATCCACCTTGTGCAAGTTTATGTACTGCCGGGAGGAATTCATTATGCTGAGACAGGTCATCTTTTGTTTGCGTGATCCTAAAATCGGGTGAAGGTATCTGGTGGGTTTGATAGAATTGTTTTTGTGTGATCTTGCTTTTGATGGTTCTTATTGCAGAAGGTTTAGGATATATTTTCAGCCCTTCAGCTTCCAATTTTTCTAGTGCTTCAATATTTACAGCTTCTATTTCAATAGTGAGCGCATCAAGTTGTTTTCCGAAATGGTAAACGGTGTCAAAATCTTTGATATCACCTTTAATAAAATGATGGCAAAGATGTGCTGCAGGGCAGTGGTCATCCTTTTCCAGCACGTATGTTTCTACAATATAATTAGCGGAGGCCTGTAGTAGCATTCTTCCCAGTTGGCCTCCACCTAATATTCCAACTTTCAGCATAGCGCAAAAATAAGCTGCAGATTATTAGTATTTTCAGAAGCTGCAGAGTTTATGATTAAGGATTTTGACGAAGTCGCTGCAATTCATCAATTACTGCGGCATAGCTGCTCCCTACAGGAATTTCTTTACCTGCAACAGTGATCTTCTGCCGATTGAATTTCTCGATCTTATTTACCGGTACGATGTAAGATCGATGCACCCTCATAAATTCCCTTTGTGGTAATTTCTCCTGTATGCCTTTTAACGTCATTAAGGTGAGTACAGGATGAGGTTGGATATGTATCTTGATATAATCGTCAAGGGCTTCTATCAGATCAATATCTTTTAAATTTATCTTCATCAGCTCATAGTTCACCTTTACAAAAATGGAGCTTAGTTCAAGGTCTTTAGCTGATAAAAATTCTAGGTATTCATTTGCTTTGTATACGGCTTTCAGGAACCTTGCATAATCAAACGGCTTAAGCAAATAGTCTATAGCATCCACGTTAAAGCCCTCTACTGCAAAATCCTTGTAAGCTGTAGTAAATATCACTGCTGGTTTATTAGAAAGCGATTTGTATAATTCTATACCGTTATAATCTGGCATCTGTATATCTAAGAAAATGAGATCAATTTTATTTTGGTCCAGATAGTTCTTTGCATCTACAGGATTGGTAAATTTTTCCTTTAGTTTAAGGAAGGGTATTTTATCACAATACTCGTTTATCACTTTTAAAGCCAAAGGCTCATCATCTATTGCAATGCAGTTCATCATACAAATAATTCCAAATGTACAATGTACAAGTTGTCTTTTTCATAAGTTGTGAGCTTATGCTTGCCTGCATAGAGTAATTCCAGCCTTCGGCTCACATTCGCCATTCCAATGCCTGTAGTATTGCCGTTGATATGCTTGCTTGTTTTTGAAACGGTATTTTTTACATCAAGAGTTACACTATTTACTAGTGAGGCAATTCGTATATCTATTGCAGCATACTCTACAGTACTCACTCCATATTTGAAAGCATTCTCTATAAAAGGTATAAACAATAGCGGAGCTATAAGCCTGTTATCAACATTTCCCTCCACGGTAAATTGAACTTTTACTTTATCAGTTAAACGAACCGACTGCAGGTCAATAAAATTTTTCACGAATTCAATTTCCTGTGATAATGGTACATGATCCTGTTGCGTCTCGGTTAACACATATCGCATTATTGACGATAGTTTCAGAATTGACGAAGGTGTTTCATCACTTTTTGTAATAGCGAGAGAATAAATATTGTTGAGTGTATTAAAGAAAAAATGTGGATTGATCTGGGATTTTAGCAAACTCAACTCAGTATTCATTTTTTCATGCTCGATCTCTTTTTTCTTTTCTTCACTCTTCAACCACTCCTGTATAACAGATACAGTAAGACCTACTGAAAAAACCAGGATAAATCCAAGATAGGAGCTTGGATAATGCGTAGGATTTTTAGGTCTGGATCTAAATTGTGATTGAGGTGAACGAAAGTTGCTATCCTGGTTCAATTGGCTCGTTTCAGGCTTTGCAATAGCCTGGGATATTGGTTTAGGAGCATACAGAAATACGATAAAACATGCCAATACACACAATCCATATATTAGCCACTTCTTTGTTTTGAAAAAAGCGGGGATCAGAATTTTAGTATTGAAATAATAAAATCCAACAAGAAACAAATTGATCACAACATATGTTGCGATCATGTTATCAGTCCACCTGATCGTACCGGTTCGGGGGCGTGGTAGAAAAATATACGGAAGTGAAAGAAAGCACACCCATGCTATTAGATGAGCAATCACTGTTGCAAAACTTTTATTCTTCTTCAGCACTGAACAGGTTTTCTTCAAATCTATTCTGTTCAGGGATTTGAGGGGAAATTTTGGGTGAATCGTAAGGTTTTATCGGCGAGGCTTAATAAGATTCGCTATCGTTTGGAAAATCTTTTTGTTTTATATCTGTTATGTACTGTTGGACAGCCCCCGTTATCTGTTCATGCAAATTCAAATACTGCCGCAGGAAGCGAGGTTTAAATTCTGTATTGATCCCTAACATATCATGCATCACCAATACCTGCCCGTCGCAATGCTTTCCTGCGCCGATTCCGATCGTAGGAATAGTTAAACTCTCACTCACCTCTTTGGCCAAAGCAGATGGAATTTTTTCTAGTACGATGGCAAAGCATCCGGCTTCCTCTAACAGCCTTGCGTCAGTTCTTAACTTATCGGCCTCTTCTTGCTCCTTGGCTCGAACATTATAAGTACCGAACTTATAAATTGACTGAGGCGTTAATCCGAGATGACCCATTACCGGTATACCTGCTGCTACAATTCTCCTGATACTTTCGATCACTTCTGCCCCACCTTCTAATTTGATCGAATGGGCACCCGTTTCTTTCATGATCCTTATAGCAGAAGCTAATGCTATATCTGAATTCGATTGATAAGATCCAAAAGGCATATCTACTACTACCAGGCATCTGTCAATTCCTTTAACCACGCATTGAGCATGATAGATCATATGATCTAATGTCATTGGTACAGTAGTTTCATTTCCTGCCATTACATTACTGGCACTATCGCCTACCAGTATCACATCAATACCGGATGCATCAAAGATCTTTGCGAAAGAAAAATCATAAGCAGTGAGCATGGAGATCTTCTCTCCATTCGCTTTCATCTTCTGCAAAGTATTAGTGGTGATTTTTTTTATTTCTTTATTTACGCTCATAATTATACTTCTGCGACTTCCAGCCAATATTTAAAAAATGTTTGGATCTTATTCTTTGTGCCATTTATCGAAGTGGGCTTAAGTACAAAACTACTTGCTCCTGCCCGGTAACATTCCTTTACCTGTTGTTCAGCTACATTTTCACTTAAAACGATCATCGGAATATGGCCATACTGTAAATGTTGTTTCATCAGTTTCAAAACTGCTATACTGTTGAGCGGAGTGCAATTGTAATCAAGAAGTACTAAAGATGGTTCTCCATTTGCCGAAATAAATGAGATGAGCTCATCACTCTTTTTTAGAAATTTTATCACAATATCGAGCCCTAATTCGTTCAGGGTAGATTGCGTGATATACCTGTCATCTTCATCATCTTCCACCATCAGAACATATGGAGCGTTAGAATTCATAGAAAGCAATTTGGAATAAAGTTAACTGCATCCTTCAATAATCATGTTTTTTTGATACAATTTGAAGATGCTTTATTTTAGAGCTGATACTATGATCAAGTTCGAATCAGTTATTAAGCAATTTGGAGAACTGGGAGAAAAGACCGGTTGGACCTATATTGAGATCCCCGCTGAGCTTGCACAAAAACTTAAACCGGGTAATAAAAGATCTTTCAGGGTAAAAGGTTCATTGGATAATTATAAAATAGCCGGTGTTGCTTTAATGCCTATGGGCGGAGGGGATTTTATAATGGCATTGAATGGTGAAATGCGTAAAGGAATTAAAAAGAGAAAAGGTGCAATGCTGTCGATTAAATTGATGGAGGATAAAGACTTTAAAATTGAGATGCCTGGAGATCTGTCTGCTTGTTTGGATGATGAACCTGGAGCAACTGAATATTTTAACTCCCTGTCAATGTCTCATAGAAATTATTTTATCAAATGGATCGAAAGCGCAAAGACTGAACCTACCAGGATAAAGCGGATTGCAACAACCATAGATGCACTGGTGAAAAAATGGGATTACGGGCAAATGCTCAGAAACGCCAGGGATACAAAATTGAAATAAAAGGCCCTGCTGGAAAGCAGAGCCGTTACCTGCATTACATACCTGTATAAACGTCTCCTAATTTTTTGTAAACACTTAATTGCACATCTTCTCCATTGATCAATTCAATTTTACCTGAGCTGGTGATGCTTGCTGATGAATTGCCATTCAAGCGAACTATTAATTTGTCAGATGTTTGCAAACCTGCAGCGTTCACCTGTGCTCCATCGTATAAGATGATCTTTTTAAGATTCTGAACTGAAATGTTCACTACATTGATAGATTCACTCCTTCTTTGTTTGCTGATGTATAAAACACCATTCTTCACTTTCCAATTGAGGTTGTGTACATCCTGTATGTTTTGAACCTGTGATGTTACTGTCTCACTGAGCACAACGTTTACTGCATCCTGTATCACTATAGTATGAAAGGCAGTTGATGACGTGCTTGCTTTGCTTTTAGAATCACTTTTAGCTGATAAAGTAAATATCGAGATCACTGCCAGCGCTATTGTGAAAATTGTTTTTTTCATTTCAGGTGTTTTTAGGTTAACTGTTAATTGATGATACAAATGTGCATTTGATTTCAGGTAAAAGCAATCGCATGATGGGGTGAAAAAGAGCAGTTGATATTAACTGAATAATATGTCATCATTCATATATACCGTTAATCATTGAAGGAAAGGTTCTTTACATGAAAAAAGGCATCACATAAACATGTAATGCCTTTCATATCGACCGATTAAACAAGATCAGAGATTCTTCAAAACGAAATCTGTGAACTTTTTATAAACATGGTAAGAACTCATACCTCTGAAGCCATGTGCCTGGTTAGGATAATAGCCCATCTCAAAGTCAATTCCTTTATTAATCATTGCATTCACCATCATGGCTGAGTTTTGAAAATGTACATTATCATCACCTGTGCCATGCGTGATAAGCACTTTGCCCTTTATTTTATCTACATGATTGATGGGAGAGTTGTCATCATATCCTTTTGGATTATCTTTTGGTAAACCCATAAAACGTTCCGTATAGATGTTGTCATAATATCTCCAACTGCTTACAGGCGATCCAACAATTGCAAGACTGAATACATCCGCGCCTTTGGTAATGGCTAATGCACTCATAAACCCGCCATAGCTCCATCCCCAATGTCCAATTCTTTTTGGATCAATATAGCCCAGTTTCCCAAGATATTTTGCAGCATCTATTTGATCCTCTATTTCCAGTTTACCTAACTGGCCATAGGTTTGTTTTTTAAATTGCTCTCCTCGGTAACCTGTTCCTCTGTTATCGACACTCACTACAATAATTCCGTTTTGTTGTAACAGTTGATGCCAGAAACTCACTGCCCCAAAACGATCGGCTACTTGTTGTGAACCTGGTCCGCCATAGTTACAGAATAGTACAGGATATTTTTTAGTAGAGTCGAAGTTATATGGCTTCAACATCCATCCGTTCAATGTAGTCCCTGTAGAGTTGCTGAATTGAAAGAACTGTGGTGTACTTAAGGCATATTGATTCATTGTTTGCTTTAGCTTATTATTATCACGAAGTGTCCTGATAAGTTTCCCGTTGATGTCATATAAAGCAGAAACAGGAGGTGTAGTTAAATTAGAATAGGCATCGAGATAAAAACTAAAATCGCTACTCATGCGTACACTATGAACACCGAGTCTTTCATCCATCAATTTAAAGCCAGTGCCATCAAGATTCACACTGCAGAAATCCCTTACTAACGGTGAGCGGTATGCTGCTGTGAAGTAAATTTTGTTACGCTTCTCATCCACGCCAATAATATTCACAACCTCGAAGCTCCCTTTAGTTAGCTGTTTTTCGTTCGCCATCGATACGTCACCACTATTGTTTATCGTGTATAGATAAATATGGGTGAAACCATCTTTCTCACTGCTTAAGATGAAATGCTTTCCGTCATTCAAAAAAGTAAGATCATCACTCACCTCAACATAGTATTCATCTTTCTCCTCATACAATAGAGCTGTCTTGCCGGTAGCGGCATCAGCCATCAGCCATTTCAGATTATTTTGCAGGCGGTTCATCCACATTACTGCAAGTTTCTGGTCGTTATTGCTCCACTTTATTCTTGGAATGTAGATATCTGTTTCTTTACCCACATCAGCTTTCACATCCTTCTTAGTTACCAGGTTGTAAATATGGATCTCTACTTTCGAATTGGGTTCACCTGCCTTAGGATATTTATATGTGTATTGAGTGGGGTAGAGGCTATCATAAATTGTGAAAGTATACTCCGGCACTTTGCTCTCATCAAATTTGTAATAGGCTAAGTAATTTCCCTTAGGGCTCCATTGAAATGCTCTTGTGAATGAAAACTCTTCTTCGTACACCCAATCACAATTGCCATTGATGATGTGATTCCATTTGCCATCTTTTGTTACCTGGACAGTTTTGTTCGCAGCCAGGTCTTTATAATACAAATCGTTATTCTTCACGAAGGCTACCTTACTGCCGTCAGGAGAGAATGTTGCATGAAGTATTTTATCGTTATCGATCTTAATTGATTTTTTTGAAGCGATGTCATAAGCATATACATAAGCCTTTGATGAATGGCGATAAATGCTTTCTCTGTTTCTAAAGATGAGTATCTTTTTCTCGTCATTACTCCAGCTAATATCGTTTAAGGTTAAAGCTGAATCTTTTTCATCCCGTACATGTCTTAACCTGATGAGTGTATCCTGTGTTTCACCTGTTTGAAAACTTTTTCTCACAATGCCATCGGCTAAAGTTTCTACATAATACCTGCCATCATTCATGCTATTAAAGCCCGGAACTGATTCTGTTCTGAAGGTCCCTTTTCGGTAAACATCTTCCAGGGTGATCATTTTTTTGTCCTGTGCAATGGCAAAAAATGGGAGTGATAAAAGCGCAAACAAAAATTTTCTCATGTGATAAGAATTTGAAGACTAAATGTAAGCAGAATAGAATTAGCGTTGCCGGATGCTGAAAGTATTTGTTGCAGTACAAGAGTGCGACGCAACAGGAGCTAAATAGGTATAATAAAGCTGGTAACATAAAAAAATCCTCCGCACAAGGCAGAGGATCTAAATTTATTTTCCAACTATGCATTATACATCAACTCGTAGTATTGATGGGCCATGCGATTGCTGTCAAATTCAAATCGAACATCTCTCATTCCATTCTTCATGATCTGTCTCCAGGTATCATAGCTGTTATAATACAATGGAATCACCTGGTTATTCAGAATATCATAGATGTGCTTCAGATCATAAGCATCCTGCTCATGAACGGTCATGTTTTCGTAGTCTGCTTTAGGCACTACGAAACCGTTGTGGCCGTGATCAATGAATTCAGGTATCCATCCATCATCGGTTGAAAAGTTAACAGCGCCATTCATCGCAGCAGTCATGCCGCTGGTACCTGAAGCCTCTCTTGGAACCCGGGGATTATTCAGCCAGACATCAGCAGCCTGTTTCAGACGCTTACTCAATCCAAGTTCATATCCGATCAATACTGCTACATTCTTATACTTCTTACTCAGGTGAACGAGATTGTTGAACTGAGAAATAGCTGGATAATCTACCGGATAAGGTTTTCCTGCCCAGATTATTTGAACAGGCTTTTTTGAATCGTTGAGCATCGCTTCAAATTTCTCCAGGTCGTGTGACAAGAAATCAGCTCTCTTGTAACCGGCAAATCTTCTTGCCCAAACGATGGTCAATACATTCGGATCGAAGAGTTTCCCGGTTTGATCAGCAACGATCTCAAAAGCTCTTTTCTTCAAATGTTTCTTCCTGTCATCAAAAGCCCAGTCGTTATTTTCTTCCATGAAACGATACATCTGCTTATCGGCCCAATATCTCCAGTTCTGTGCATTGGTCACGTGCTTTATTTCGCAAATGCCTTCATGTTTCTTCCACATAGCACGGCTTACCACCCCATGAAGCTTTGAAACACCGTTGGCTATTCGTGCAAACTTCAGCGCAGCAAGAGAGTGATTGAACTGATCGTCTGTAATGCCGGTAAGTTTGCGCACTTCATCCACGCTCAATCCGCAGAAATAACTCATTTTATGGCATAGATAAATATCATGCTTTTCGTTGCCTGCTTCTTCGGGAGTATGGGTAGTGAACACCAAGTGCTCTTTTAACTTCTCTACACTCTTGAATTTGTTCAATAAATAAAAAGCAGCAGAAATGCCGTGGGCTTCGTTTAAATGGTATACATCTGGATTGAACCCTAGTTCATCCAGCAGCTTTGCACCACCTACGCCCAACAAAATAAATTGGGCCACTTTGGTAGCAACGTTGGCATCGTATAAATGATGAGTGATGGTTTGCGAGACATAATCATTTTCCGGAACATCAGTACTCAACAAAAAGAGCGGAGCACTATTGAATGTGTCTGGTTTTAAATAATAAGCTTTTATCCAAACCGGATGCTCATGTATCATGATCTGGAACTTCAGACCTGTATCCTCCAGAAAAGAATAGTTCTTCTCCATGAAAGTTACCTGCAACGTCTGGTCCTGGTTTCTTGCCTGGTCATAATATCCATACTTCCATAATATACCTACTCCAATCAAATTCTGTTTCAGTTCATATGCACTACGCAAATGAGAGCCTGCTAAAAAGCCCAGGCCGCCACTGTAAATTTTTAATGGTTGATGAATTGCAAACTCCATTGAGAAGTACGCAACCTTCTTACTGTACTGCTCTTCGCCTGCATAAGGGACACTGTAATTTCTGAAATTCATATAATCATTTTTCTATAAGGTGTCGCAATATAGTAGTTATTCAATAAAATGTATTTTTTACACATTAAACGTGAATAACTCATTGTAGAAATAATTGCACCTGGGTTTAATATTTTGTTACAGAGGTTCGGTAACACAGATTAATCTTTTGTTGCGTCGCATTACGTTCATCTTTCTGTTCATTATGGAACTATTAGCGCTTTGGACCTTTCTTAGGCTTCGCTTCCCGCTTCCTATTATAGTTGTCGTTAAAGAAACATTTGATTCCTCTGTGGTTGCCACAACTCCCTTCTTCCTTCACTTCAACTCTTGATGTAGTGAATTTAAAGTTGATCACACACGGATCGCCGGAAGCGGTATACTGGCCGTTCTTTTCATCCTTCATCGTTAACACACCTTTCAATTCTCCGGTGCAATCACCATTGTTCTTTTCAAAATGGATGAAGAATCGATATTGGTTTTGATTATCTCCATCTCTCAGTGAAATGAAGTTTTTCTTATCTTTTGTATAGTCTGCGCTATAGGTAAATGTTTTCTTTAATGTATCAATGGGGTTAATGATAGAATCATTTCGTTTCATATCCTCATTACTATCGTTTATCACTACCATAAACTTTCCTTCGCTGTAAGCATAACCTGTCCTGGTGTATTTCTGCTGGTTATCTTTTGTGATCATTTCCTTACTTATAGTAAATGTGGGTTCCCTGTTAATGTTCACCGCATGTACATAACCATCATTTTTAAGATTTGAAACCAATTCCTTCACATCTTTAAATTGGTTTTGCTTGTCGTACACCACTACATTCACTATAGAAATTTTATTCTGCACCTGCTTAACTAAAAGATAAGTTTCTTCTTCCCTTTTGATCTTTCCGATGGGCTTCACAACAACTGCTTGTCCTTTTGTTTTTGGAATATCATTTTTCAGAGGTAGGTATTTACTAACAAGTGCAGGATGAATAGAAACTGTGTCGCCAAACTTTGCAAGATTACTGTCTGCTATAGTTACAGGGACTTTCAGATCCGGAAAAGCCTCGATAAAATCTTTGATGTCTACCTCTTCCTCCGAAAGCGATGCAGTATCGCCTTCACTTCCACCACAAGCAATAAGAAGTACTGCCAAACTCATGCAAAGCCATCTTGCCATAGAAAAAATTTGAGGCGTAAAAGTAAAGGTTAATGAGATGCCAAGCTGCAAATAACTTTCCGGTATAGCTTATCAAATGTCAGGCTAAAACCAAAGTAATTCGGAAGTTGCAAAAGATCAGAATATTTTTTAGGTTTGTCTAAAATTTATTTTAACCGGCTATGAATTTTTCAATTACCGAAGAAAATTATATCAAAGCAATCTATCATCTTCAGCAGGCAGATGGAAATGTTACTACCAACGAGGTGGCTGAAGAATTGAATACAAAAGCTGCTTCGGTCACGGATATGCTTAAAAAGCTCAAAGCCAAAAAGCTCTTGAATTACGAGAAGTACCAGGGTTTCCGCCTTAGCACTGAGGGTAAGAAGATCGCACTGAATATTATTCGTAAGCACAGGCTATGGGAATATTTTCTTGTTGAAAAACTTCAGTTTGGTTGGGATGAAGTACTTGAGGTTGCGGAAGAACTGGAGCATATTTCCAGTAAAAAACTGGTTGATAAATTAGATGCCTATTTGGGTTTTCCCAAGTTCGATCCGCATGGCGATCCCATTCCCGACAGCAGTGGGAAAATGAGTGCTCAAAAACAGGTCAACCTGATTGATCTTGATATCAATGAACCGGCAGAAGTTACTGCAGTGGGAAGCCAGTCAACTGAATTGCTGGAATTACTTCGCCATAAAAGCATCAGCATCGGCACTGTGCTGGAAGTAAGAAAGAAATTCAGCTTCGATCATTCGATCGAGATCAAGATAAAAAACCAGTCACCTTTTATTATCAGTCAACAATTAGCACAGGCATTATTCGTAAAAAAAGTTTAGCATGGAACAACTGGAAAAATTCTTTGTAGAAATCGGTCCTATCTGGAGTGCATTAATTGCTACTACGTTCACATGGTTGGTTACAGCATCAGGCGCTGCACTGGTATTCTTTTTTAAATCGATGCATCGTGGAGTGCTGGATGGTATGTTGGGTTTTACCGGTGGTGTGATGGTGGCGGCGAGCTTCTGGAGTTTATTGAATCCATCTATTGAAATGAGTGAGAAGTTATACCCGACAATGAAATGGATGCCTGCTGCAGTTGGTTTTTTGGGAGGTGCCATGTTTATATTTTGTTTGGATAGGTTTATGCCCCACCTGCATATCAATTTTGGTGTAGAAGAATCTGAAGGGGTGAAAACAAAACTTCGCAAAACGACATTATTAATATTAGCGATCACCCTTCACAACATTCCCGAAGGTTTAGCTGTTGGTGTATTGTTTGGCGCCGCAGCTGAAGGTATGCCTGAGGCTACAGTTGCAGGAGCTATGGCTTTAGCGATTGGTATCGGTATTCAAAACTTCCCTGAAGGTATTGCTGTGAGTATGCCTTTGCGAAGACATGGCGTTACGCGTTTTAAAAGTTTCTGGTATGGTCAGCTGTCGGCTATAGTGGAGCCGGTAGCCGGTGTAGTAGGAGCGTTGGCTGTAATATACATGCAACCTGTCTTACCATTTGCCTTGGCGTTTGCCGCAGGTGCGATGATATATGTGGTGGTGGAAGAAGTAATTCCAGAAACGCAAAGAGATAAATATACTGATGTAGCAGTGCTGGGATTTATCGGGGGATTCTTGGTAATGATGATATTGGATGTTGCTTTAGGATAAACGTAATAAATTGCATTGATGAAAAACAGGATCGTATTGGCAATAACAGGAGCAAGCGGATCGATTTATCCGAAATTGATATTAGATAAACTGATGGTATTGCAAGATCAATGGGAAATGATAGGAGTGGTAATGAGTGATAATGCTAAGGATGTTTGGAAAACGGAGTTAGGTAATGAAGATTATAAAAAATACAAGGTTGATTTTTTTGAAAAGAGCGATTTTAACGCACCATTTGCTTCAGGTTCGGCTAAGTATAATATCATGATCATAGCACCATGCAGTATGGGAACGTTGGGAAGGATCGCTGGTGGTGTCAGTAATGATCTTGTAACAAGAGCAGCTGATGTAATTCTTAAAGAAAGAAGAAAGCTGATATTGGCCGTGAGAGAAACGCCTTATAATCTTATTCATATAAAAAATATGGAAGCTGTTACTCTGGCCGGAGGGATTATTTGCCCGGCAACTCCATCTTTTTACAGCGTTCCAAAAACAATAGAAGAAGCGGCCTCTACCGTTGTAGACAGAATATTAGACCTTGCAGGATTAGATATCAGCACATACAGATGGAATAGTTAGATGCAAAAAAAGCTCCGGAGAACCGGAGCGATGTTAATCCCCAAAACCAATTATTTTACGATCACTTTATCTACGTGTTGTTTATTGGTACCTGCTTCAACTAGCCGGATATAATAACTTCCTGTTGATAGATTTGCAGGCAGATCTAGAAATATCATCTCACCTTTCGCGGTCACTTTTGCTGTTTTATAGATGATCATTTTAGAATCAAGATCTAATAACTGCACCTGGTATTCTCCCACTTTATTTACCTGTATCGATATTTTTTTGCCTTTGACAGCAGGGTTTGGATAAATCTTGAACACCTCATTTTTGAACACCTTTCTTACGATTGCTGTGGTAGTATCCACTGCATTCACTTTATGGTAACCTACGATCATGCCCATTATTGCGGTAGATCCATTTATATCCTTACTGTTGTTGATGGCATCGGTCAGCTTTTTTGAGTTTACCTCCTTACCCAGTGTATCACATTCATTTTTTACCTGTGAGGAAGCTACGGGTTGTTTTGTATCCACCTTCTCTATAATAGCGGGTTTGCCCATGGGCTCTTTCTGAGCTTTCAGTTTATTCCAAATACCAAGTGGCAGAAGAAGAGATAGTATATAAGCCCAGGCTGTTTTCTTAACAGGAGTTGCCGGCATAGCTATAGATCGTCCAAGCTGGTCGCTTGCAAATCTTCCACATGTATTGCCTGAGGCTTTAGATAAATAATTAAGTATTTGTGTATCGCTCATGTTACTGAAGTCAACTACTGTCTTACTGCAACTGTGACAGAACCTGCCCTGCTCTTCCTGTGTCATCTTATTCCATTTCTCATGGCAAGGTTCTTCTATGTGGATATACATTTCTTTTTTCATTGTACTGGTTTTAGTTTGTTAACGACATTGTTTGGTACAGGATGCAGGAGTTAAATCTTTTGCATAAACGCGTTCAAAAAAATCTCAACTGCTTGTAAATGAAGATTAGATTTGTCTTATGGGCACAACCATTATAACCAATATCAAATTGCTCGTCAATACACGAAAAGATCAAAGTTTATTGAGAGGAAGTGCATTGGCAGAATTACCATGTGTTGAAAATGCATACATCGTAATTGAGAATGGGGTTATTGCAGAATATGGTAGTGACCGGGAAAAGAAATTTACCGGGGCTGTAATCGATGCAAATGGGGCCACTGTGTTGCCATGCTGGTGCGATAGTCATACGCACCTGGTTTTTGCTGCAAGCAGGGAAGAAGAGTTTGTCTATAAGATTAAAGGAATGACCTATGCCGAGATCGCTGCAAAGGGAGGTGGTATTCTTAATTCTGCCCGAAAATTAAATGCTATGCCAGAAGATCAGCTTTATCAACTGGCATTTCAGCGGTTGCAGGAAGTAATCAAACTCGGCACTGGGGCAATAGAAATTAAAAGTGGCTACGGACTCACCGTGGAAGGAGAGTTGAAAATGTTGAGGGTGATCAAGAGATTGAAAGCATCTTCTCCGATACCCATTAAAGCAACTTTCTTAGGCGCACATACTTATCCTGTAGAGTTTAAAGAAGATCACAAAGGTTATATTGATCTTATATTAAATGAAATGTTGCCGGTGATCGCTAAAGATAGATTAGCAGATTATATAGATGTGTTTTGTGAAGATGGTTTTTTTTCTGCTGAAGAAACAGAGACCATTTGTACAGCGGGAATGCGGTATGGTTTAAAGCCAAAGATCCATGCTAACCAGTTAAACCTCTCCGGTGGTGTACAAGCGGGAGTAAAGCTTAATGCAGTTTCTGTAGATCATCTTGAAACGATGGATCATGATGCAATCCATACGTTGGCTGATTCAGGCACTATTGGTACATTATTACCCACTGCAGCTTTCTTTTTACGAATGCCTTTTCAACCCGCAAGAAAATTGATCGATGCAGGATGTGCAATTGCTTTGGCTACAGATTTCAATCCCGGCTCTTCGCCAAGTGGCAATATGAACCTGGTAGTGGCAATGAGTTGTATACAAATGAAAATGTTGCCGGAAGAAGCGATCAACGCAGCAACGATCAATGGCGCTTATGCTATGGAAGTGGAAAATGAAGTGGGAAGTATTACTGTAGGGAAGAAAGCGAACCTGATCTTCACTAAACCAATCCCGTCTTTAGCTTACTTGCCATATTCCTTCGGGGAGAACCTTGTAGATAAGGTGATGATCAATGGTGAATTTGTTTGAGTTACGTACGGCTTGCTCAGTTATGTTCTGTACGTTGAAGAGTGCGACGCAACAGGAGCTGAATAATGTTCGTCAGCTGGCCCCATAATATTCTTCTTTATATTTAAACACAATTTGCTGCAGTATGAATCATTTTAAGTTCTACACAAAACAGGATATTCTTAACCTCACCCGCATTAGAAGATTTGAAACCAAACTCGGCGAGCGTATACAGGTGATCGCTAACGCGGCTGAACTTGAAAAAAGTTTGCAATCTTCTTCAGCGAAAACGGTATTGTTTGGAGTTCCTGAGGATATTGGTGTAAAAGCAAATCTTGGAGTAGGGGGTACAGATTCAGCATGGATACCTTTCTTACAATCTTTTCTGAATATTCAAAGCAATGATTTTTTAGAAGGTGGCGAGGTTTTGTTATTGGGACATTTTGATTTCAGTGATGCAGCCGCGCTAATTGAAAGCAACGCTCATAAAGAAGAAGAGAGGATTGAAGCATATCGCCATGCGGTGAATATGATCGATGATGAAGTAGAGCAGTTAATGCATTTGCTTACGCAGAATAAAAAATTGCCGATCGCAATTGGTGGTGGACATAATAATTCGTATCCGTGTTTAAAAGGCGCGGCAAAGGGATGGCATAAAGCAGGCGTGATCCCTCTTGCACAGATCAACGCGATCAACCTGGACGCACATTCTGATTTTCGCCCTATGGAGGGACGGCATAGTGGTAATGGATTCACTTATGCTGAAGAAGATGGTTATTTAGAGAAATACTGTGTGATTGGTATTCATGAAAATTATATCCCGCAGAATGTGTGGATGGATATTGTAAATAATCCGTTTGTAGATTGTATTACGTATGAAGACATCTTCCTTCATGAAAAAAAGAATTTCATCCAGGCTGTGGCGCATGCAACCGGTTTCACTGATGATACATTGTGCGGAATTGAATTAGATCTTGATTGCATACAAAATGTTTTAAGTAGTGCTTCTACGCCTTCAGGTATTTCGGTTTTACATGCAAGGCAATATTTAAGTTTTGCTGCAGTAGATTCCAAGCCCGCTTATCTCCATATTTGCGAAGGCGCTGCTTGTTTAAGTGATGGTCGAAGTGACGCTGCAACTGGTAAACTTGTAAGTTACCTTGTGAGTGATTTTGTAAAGGCAATTAACGAGGCCTTAAGGTCATAATAAAAATCCCGCAAGAAGCGGGATTAGTTTTCAGCAGCATATTGGATTGGTATATCTACCGTGATTAATTGGAGGTTCTGTAGGATAAAGTTGAAAAGATGCTACAACCATCTGTAATGAAATCCGCTGAACAGGAATTTTAAGCGATTGAATAGGGAAAAGATATGACCAGGTCAAAGAAAACCTTTGCAACCTTTAGCCCCACACATGCATTTGAGTTGGCCATCATGATGTGTTTCGCCGTAATTGCAGGTGAGTTCTTCGCCTTTTTTTATTGACCGAAGTGTATAAAATTCAACCCGGCTATTAGCTACTCGCATATACGTATTGGGTACGCAGGAATGATTTACATACCTCAGTTCATTAGGATTGATACTGGCATCCAAAGCTCTGCCATCGCCAAATTCAACCATTGCAACTCGCCTGGCTAACGAAGCTCGTTTTCTCGCTTCCCTTAACGAAATGATTTCACCTCCAAGGTCTCCAATCTTTTTTCTGGCGGGAATTACATTAGCTGCAAAGGCACCTTTGCCATCTATTCTGCTGGGCTTAACGATCAATAAAAAATTAAGAGACATTCTTTAGAAAATTGAGGAATTAAAAGAGCGTCTGCACACCATGAGCAATTTTAAACTCATGATCGAGCAACCACTTTTTTCTCCAGAGTCCGCCGGCATAGCCAACTAAGCTTCTGTCACTGCCTATCACTCGATGACAGGGTACGATGATAGCGATCTTGTTTTTTCCATTGGTCGCAGCTGCAGCTCGTATAACTTTCGGATCACCCATTTTTTTCGCAAGGTCCATATAGTTAATGGTCCTTCCGTAAGGTATGTTCAGCAACTCACTCCAAACCTTTTGCTGAAATTCTGTTCCTTCCTGGTGTACAGGTAAGGTGAATTTTTTTCTTTCCCCGGCGAAGAATTCGATGAGTTGTTCGGTACATTGATGCATTACATCACTTAACCCCGGTTCACCATATTTGATCTGGTCTTTATTATCAACAAAACTGAGTTCGGTGATACAGAGATCTGTTCCGGCGATCTTAAGCAGTCCTACAGGACTTTCATAATAGGTGTAGTAGAATTCACTCATAAATAATAGTCATTAGTCAATCAGTCAATAATTCAATGGTATCAATGATCTACTGACTCATTGACTTATCTATCCTATTCTTCCGCCGTTATGCACTGTTTTATCTGGTTGCAATAAAATTACATGGTTATTGCTATCATAAACACCCAATACCAAACATTCGCTGAAAAAATTTGCGATCTGCTTCACCGGGAAATTTACAACGGCCACAACCTGCTTTCCTACAAGTTCTTCTTTTGTATAATGATGAGTGATTTGTGCGGAAGAATTTTTGAAACCAAGCGCACCAAAATCTATACGAAGTTGGTAAGCAGGTTTTTTAGCATTAGGAAAATCTTTCACTTCTGCAATAGTTCCGCTGCGGATGTCTATTTTTGCGAAGTCCTCCCAGTTAATTGTATTCATTCACTAAAAATAAATAAAACCGATTATGCCAACACGTTCTGCGAAAGCCGTTTGGAATGGCTCTGGAAAAGAAGGAAGTGGTACAGTGACCACGCAAAGCACAGCCTTAAGCAATGCTCAGTATTCTTACAAAACACGTTTTGAGGAAGGCGTAGGAACTAATCCTGAAGAATTGATAGCTGCTGCACATGCAGGATGTTTTGCAATGAAGCTAAGTTTTGTATTAGGTGCTGCCGGATTTACGCCCGATAGTTTGGAGGTAGAGTGCGGCATTACATTAGACAATGGTAAGATCACAACCTCTGCTTTAAAGCTGAACGCGAAAGTGCCTGGTATAGATCAGGCAAAGTTTGAAGAGTGTGCTGAAGAAGCGAAGAAAAACTGCCCTATCAGCCAGTTGCTCAATACGAATATTACTTTAGAAGCAAATCTCTCTTAATATGTCGTTGCTGATTAGAAGAGGTACAGCAGCCGATGTAAATAACATTGCTGTGCTCTTTGATGAATACAGGGTATGGTACCATCAGCATTCAGATATTGAAAAGGCAAAACAATTTTTAAATGACAGGCTCAGTAGAAATGAGTCTGTCATTTTTGTTGCAGAAGACAATGGAAAGCTGGTCGGCTTCACACAACTCTATCCCATCTTTTCTTCTGTAAGCATGAGTAATGCGTGGTTGTTGAACGATATGTTCGTATCACGAAATGAAAGAGGAAAAGGCATTGCTTCTAATTTGCTGAATGCAGCAAGACAACTGGGATGCGAGAATGGAAGTAAATGGCTGATGCTGCAAACAAGTTGTGATAACGATGCAGCGCAGCGGTTGTATGAAAAGAATGGATGGGTGAAGGAAACGGATTTTTTCTACCGCATCGATCTGTAATTATTTCTTCAAAATTTTTATCTCCACTCTTCTGTTCATCGTTCTCTCTTCTTCTGTTCTTTCAACATCTACTAACGGAAATTGATGACCGTAGCCTTTGTAGCTCATTCGCTTTGCATCAATACCATTTTTTACAAGCCATTCAAACACTGCTCTTGCACGGTTATGGCTAAGTCGTCTTTCACCAGTGTCAAGATCATCACCATCACCACTGTCATCACGGCAGCAGATATGACCCTGTATCTCTATCTCAAGTGTAGGAATATTTTGCATCGCATCAAGTAATTCAGCTAAAGCGGGGTATGATTCGGGAAGAAAAAAATGACGGCCACCATAGAAGTTTATATTCTTCAATACAATATTTTGTCCTTGTTTGGTTGTACTGTCTTTTATTTTATCCGTTAACCCGGGCTTCACTTTGGTAGGGGCAGACGATGTATCAATAGGCGCAGGCGGAGAACTTTGTACAGGGATGTTATCTGCCTCGGTTGCATATTCCACAACGATAACTACTCTTCTGTTTTGCTGCCTTGAGTTTTCATCCAGTTGATCAATCACCGGCATTGTTTCACCATAACCTTTCACGACAGAGATCTTCTCAGCTGATAAGCCGTTATCTAAAAAGTATTGCTTTACTGCATTAGCCCGTTTTTCAGAAAGTTTTTCGTTATAAGAATTAGTTCCTAATTGATCGCAGTGTCCATATAATGAAATTGACAATATATTTTTTGAAGTAAGTATTTTGTTGAGTGTTCCGATTGCATTAGTCCTGAGTTGATGTTTATCAAAATCAAAATGTACTGTGGCAGTATCATGCTGTGCGGCAGATTGCTTAAATGTAAATAAGGTTAATATCAGTAAAACTTTATTCATCATTATATCTATTAAGAATGGAAAGTTCGACAGAATCCATAAAATAAAAAGTGAAATCGTATTTATACTATGCAAAAAAGCATGTGTAAAAAAGTTTTTTCTAAAACATTGATTTATCAGATAATAGTTTATTTTGCGGCTCATTCCAATTTTCCTACGAACAATCCGTGCCAAAGATTCTCTTCTTGAACGTGTTTCGTACCCCGTGTTTAAGTTCCCAAGAAGTTAGTGTAGACTGATTTTTCAAACTAATAACCATGCTATGGTCATAGCGGATGCTATGTGCCGTAGTACTACTGCTATGAAAACATTTTGTGTTATTGTGCTCTGCATTCTTGCTTTTGACGTAAGATCCCAGGTTCTTGGAGCAGATCTATATTATAAAGCACTGGAAGAAAACAAACTTGAAATAACACTCAACGTTTTTTATTCATGTATTGAAAATCCTCCTGGCATCCAACAGGTATTCCTTCTCGAGTCTGATAATAATAAGGCCTACGCACCCATAGAACTTAAACAGTGGAAAGCTGAGAAGATCTCTACTGTTGAGCAGTCCACATGTAATACCAATACACCATGTTATTTAAAAGTAACATATAAGACCACTTTTGTGTTGCCTCCTATTCCGGTCGCATTCATACTTAACTGGCAAAATTGCTGTTCGCCTATACCTTTTGAGAACATAGATGGTATGAAGAACGCAGGTTTGAATATCTCGGTCACCGTACCTGCCGGGTATCAAAAAAATTCATCTGCAACTTTCAACAGGCTTCCTCTCTTTGAAATATGTGGAGACAGGCCATCATCCACAGGCTTTGACGCAAATGATGCGGATGGTGATTCACTAGCTTATGAAATTATAGCTCCTGTTGCTTCAACGCTTAATAATTCTTCACCAAAAAATCTCATTTCGTATCAATCTTTTTCACCTGTAGAATATAAAGAAGGATATAGCTCTTTGCAACCTTTTGGAGATAATAGCGTGAAACTTCAGCAAACGGAGAGTAGAATAGAGCTAACGCCGAAGAAGCGTGGAAATTTCATGTGGGCCTACCAGGTAAATGAGTATAGAAATAAGAAATTGATCAGCACACATCAAAGAGTGCTTATTACTACTGTTAACCAATAACTGCATACAATTAAAGTACATATATGAAACAATTGGCCAAACTAAGCAAACTTATCACGGTACTAATAGTGATCGTTGCTACAGGTTTTACTGCAAAAGCTGCTACCTATTATTGGGTGGGTGGCTCAGGTAATTGGAGTGATTTTTCAAACCACTGGGCTACAAGTTCTGGTGGTGGTGTATTTCATTCACAAGTACCCAGTCAGTTTGATGATGTAGTATTTGATGCCAATTCTTTTCTCACCACTAATAGAGTAGTGACGCAGGATGTGGAGGCCTATTGTAGGAATATGAGCTGGAATAGTCCTGCGAATAACCCTACCTATAACAGTAGTAAAGTGTTGCATATCTATGGTTCGATAAAGCTGGCCAGTGCAATGACTTTTAATTATTCAACTACACTTCAATTAGATGCGACCACCTCTGGTAATACAATTGATTTAGCCGGTAAAACAATTGCTGGAACAATACAATTTAATGGGCAAGGTCAAAATACAGGTGTATGGACATTGCAAAACAAATTGGCTACAAACAGCACCATTGATTTTCAAAGAGGTACTTTGATCAGTAACGGGCATCGGGTAGAAGCTGGCAGTTTTTGGGCTTGGTATAATAATCCTATGACCCTGAATTTTACCGGAACAGATACAATCTTTATTCAAAACGAATGGAGAATATACCCCACAACAAGTATTAACCTGACGATGGGTCTGGCTGTAATAAAATTGATTAACGGTGGTTATTTCGGAGGAGGTAATAAGACATATTCTGACATTGTCGCGTATCTACCAAACAGCAACTCTTTGCAATTAGATCATAGTAATACTTATAGGGATATCAAATTGAAAGGAACTGGCATCAATCAGACTTTCTACTTTTATGGCAATAGTATATATAATGATATTACTATAGATTATTCAGGCACTTCATTAGCGCCTGCTTCAATTTATTTTACAGGATCAAACACCGCCCGGGATATAGCAATCAATCATTCAGGTGATCTTGCACCAACGGTTTATTTACAAAACGCTAACACTTTGAATAGCCTCTCTGTGAATGGGGGTGCTACAATTTCATTAGCGGGTGGACAGACACAAACGCTCACGGCCCTTACAGCAATAGGCAGTTGTTCAAAAAAGATAAACATCTTTTCAAATAATACTGCCTTGCCAGCAAGAATATCTAAGTTATCTGGAGTAGTGAATGTCGATTATGTAAACCTTCAAGATGTAACAGCTCAGGGAGGCGCTACTTTCAACGCAACAAACAGCCGTGACTTTGGGGGCAATAGCGGATGGAACATTAGCGGACTGGCTGCAACCACTTTTTATTGGATTGGTGGTTCAGGAAACTGGAACGACCCTGCTCATTGGTCAACAACAAGTGGGGGTGCCCCGGCAGGATGTGGTGGAGTGCCATCAAGGATAGATAATGCTGTATTCGATGCAAACTCTTTCACTGCACCGAGCCAATATGTAACAATGGACAATAATGTTGAATGTAAGAACATCACCTGGACATCAGCATCCAATAATCCTACATTCAATATGGCCGGACGTACATTGAATGTTTTTGGCTCTTTGACCTTTACTCCCAACATGACAGTGCAAAGCGGGGGGACTGTGATACTTGAATCTAAGGTCGTAGGGAATACAGTAAGCACCTACAATCATTTGCTGAGCAATGTTTATTTCAGAGGACAAAATGTAACTACTGGTAAATGGACGTTATCAAGCAGGTTAAGAGTTTCCAATTATATATACATGGAAAGAGGAAACTTCAGTTCGGGTGGACAGCAGGTGGAGTGTACGGGTTTTTATAACTGGACCGGTGCTACAGCTTCGTTAGACTTTACTGGAACAGATACCGTTTATGTTGGTTATGAGTGGAGAATTTATCCTAACTCAACCCTAAACATGGGAACTGCAGTGATAAAGCAAACAATAGTTAATAACTACGGTTATTTCATAGGGGGGAACAAAACTTATAATGATGTTGTTGTTAATTATACTACTCCGGGTTACCAATATTATGTTGAATACAGCAACACTTTTAATGATTGGAAGATGAATGTTAATGGTTTTGGTAACATATTTTTCTACCAAAATAATACCTTCAGAGATATTGCAATCCATTTTACCAGCGCAAATACTAGTGTACCCTCACTTAATTTCAATGGTGCTAATACAATTCGCAACGCTTCGTTCACTGCTGTAACAGGGATCAATCCTACCTTAAACCTGAGTGCTTCGAATTCATTCAGTGGTATGCTCACTTTAGGTGAAGGATACAATGTTGTATTAGGGGCTAATCAAACCCAAACAGTAGCCAATTTAACGGCAGTCGGAACATGTGCCAGGAAGATCAGTATTACCAGTAATTCACCGGGCACAGCGGGTAGAATCAGTAAAACATCTGGTACTGTTAATGCAGACTGGTTAAAGCTGCAAGATGTAACAGCGTTGGGTGGAGCAACTTTCAATACTACGAATACATTAGATTTTGGTAATGTAACAGGATGGAATATCACTGGTATTGCTCCAACCAATTATTATTGGGTAGGAGGAAGTGGTAACTGGACAGATGCAAACCATTGGGCGAATTCAAGTGGCGGCACACCTTCTGGTTGCTCAATCCCTACACGTGCAGACAATGTGATATTCGACATTAACTCTTTCACTGCACCAGGCCAAACAGTTACATTGAACGCAGCTGCAGAGTGCCGATCATTCTCATGGAATAATGTTACTAATAATCCATCGTTTAATGGCGGAGGTCAAAGCCTGAGCGTTTATGGATCGTTCAAGTTAGATCCGAATATGACGTTCAATGCACCTCCAATAAACTTTGAGTCGAAAGTGGCTGGGAACTCTATTAATACAGCAGGAAAAACTTTAAGTAACATAAACTTTAATGGGCAAGGATCCACGACAGGTGAATGGTCCTTACAAAGTAATTTGACGTCGAATAGCAATCTAACCTTCCAGGGTGGGTCATTCAAAACGAATGGTTACCGAATGAACATTTGGGCATTGTATGCACAAAACAACAAAGCACTCACACTCGATTTCACCGGAACAGATACTGTAACTGTTAGTTACCAATGGGTGATAAGCACCTCCAATGCCATCAATCTTATTAAAGGTGGTATGAACATTTATAACAATTACAATTACGATTTTTATTTCAGCGGTGGTAACAAAACGTATAATGATATCATCTCAAATTATACAACTACGGGAGGATATCAGTTTCGATTGAACGATAATAACGTATACAGGGATATTAAATTTTCCGGTAATGGAAATCAGCAGATTTATATTTTCGGCAATAGCACTTATAACGACGTTTCATTTACTTTCAACAATAATACAGGCGCAAATCCTAACATACAGATATACGGCAACAATACATTCAATGATGTAAGTGTTACTTCTGTTGGAAATGCTGGTCCTTATTGTTATATCTACAATAACAATACTTTCAATAACCTCACATTCGCAGGTTTAGGAACGAGGATATACCTTGGTTCAGGATTCAATCAAACGGTAAACAACCTGGTAGCACTTGGTTCAGGAGGATTCCCGGTATTTCTCCAATCAACTACTATTGACAACCAGGCTACCATTACGAAAACATCCGGCAATGTGTGTTTGGATTTTGTGTGGATGAGAGATATCAAAGCAACAGGAGGCGCTACATTCAATGCAGGAGCAAGTAGTACCAATATTGGTAACAATACCGGCTGGGCATTTACCTCTTGTTTGGGATACTATTGGGTAGGTGGAAGTGGTAATTGGAGCGACCTGGCGCATTGGGCAACTTCATCTGGTGGATCAACCAAACATGTGGCCTTGCCAACGCAGTTCAGCAATGTGTATTTTGATGCGAACTCATTCTCTGCTACCAACCAAACAGTTAATATCGATATATCCGATCCGCGGTGCTTGAACATGTCTTGGTTAAGTTCATTGAACAATCCAACATTGGCAGGTAGCAGTGCAGATTTGAATATCTATGGATCATTGGCTTTAGTATCCGGAATGAATCAGAATTATACTGGTAATTTTAACTTCAAAGCAACTGCAACAGGGTTCACTATTAACAGTGCCAGTAAAACTTTACAGAATATCAACCTTGATGGAATTGGTGGAGGATGGACGCTTACCAACAATTTGAAAGTTGCTCAGACAATTTTATTATTGCAAGGTTCTTTCAATACGAATGGTAAGGATGTTGAGGTTAAGGATTTTCAAGCAGGATATTCCAATGTTCGTTCACTTTCATTAGGCGCTTCTAATATCACCTTGACCAATGGTGGTTGGTATGTGTTCGATAACAATAACCTGACTTTCAACGCCGGCACTTCTAAATTCATTATGACCGGTAGTGGTCCATCTGGCTTTTCATTCTTCCATGGTAATGGGCTTACTTATAATAATGTCACATTTACTACCAATAGTACATCTAATGTTAATCTGACCGGAGCTAACACTTTCAATGTATTACGTTTTGAAAGTGGCGTAAATGCGACGATACCCGCTGCTATTCAAAAAACAACGTCATTGCAAATAGAAGGTTCTTGTAACAGGCAGGTAAGTATAAGTTCTTCCAGCCCGGGTGTACAGGCTACTTTCAATCAAACATCTGGAACAGTCAATGCAAGGTTTGTAAACTTAAGAGATAACAAGGTACAAGGCGGCGCTACATTCAATGCAAATCTCAGTAACAATAATGGTAACGTAACGGGTTGGAATTTCACTTCAACTTCAACGTTAACATTGACAATGAGTAAAACGGATGCAAGCTGCCCCGGACGAAATAACGGTATAGCTACAGTAGCAGTTTCAGGTGGTTCTGCGCCATACAATTATTTATGGTCTACTTCAGAAACATCTAACTCTATCGCAGGTCTCATCCCTGGCACATACAGCGTTACAGTTACAGATGCCAATGGCTGTACTTCTACAGGATCTGTAACCATAACACAACCTCCGTTTGTTACAGCAACAGCTTCTAATAACGGACCTGTGTGCCCTGGTGCAAACATCACACTTAGCGCATCGGGCGGTGAAACGTATGCCTGGACAGGACCAAACAACTTTACATCAACAGATCAGAATCCATTAATAACCAGTGTTACAGCCTTACAAAGTGGGGTATACACTGTGAAAGTATCTAATGCGGATGGTTGTAGTGCAACAGCAACAACTACAATTAACACCGCTGATAATATCAAACCAACCGTTCAGGTGAAACCTGCCACTTTATACCTTGATGCAAACGGTTCTGCTACATTAACCACCTCAATGGTAGATAATGGAAGTACGGATAATTGCGGTATTGCTTCTATCACTTTAAGTAAAGAAAATTTTACATGCCAGGATATTAACAACAGTAATGCGATTACGCCAACTTACATTGGCGCGGTATCTCAGGAAACGAGATCCCATGGCGGTGGATATAATCCGCATACTAAAGAATTCTGGTATCCGGAATGGGCAGGCTATACTATATATAAGTACAATGCTGCCAGCCACTCTTTTGTAGGATCGTTCAACGCTCCCCAGAATAATATCATGCAACTTTGGATGGATAGATCTAGCACAGATTATTTTACAGCTAACTGGGGCCATGCAAGGGTTTATCGTATGAATAATAACGCTGTAGTTTGGAGTTATGCTACAAATGGTACAGCAGCTGCTATTACTACCAGCAATGATTATGTATATACCTTGAATCATGGATCAAATATGATCAATGTATTGGCGAAGTCTACTGGTACATTTGTCAAGGCTTTAACTCTGGCAGGTCCTATTGAAACATACGGAGGAATGGCTTATGCCAATAACAAACTGTATATAGCTGGATATGCTCATGGTTTTGGCTCATTACCATACTCGTACAATGTCATCCATGTCTTCGATGCATCAAATGGAGCTTATATCAATTCTGTAAGCACCATCGTTACACCTTATAATATGGCATTCGACGGAGAGACAATGTGGATCTCTAATAATTCAAATACCATCTATGGCTACAAAATAGCTAATGGTGATGCATATGGAGGTAACACAGTACCGGTTACTGTTACAGTTACTGATGCTACCGGTAATTCTGCTAATGCAATTGCTTCAGTTAAAGTGCTGGATACACTGGCACCAATTATTACTGATTGCCCTGCAAATATCGAAGTAGAAACTGGCGCATCTTCAACAAGCTGTGGTAAGATAGTTAGCTGGACTGCTCCAACTATCGGCGATAATTGCTCTTATACAACCAATATTACTTCAAGCCCTACTGCAGGATTAAACTCAGGTTCGATCTTCCCTGTAGGCATTACAACTATTACTTACACTGTTAAAGATGCATCTGGTAACATCAGCACTTGCTCTTTCACTGTGAAGGTGGTTGATAATACGCCACCTGCGATCGCATGCCCTGCGAATATCTCGGTGAATAATGATCCGGGTAAATGTGGTGCTGTGGTGAATTATGCAATACCGGGTAATATTTATACCACCGGTGCATTCGACAACAGCATCAGGAAGATCAATCCATCAAATTACAGCGTAGAAAGTTCTGTGACTATCACAGCACCAAATACGTATGTGTATCAAACAACCGGAATGGCTAAAGATCCAACCACCGGTATCGTATATGCTATTTTGCATACAAGTAACAATATGGATGGAAGACCGCTTGCAAGAATCGATCTGAATACTGGTGCAGCAACTATCGTTGGGTATACCGGGGATTACCTTGCAGGTATTGCATTCTCTGGTGATGGAACATTATACGGAGTGAATGGTCGTGCCACATATCCTTATAATACACTTGTTAGATTAGATAAGACCAATGCATCCTCTACTGTTCTTACAACACTTAACGGTAACAGTGGCCATTCTTTAGCATTTAATACAGATGATGGTATGTTATATCATTGGTCGTACAACCTTATGGAGAAGATCAACCCTTCAACGCTTGCCATTACTAATATTTCTCAATCTGGAAATGCACAGTACAGAAATGCAATGGCGGCAACTTATATTGGTAACAATGAATTTTTATTCACTGATAGAAATTCAAATGATCTTCATAAAGTAAATGCCAACGGTGTAAGTACATTTTTGGGATATATCTACCATTATGCTAAAGGCATCATCCAGGTTACCGGAAGTTTCGGCGGTACAGTAACGGATAACTGCGAGGCTTCTAATGTTACAGTGAGACAGGTTGCCGGCTTACCTTCCGGTGCTGAATTCCCACTTGGTACAACAACCAATACTTTCGAAGCGGTTGATGCGGCAGGTAATGTGTCTGCCACTTGCAGCTTCGATGTTACTGTTTCTGATAAAGAAGGACCGGCTGTTAGAACAAATAACATTACTGTTGAATTGGATGCGAACGGAAGTGCAACCATCACCGCAGATGATCTGGATAATGGAACGAGCGATGTTTGCAACAATCCAATAACTAAATCAATAAGCAAAACAACTTTCACTTGTGATGACATAACTGCAGTAAACACGGGTACTATGACCTATGTGGGTGAGGTATCTCAAAATCCACACAGTCATGGTGGTGGTTATAATCCAATCACAAATGAGTTCTGGTATCCACAGTGGGCAGATCCATACATTTATACCTACAATTCAACTCATCAGCAAACCGGTTCGTTATATACCGGTCAATATGAGATGATGCAGGTGTGGATGGATAAAACAAGCGGAACCGATTATTATACTGCAAACTGGGGTCACGCAACGATCACCAGGAGAAATGGATCAAATGAAATCTGGTCTTACCCGATAGGCTATTATGCTTCTGGTGTTTCTACAGATGAAAATTATGTGTATGCTATCAGGAATGAAACTACCAGTATTATAGTATTAGATAAAAATACCGGTAGTTATGTACGAGAGATAAATATCCCGGCACACATCTATACGCAAGGCTGTTTTGTGTATTATGGAGGTAAGTTTTATATCGGTGGATATGCTCATTGGGGAACTACTAATGATAATAACTGGAATGCTATTCACACGTTTGATGCTGCCACCGGTAATTATGAATCAAGTACTCAAACATTAATGACGACCGAGTACGGAGTTGCTTTTGACGGCAATACGATGTGGATCAGTAATGGTTGGTCAACAATTTACGGGTATCAGTTATCAAGTCCAGGTGTTCCGGTAACATTTACAGCAACTGATGCTTTAGGTAATAGCAATACTGCAACTGTATACGTAAAAGTCGTTGATAAACTTGCACCAGTTGTAAATGATTGTCCTGAAAACATTGTAGTAAACGTCAACGCAGCCAATGAATGTAGCAGAGCAATCACATGGGCACCGCCTACAGCAAAAGACAATTGTAGTTACACAACAACAATTACTTCAAGCCCAACGGCAGGCTTAACTACACCTGGTGCCGTATTCCCGATCGGAACCACAACGATCACTTATACATTCACTGATCCTTCAGGCAATGTAAGTACATGTTCTTTCGATGTAACGCTGCAAACTCCGGAAATTACAGTTAGGGGTAATGGGTCTACTATAGTAAATGGTGACAACACACCATCAACATCTGATCATACAGATTTCGGTGGTACTATCCCTGGTAATGTGGTAACCAAAACGTACACGATCACCAATAATGGAACAGGTGAATTGAATGTTTCTAAGATCAATATCGCAGGTACTGACGCTGCAGACTTTACGCTGCAGCCGATAACGCTACCTGTAACAATGAGCGCAGGAAGCTCGATAACCTTCGATGTATCATTTAACTCAGCTATCCCTGGCTTTAAACATGCAAGGATAGAAGTAATGAATAGTGATTGTGATGCAGCTGCTTACACATTCGCAATTACCGGTGAGATCACTTGTACATATCCTGCATTTACAACCTGTTCAGATAATATCACTGTAGGAAACGATGCAGGTAGATGCGATGCAATAGTGAATTATGCACTTGCAGTGAGCGGTATACCAGCACCTTCTCTTACTTATACATTCACAGGTGCTACCCATGCAAATGGTAATGGAACAGGTAGCGGTGCTGTGTTTAACAAAGGAACCACTACAGTAACAGTTACTGCGAAGAATCCATGTGGTAGTATATCATGCAAATTCACTGTAACGGTTGAAGATGATGAAAGACCAACCATCACTTGTGCTGCTGCTGTAACAGCTCAGACATCTAACGATGGAACAGGTAATTGCACAACAACAGCAAACCTTGAAACTCCATCAACAGGTGATAATTGTTCAGTGGCTTCAGTGAAAGCGTATGTGAATGGAAACGAGATCAATCCTTCAACGCATGCCTTCGCAATCGGAACGACTACTGTTAAATGGATCGTTACAGATGGAAGTGGATTGACTGCTGAGTGTACGCAAAACGTAACAGTAACAGATGACGAAAGACCAACCATCACTTGTGCTGCTGCTGTAACAGCTCAGACATCAAACGATGGAACAGGTAATTGCACAACAACTGCAAACCTTGAAACTCCATCAACAGGTGACA
>JAEZDC010000024.1 GCA_023429825.1 Bacteroidota bacterium | reverse complement strand
CGGTCCAGTATTGCCATACTTTTTCTACAGGCGCATTGATAGTGCTTTCTATTGTAATGGTTGTTGCGATATTGGTATCCATCTTAATTGTTTTATAGTACAAACATACTGGCAAAATCCAGACGGCTTGCTGTGCAATTGCGACTTTCACAAAGGTGCATTCCGTAAAAAATTCCTTATTTAGAAAACCGCAGTGTTGCGCAACATGTTACTTTCACTGCTGATTGCCTGCTGCCATTCATTCACCACAAAAAAATCATTAGTTATGAGTTTACGTTTAGGAGATGTTGCTCCGGATTTTACCGCCAACACTACAGCAGGACCGATCAGCTTTCATGAATATCTCGGTAATAGCTGGGGCGTTCTGTTTTCACATCCTGCAGATTATACACCGGTATGTACAACAGAGTTAGGCAAGACAGCTTTATTGAAACATGAATTTGAAAAGCGCAATGTGAAAGTACTGGCAGTAAGTGTAGACGGCTTAGATAAGCACCAGGGATGGGTGAGTGATATTAACGAAACCCAGAACTGTTCTGTTGATTTTCCATTGATCGCTGATGAGTCGAAGATCGTAGCCACCCTCTATGGCATGATCCACCCGAATGCCTCTGAAACGCTTACGGTGCGTTCCTTATTTATAATAGGCCCGGATAAGAAAGTGAAACTGATGATCACTTACCCTGCCAGCACAGGAAGAAATTTTTATGAAGTGCTGAGAGTGATAGATTCATTGCAATTGACGGCGAACTACAGCGTAGCTACACCTGCCGATTGGAAGGAAGGTGAAGAGGTGATAGTTGTGCCTGCTGTAAGTACAGAAGAAGCGATGAAGAAATTTCCGAAAGGTGTGAAAGTGGTGAAGCCATATTTGAGATATACGCCGCAGCCGGATAGAGAATAACGGATGCAGTGGAAAGATGACCGCAGAGAAATAAATGCTAAAAAGTGTTCTTGTTATAGCAAGAACACTTTTGCTTTATGCATAGGGATGGAATCAGGAATTGGTATGCAGAGATAAATGTCCCACCTGCTTACCTTTTGAATCTACGAGGTATCCTTTGTTGGATATCAGCACATAATTCTTATTGCGATCATAGATATAGAAAGGATAATCGGTATTCTTCATTTTAGCCAATTTACCAATGATCACCAGTTGCTCACCATCCCATCTCACTACATTATAACGATTAGTAACGTAGTACTCGTTATTCTTATCGGTGCTAAAATGTACGTTCACCAAAATGCTCTTATTGTCTAACACCATTTCTCTCCTCGCCTCAGGTGAAGGAGCAGACCTTGTGATAGTTCTGTCATTAACCGGGGTTGTATATACAGGTTCAGATCTTTTTACTTCCGGTTCCGTTCTCTTTGCGTAAGTATCATTCACACTACCACCCAATGATTGGTGCGCAGCATTCCATCCCTTAGCTATCCAATTCAATCGATCATACTGCCCTGGATGAGATTCAGTAGCTACTTTACCCGCTACCATCTTCATAGCGATCTGTGCATCTTCCAGGCTAGCTCCTAATTTTCGTAAAGCATATCCTGAAAATTCATCTGCCGCCAGTTCCTGTTCATGACTGCTGCCCTTGGCTCCGAACGTATGTCCCTTCACATGATGACCTATCTCGTGTGCAAGAATGCTGATGCTGGCCCAATCTGTACCGGCAGCTTTATCTATTAGTTTAATGAATTTGGGATTGTATAAGATGTATCGCTTGCCTCCGTAAAACACCGCGGCTGCGTTGGGAATGTTTGCTTCTCTTACTTCAAAATTCACGTTGAGGTTCATCACATCAATAATATTATTGATGATGCTTTTGGCTTCGTTAACAGAAGTGAAGTTTGAAACGGTGACTGGCTGGTCTGCACCCTCATCGGTAATAACTTTCCATCGTACACTGAATTGGGCATTCACTGCAGCAGAGGAGAATATTAATGCTAATGCCACCAGGCATTTTCTTAAATGGAAGTTCATAGGTTGCCTCACTTGTTTGTTCTTAGAACGAAATTTCTTTCCAGAATTAGTTAGTGAAACGATAAATAGCGATCGTATACAGCAACATACACGAGGTTTGAATTGATCTTAACAAAACGAAAAAAGCAGGACCCGGAGATCCTGCCTTATTCATCCAAAATACACACTTACCACCTGTTGTTATTTCTGCCGTAATCATTAAACCTTCCGTTGTTTCGGTTGGCACTATACCACCTGTCGTACACTTCCGCATCTTTCCTGCTCAACGCCTTGAGTACATCTTCTTTACGTTCCTGCTCTAATCTATCTATGTAAAAACGCCTTGCGTTCTGATCCCGGAAACGCATGCGGTTCATATCACGCAGCCTGTCCTGGAATTTATCGTTGATCTTATCGATCCTTCGCTCTTCATTCCTGTTGAGGTTGAGTGCCCGTAAGAATTCTGTTTCTGTGCGATAATTGTAAATGTTAATGCGATCCCGATCATTGCGATCATTACGGAAAATGTCGTGATTGTTTCTTCCATTGTTATTCCCCCATTGAGAGAATCCGCTCACGGCAATAAACGAGAAAGTCATTAGTGTTAAGATCTTTTTCATAGCATAGGATTTTGTTGTTATTAATAATAGATAGATATGGCCGCTTCAGAAATGTTTATTGCCGCTTGTGAAAAGGACTGTTAATAAAAAAGCCGCTCTGGGAGCGGCTTCCTAATAAGAATAAAATCCTATCGCAAAAACAAGAGTTCCCGGTATTTAGGTAATGTCCAGTCTTCATCATTCACGAGGTGTTCGAGTTTGTCTACATGATACCTGATCTCATCAAAATGTTTTTCTTTCACATCATTACAATATGCAATGGCTTTCTTTCTTCCTTCATCGATCTTGTTTGCTACTTTCCTGGCCTCCACCATTTGACACACTTTAGAATGTATCACCTGTATGTGTTCACTCACCTGTGTAAGAATATTTAACTGGCTTTTGTAAGCAGACTCTGGCAAACCCGCAGCTTTTAATCCGGTTATGTTGGTGATGAGTTCGTTTTGATAACTCACTGCTGAAGGGATGATATGATTTAATGCCAGGTCGCCCATGATCCTTGCTTCTATCTGCACTTTCTTAATGTACTTCTCTAACTCGATCTCATACCTTGCTTCCAACTCGGTATGCGTATAGATATTATTGCTTTCAAAAAGATGCTTTGCTTTATCAGTGATCATTGCATCTAACGCAACAGGTGTTGTTTTCAGATTAGGCAAACCTCTCTTTTCAGCTTCTTTATGCCATTCTTCACTGTAACCATCACCTTCAAACAATACTTTCTTACTATCGACAATGTATTTCTGGATCACATGAATGATCGCTAGTTCTTTTTTCTCGCCTTTATCAATAAGACCATCCACTTCATTTTTGAAGTTCTTGAGTGTTTCTGCCATGATCGTATTCAGCGTGGTCATTGAATTAGCGCAATTCGCTGAAGAACCTACTGCTCTGAATTCAAATTTATTTCCGGTGAATGCGAAAGGAGAAGTTCTATTTCTGTCAGTGTTATCGAGCATCAGCTCAGGAATGCTCCTATGCAGATCCAATTTTAAGATGGCTTCATCTTGCTCATCAAAATCATCACCTACTCTTGTTTCGATATCATTCAACACTTTAGCGAGGTATTGACCAACGAAAACTGAAATGATAGCTGGAGGCGCTTCATTCGCACCCAGCCTGTGATCGTTTCCTGCAGAGGCGATCGCTGCTCTTAAAATATCTGCATAATCATGAACCGCTTTTATCGTATTCACGAAGAAAGTAAGGAACATGAGGTTGGTCTTAGGTGTTTTACCCGGAGCTAAAAGATTTACTCCTGTGTCCGTAGCCATGCTCCAGTTGTTGTGCTTACCACTTCCGTTGATGCCGGCGAACGGCTTCTCGTGAAGTAGTACAACGAGTTTATGACGCTTTGCAACACGGCTCATCACGTCCATTAATAAAGTGTTGTGATCAACAGCAATATTCACCTCTTCGAAGATTGGTGCACACTCGAACTGTGCAGGTGCTACTTCGTTATGCCGTGTCCTGAGCGGAATGCCGAGTTTATAGGACTCTGCTTCAAAGTCTCGCATGAAAGCATACACTCTTTCGGGAATAGATCCGAAGTAATGGTCTTCTAACTGCTGACCTTTCGCAGGCGAAGCACCGAAAACTGTACGTCCGCATTGAACAAGATCAGGTCTTGCGTTAGCTAATGATTCATCGATCACAAAGTATTCCTGCTCCCATCCTAAGGTTGCGGTAACCTTTGTTACGTTCTTATCAAAGTAATTGGCTACATCAACCGCTGATTTATTTAATGCCTCTAACGATTTTATCAATGGCGCTTTATAATCGAGGGACTCACCTGTATATGAAACGAAGATGGTAGGGATGCACAATGTTTTTCCTGTACCGATCTCCATGATGAATGCCGGTGACGAAGGATCCCATGCGGTATAACCCCTTGCTTCGAAAGTTGCTCTTAGACCGCCGCTAGGGAAAGAAGATGCATCGGGTTCCTGTTGTATCAGGGCTGCTCCGTCAAATTCTTCCAGGGCAGTACCATCACCTTTTAATGTAAAGAATGAATCATGTTTTTCTGCGGTTGTACCTGTTAACGGTTGAAACCAGTGGGTATAATGTGTTACACCTTTACTTTCTGCCCAGGCTCTAATACCGTTAGCAATTTGGTTGGCAACTGCACGATCAATTTTCTTTCCGCCACGAATACTCCCGGTTAGGCTTTTATATGCCTCATCACTTAAATATTCACGGGCCGTTTTTAAGGTGAAAACGTTCTCACCGAAAATTCCGGTGATTTTGGCAGAACTGCCTACTGTGTATGCCCTATCCTCATTGTTGAGATTAGTAATGGCATTAAATCTTAATGACATAAGTTTTAGTTTCAGAAAGCAAAGAAAAGCGAAGCTGGAAAAAAAATCAATTTTATTTCAGAAATATTGACAAATAATAGTGGTAGATGTGTAAAAAAATAAAATTTTTGCCGAGTATGGAGTGATTTTTTGAACTGAATGAGGCAAATTATCTCATATATATTTTTTATTAATATTATTATAAGAGGATAAAAGTCCTAGAATCACCAGGGGCATCATTAAAGCCCTATATCGCACTATTGCACCTGAAAACATAACAGTATACCCTACCAGGAGAAAAATGAGAAATGAGAAAACGAGCATCCCTAAACCTATTGGTGATAAAACAAAATGCTTTCGGCTTTTCCATATTATGAAAAAGCAAACCATCCAAAAAAGAATGATCTCAAAAGATGCAGGCACATAACTTTTGTTTTTCCATTCACCGATATGTGGCCTGAAAAACCCAAGATCCATCGCAGTAGGAAAGAAGGAAATGAAACTGCTGATGCTTGACTGTAGTTTAGGTATAGCAATTTCTGAGTCGCCTGTCAACTCGAGGAACTCTGACTGCTTTTGAACAATATAACTTGGAAAGTCAAGAGCCGGGTGAACGTGTTTTGCATAGAAGAAAGTACAGAACCCGATAATAAAAAAAAATGAAGTGATCAACAACTTTCGTTTCGGGAACTTTTTATAGAAAGTGATCAGCACTAAAATAATGGCCAATGCCAGTGCGAGATAATTGCGCAAGGAAAAGATGAGCAGTAAATTTAGGAATATGATCAACACTTTTCTAAATGAAAACCCCTTTACCAATGATCGATGAAAATAATATAACGTGAGCCCGATACCGGTAAAGAGTAATCCATCTTTGTGTACGCCGCTGCACCAAAAAAGAAAAGAGGGAATGCAATAAAGTGCAGCCAGGATAATATTTCTTTTATCAGGTATCATCTCGACCATTAAACGATAGATGGCAATAATCCCGAAAAAGAAAAGAAAGTTGAAAAAGATTATCGCTGCGTAATAATTCTTGCCGGTGAAGATGTTTATCAGGGCAAAGATTTTTACGATAACATTATTCTTAAGGTCGTTCCAATATGAATTCTCTGCCAGAAAAAGATTACCTGAAGTTTGATAATTGTAACTGAATAAACTTTTAAAGAACTCCACCGGGTCATTAAGCAATATGTCAGTTTCGATTTTACTGAAATGAAAAAACTCTAACGTGTCGCTTGTGTCTTTGTATTGTGGTAATGAATAAAACCATGTATATGCAAGTCCCGCAAGAATTTTAATTCCGAATAAGATAATAAGCCATTTTTTTGAAAGCCCCGGCGCATTGAAAAAAGAGATCCTGGTGATGATCCATGAAAAGAGTATCCAGTAAGCCAAAAAAACAATCCAGGTAAGCACAGCTGATTTTACAGCAAAATAGAATTATATTTTGATTAGCTTGTGTTTGATAGCAAATAAAGTAAGTGCTATCCTGCTGGAAGTCTTAGTCTTATCACAAACATTCGCTCTATAACCTTCAAGCGTTCTTACACTTACTCCCATACGCTGTGCAACTTCTTTAGTGCTGAGTTCTGTACAATAGTGTTGTAAAAATTCCAGTTCTCTTTCAGTGAATTCAACTTTGGTATCCGTCTTTGCATCGATCCCTGCTGACCGAACATTCCTTATTAATGTATTACTCACAATATCGTTGAAGTAAAAGCCTTTTGCAGCCACCGTGTCTAGTGCAAGCTTTAATTCTTCAAGGGATGTATACTTCAGTAAATAGCCACAGGCTCCAGCTCTTAACATTCGAATGATCGCGGTCTCTTCATCGATCATACTAAGTGCTAGTATTTTGATATGAGGTTGATTTGCCTTTATCCATTGTGCTGTTTTATAGCCATCCATTATTGGCATTGTAATATCTAATAATACTATATCTGGTGGTGATAAGGATTTTACGCCTTCTATATAATCGCTGCCGTTATCTGCCTGCAGCAATACCTTATAGTTCCCTAGAGATTCAATAAAATTGGCAAGCCCCTGGCGTAATAAAACATGATCGTCTATCAAAGCAACATGCTTCATAATGATCTGGGTTTAGGGTTGAGTTAAGACAGCAATATAATATGATTATTGACGGCTTGCTCTCTTGTATAAAGAAATGTTTGAAAAGAATTAAGTCGAAACACGTAGTATAAATTCATCCTGGCTTACGCTTCTTCATCTTCGCTGCGAACGGTGCGGGCTTTAATAAGAGCGTTCTTACCAAATTTATTTTTTACCGAATCGATTGCCTTATAAAGGTTTGATTTCTTTTCAGCATCATCAAATAAACTCGCTTGCATGGCATGACTGGTAATATCACTTAGACGAACACCTAAAAGACGAACTTTTTTTTCTTTACTATACAGCTTATGAAAGAGATCGATCGCTACCGGTATTAGTTCATCATCCCTGAATGTATAGTCGATCGAGGTTTGTTTTGAAGTTGTTGTAAAATCTGGATACCTGATCTTTACAGTGATACAACCGGCAAGCTTTTCCTCCTGTCTTAGCTCGTAACCGATCTTTTCTGTCATTCTTACTAATTCACTTAATAAGAAATCAATATCGCCTGTATTTTCTTCAAACGTATTTTCGGTAGAGATGGATTTTGCTTCATGAAATTCGCTGACTTCTCCCTCGTGAATACCTTGTGCTTTATGCCATAACTCAATTCCCCACTTTCCTATTTGTCGCTCCAGTTCCTCAATTGGAAATTTTAAAATATCTCCGATCGTAATTATTCCCATTGCTTTCAGCACTGAATGGCTATGTTCACCTACTCCCGGAATTTTATTAACGTTTAATGGCGCAAGAAACTCTTGCTCCTTTCCAGGCTGAACGAAAATATATCCATTCGGCTTAGCGACATCTGTTGCGATCTTCGCGACGAATTTATTTGAAGCTAATGCAAAAGATATCGACAGCTTAGTTTCCTCAATAATCTGTTGACGCAGCGATACCGTCCATTCCAATGGATCAAAGAAACGATCCATACCCGTGAGATCTATATAAAATTCATCAATAGATGCTTTTTGAAACTTGGGAGCTCTTGCTGCAATGATATCTGTAACCCATCTGCTGTAACGGCTATATTCTCCTCTTGTGCCTCTTACTAATATTGCATGTGGACACAATTGCATAGCCTGCTTCATCGGCATGGCCGAACGAACACCATACTTCCGTGCTTCATAACTACAGGTAGTAACAACGCCTCTATCCCTGCTTCCACCGACGATAACCGGTTTACCTTTTAGAGAAGGATCATTAAGCATTTCAACACTTACGAAGAAAGAGTCAAGATCAAAATGGGCAATATATCGTTGAAGAGCACTCACAGCATTCAAAGGTCATTTTTTTTAAAAGGAGGCGGAGGAGTAATTTCTTAAAAATTACTCAAGATAAATATCGAGTAACCCCTCAGGCAAGCTTACATAAATCTCTTTTTTGTTATGATCAATTTTATCTAAGGTCTCTTCATGTAAGGGAATCAGAACTTCCTTTTGATTGATGGTTATTCTTAATAGAACCTGGTGTGGTTGTTCTATGATCTCTTCTACCGGGCCTAGCTTTTTCCCCTCCGAAATAACAACAAATCCAAGTAATGCGAGAGAAGATCCTTTATTGACCATTGATCTGAAATCAGCATCAGCAAGCCACACTCTTTTCTGGATAATCTTTTTTGTTGATTCCTTTGAGTTCATGCCTTCAAATTTTACATACATCTCCTCCTGATCTTTCGCCTTAGCTGATTCTACGAACCAGGGTATATAGCTGTGCTTGTTTTCTTCCAGGAACAGAATTTGACCTTTTTTAAATATCAGCTTCCTTGCAAGGCTATGAATGATCACCACATGGCCTTCCAACCCATGTGAAGCTACAATCTTCCCAATATGTACGTATTCGTTCATTAAACGCCAAAAATATACGGGATAATAGTCGTGGCTAGCTGTTTAGGATGGAGAATACATTTATCAATGCAGTTTCAGGATTGAAATTAAATGTTTCTGGATCCAAGGCAGAAGATACATCCTTATATTTCTTAAATTCCTTAGTGATGGCATTGATCGAGTGTTTGAACTTTCGTAGTTCTTTTGTCGTCTTGTCGTAATAATAATATTCATACTTCAGGTCAAATTGCCTTAAGCCTGGTTCAATATAATTGGTGGAGATATATCCCAGGTCAGAAGAATATTTCTTGTACAAAGAAAATCTCTCACCTACTACAATCTCTTGTAGAAAGAAACAATTATTAGCATCAAATAAAGCAGCATTATAAAAGTGTAGTTTAATAGATACTTCTTTGATGCTGGCGACAAGATGAAAGGAATCAACCTCGTTACATTGCTTTATTATCGGCTGAGCGGAATTTTGAAATATTTCAAGCTGTTGGTTATAAGTGTTATAATTAATGTTCACATTAATGCCTTTCTCTGTTTTAGTAAATACAGAGCCGCTTTGCCTACCTCCATATAGCATCTGGGTACCCTTAACGTTAAAAGAACCAACACGTGTATATTCATTTGGGTTGGATTGATTATCCAACACAACTTTCAAATATGCCTGGGCTGGGTCCGTGTATGCCGCCTGCTGGCTAAAAGTAGTAATAGAGCTACCAAACATTAAGAGTATTAAAAGCTTTTTCATGTAAGTGATTTTAAATAAAAAGGCTACCTCATTAAAGGTAGCCTTTCGTTATTAAACCTGATAAAAAATTATCTAGGTCCTATATAAGTCAATGTATCCATGAATGCACGAAGATCGTTTGCATTATATCTCCAGTATACATAGATAGTTTTTACACCGTTTACAGTGGTGAATCTGCCTTGGCCGCTACCAGCACCAGTATATACTGAAATTGGTGGACCGCCAGCAGCGAGATTTTTATTGTAAACATCTGTAACCTGGTCGTTCGTAGTATTAAACACGATAACAGGAGCTACAGTGTTTCCATACCAGCTCACTGAGGTTGGGCTGATACCAATCGGATGACCATTGTCACCAGCAGAACGCCACCAGAACTCAACTGAGTTAGCGGACAATGTTCTAAGTTCCATATCGTTCACATCATATGTGAATGTATACGGAGTTCTGTTGTGCCATCCCCTTAATCTCCACAATCCGTCATACTTATTCTTAAGAGAGAAAGTATACACAAGATTCTTCATATTGCCGGCAATAACATAATTACCAGGTGTAACACTAGCCAATGAAAGACCTAAACCGTAAGAACTAGACGGGTTAAATGTATTAGCACCGCTGATCACGATAGGAACATCTACAGACATAGCGCCTGCAGGTATAGTTACCGTTGCAGGTACTGTATAGTTAGTAGCAGGTATTGCAACAACACCAGAAGGCAACAACGCCGGGTTCCTGGTAATTGTAACTGTAATAGCCTCTGTTGCAGGCTTATCTGCTTCTAAGTGAACTTTAGTGGTGATTGTTTGTGGAGCAGCAACCGCATCAAGAGATCCTCCAAGCGGACTTCTTGCAGCTTCGGGGAAGCTAACACCTTTTACTTCGGCGATTTGAGTACCATACTGTTGGCCTTCAAATCCTTTATCTTTTAAACATCCGCTGCCAGTGAAGAGCACTATCGCAGCCAATGCAAACACCGATATTTTTTTCATATTATGATGGTTTTAAACTGATTAATTTAAGTCCCAGAAAATTTTACTCGTAAATACATTTATTGTACCCTCCGCAGCTACGTTGGCAGCGTTATAGTTGTATTCATTTTGCGGGTAAAATAACCTTCTTGGAATGGTGGTTGATGTTCTGTTTGGATGAACAGACAATGGCGGACCAGGATCGAATGTACCAGCTCGGCCATAAACAATATCCGTTCTTCTGTAGTCAGTCCAAACTTCGTAGTTAGCAATGTTATTCAAAGCAAACCATTTTTGCTGGATTATAGTATATAATCCACCACCTGGCTGACCTGCAACTATTGAAGGAGCATTATAATCAACATCAGGATATCCTGCATTGCTGGCTATATAACTATTTGCTTGTGCGGCAGTCAACCCTAACCAAACAAAAGATTCTTGAACTGCAGAAGTTAATAACGCTTCAGCAGTAGGACCAGAACTCCACAAACCTCTTTGTCTTGCTTCTGCCTGTAAGAATAAACTTTCTACGCTGGTTAAAATCCATGCTCTTGAATTAGCACCACCAGGTGATAAACCAGGGCCTCTTACGGTAGACAGATCACTTCCGATAGGTACACCTGCACCTGATGGAGTTCCAAATACTATCCCTTTGTGAGTTCCAGATGAAGGAGCTGCATAAAAACGGTTGATTCGCGGATCACCATCATATTGATAATAGCGGATCGCATAATCGTTTGCTCTGAGATGATCTCTTTGGCTAGCACTACCGCTTTCGTTGGTATTGTAGAAGCGATAATACGGCTGAGGTTTAGATGCACTGAAACCAGGATTTAAGTGTGCTGATTCGCCTGCTCCAAGGAACAACCCTGTCACAGGTGTACCCGCAGCAAAGCTTGCAGTTATTTTAGCCATCTGATCAGCCACGTTTACGCCCGGAGCTACACTAGTTGTGGTAATTCCATTATGCAAGTGAATAAGCATTCTTAAACGAAGCGTGTTTGCAAACTTCTTCCACATTACTGTATTCCCACCATACACTAAGTCTGCAGTTGCAATTTCCGGATTTTTAGAAGCATCTGTTGCAGTAGCAGAATTTAACAGTGTGATCGCCTTATCTAGATCAGCAAAAATGCCATTATAGATATCTACACCTTTATCATATTTAGGAGTAGCGGCCGCAGTTCCCTGGAAAGCCTCGCTATAAGGGATGTTGCCATATATGTCAGTTAATATCTGGAAGTTATGAGACTTCATAATTCTACCAATAGCTTCATAGGTTCCTGCCCCGGAAGCCGCAGCTTTCTGGATCATGATATTGTAATTATTGGCATTAGCATACAGATCATTCCATATTTCGTTATGGTAGCTCTGAGTGAATTTGTATGTCTCTTCCTCATCCAAAGATTGGTAAGAACCGGATCTAGCTCCGTAACCCATCCACCATCCTATCCACCAAAAATCGGCAGCGATAACGGAACTGGTTGCTTGTTGAGCACCTGGTAACAGCACCGTAGGAGTTACTGACACATCTGTTACATCATCCGGGTTGGCGTTGATGTTGAATTTTTCTTTTTTACAAGCCCCTGCGCCCACCAACACAAGTGCGAGGGAAGCTGCGTATATTATTCTTTTAAATTTCATAGTTCGTGAAGTTAAAAATTAGAATCTTAATGAAAGGTTAGCGCCAAAAATTCTTGTAGGAGGCATGTTGTAAGCCGTGCTTCTACCGGTAGCATTACCAGTGTAAGCCGAGTTACCATTACCGCCCTGGAACTCAGGATCTGTCCATACATTTGATTTTGGAAGCCACATAAAGAGGTTTCTACCATTGATACCTATTGTAGCACCTTTGATAGCATTACCTAAGGTTTTACCAAAAATGCGTGTAGGGATTTCATAATTAATAGCTACCTCTCTTAATTTCCAGAAAGATCCGTCAGCTAAATAGTTAGTAGTCACTGCTGTGTTCAGATCACTGTTCCAGAACAAGCGGCCATATGTACGTGTGTATACATCTGTATTCACTACATATTTACCTGTACCGTCATCATATACTGAATTAGGGAAGATAAACGCCCGACGGCCATTTTGAGCAGAACGCTCAGAAATTCCGTTATCATCAAGGAATCCACCCAATTGATCAGCTACGATTTGGTTTCCACCTCTGTAATCAGCAACTGCACTAAAGTTCAAACCTTTCCAGTTTACATTCAGATTAATACCGAAGAAATGCTAAGGCATTGTGTATCCGAACATTGTAAGGTTTGGATTTGCTTCGGGCATACCAGTAGTTTTGTCAACAATCACACGGCCTTGATCATCTCTTACGTAATCAGGCAATTTGAACATATATGCTGACTGTCCAACGATCGCATAGTTAAAGTTTCCGATACCTAATTCATTAACGCCATCAACTAATGCAGTAACCTTATTTGTAATATAAGTATAGTTCATCTTCAGATCAATATTCACATTTCTGAACTTCATCAATGGAGTTAATTTCAGATCAAACTCCACACCCTGGTTGATAAAAGATGCTGCATTCTGCTTAGCAGTAGTAGCTCCAGTTGTATTAGACAACTGAACATCGATAACCTGGTTGGTATTGTCCTGATGGAAATAAGTTGCTTCGAAATTTACTTTATTTCTCAACAATCCCAATTCAATGCCCACTTCTTTATTTATTACGAACTCAGGCTCATAAGAAGAAGCAGCAGTGTTCAAAGTAGCTTGAAAACCTAAGACATCTCCATAAGGGAAGAAAGTAGAGTTTACGAAAGTATTTTCAAAAGCGTATGCTGGAAGGTTAACGTTACCGGTTTTAGATATCGCACCACGCACTTTAGCATAACTTAAGGTTCTGTTACCTTTCAGAGATTCAATAGCATCGGTAAGAACGATAGATCCGTTTACACCGGGATAGAAGAATGAAATGTCACTCTTATCTGTGTAAGAACCTGGTTTAACAAGGCGGCTGTCTATATCATAGCTACCAGTAGCTTCGATGAACGCCCAGTTCTTATAGCTAAAACCGATACTACCGAAATAACGCTCTAACCTTGTTTTTGAACTGTCAAAATTAACAGTCGGTTCACCTTTACGAAGGGCAATGCTATACAGCGTTGCAGTTCCAAGGTTGTTACTACCATTTTGAATGATACGTTGGCTGATTTCACGATATGATTGGCCCAATAAAGCATTAACACCGAAATCACCGAACTTCTTATTGAAGGTTGCAAAGATTTCTGAAGTGATTCTCTTAGCCAAAGTAGAAGAGTTGTTCACTCCGGAAGTAATATTCAACGTACCATGATCTCTCAATGTATTATGGAACGCAGAGTAGTTGAATGCACCTCTGGTAGAGCGTGCACCAGCATTTGCAAGTGTTAAACCTACTCTGTATGTAAAATTCAACCAGTTAGTGGCTTTGAAGTTTAACTCACCGTTACCAAACAGGTCATCACTTATACCTCTTTCTCTGTAATTGTCCTTAGCAAAATAAGGAGTCTTTCCATTATTGTCAATATATGGACTATAATAACCGTCTGGAGTGGAGAACCAATCCATGTTCGGTTGGGTTGGATCAGCACTATAATAAGCTCTCCAATTTTTGAACATGCTCAAGTCATAGTTACCAGGTGAACTGGTTACGGCATAATAAACTTGTTGGTTGTTGTTAGTAATATCATATTGCATGTTAGTATAGCGCAAATTGAAACCGGCTCTGAATTTGCCGTATTCCTGGTCAGCTTTCAGCACCACTGATCTTCTGTCCATCTTATCACCCGGCATAGTTCCTTCAACACTCACATTTTGAGCACTGATATAAAAACCACCTGTAGAATATGATAAGTCTGTTTGATTAGTTATACCTGTAGCGAAGAAGTTTCTTCTACCATTTTTATTGTATGCGTAAGGCATTTCAAGCTTTTCACCATTAGGACCAGTCTGACCGAACTGACGGATTGATCCATCAAATTCATCACCCCAGCTCTGCTGTTCAATTGGCTCGAAAGTACCGTTACCAAATGCGTCCTGCGCATATCCGCCTCCAAAACGAGTTTGGAATTTAGGCATATAAGAGATTTTCTCTAATTGCAAAGTATGGCTAAGAGTTACAACAGGTCTGTTCCTGTTACCTCTTTTAGTTGTGATAACGATTGCACCGTTCACACCATCAGGGCCGTAAACCGCTGTAGCTGAAGAAGATTTAAGAATAGATACGTTCTCTATATCATTAGGGTTTATCGAACTTAAAAATCCAAGCCCTAGCGGAACTCCATCCAATACAAGCATCGGCTGGTTGTTACCAGTCAAAGAACGAATACCTCGTAATGTTAATCTGGTGTCACCAAATACACTACTGTTAGTAGTAGCGACATTCAATCCAGACACTTTACCGGTTAGACCATTTTGAAGGTTCACCACCTTAGCCTGGGTTAATTCTTTTGAATTTACCGTAGCTGTGGCAGCACCTAACTGTCTTGCCTCACGTCTGATACCCAATGCGGTCGTTACAACAACCTCATCTATGGTACCAGCTTGTCTGGTTAATGAAACTGTGTAAAAATTCTGAGCTGTTACAGTAACCTCTCTCGCTCCGAAGTTGGTGGCTGAGATAGTTAATACATCTCCTGTTTTAGCTGAAATCCTAAAGTTTCCTTGTGCATCAGCAGCAACACCTGTAGAACTACCTTTAATTTGGATAGTTGCACCCTCTACAGGTTGACCCTTTTCATCTGTAACCTTACCAGTGATGGCTCGGTTTTGAGCAGTGGCGACCATAGTCGTCATGAGCACCACTGTTAACAGTGCTAACAATTTTCTCATCGAGTTTAATTTTAATTTTAGACGTGTAAATATATGGGTTTAACGATAAAAGCTTAAAAAAAGTTAAAACTAGATAAGTAGACAGTGGCTAGTCTTTAATTGCTGCAACTTCTAAAAAAAACCTGCCTTAAATTCTTAAGTATTCATCTTTATCCTTGGTTTACAGATTGTTGCAATTCAAAACAGTGAGAGTACTATTTTTGTCCCATGTTACTTCTCGACGGAAAAATTACATCCCAGGCAATTATCGAAAACCTTAAATCCAATATAAAGGAATTAGTCCATTCTAAAAGATTGCCTCGTCTTGCGGCAGTATTGGTAGGTAACGATGGAGCTAGCGAAACATATGTTGCCAGTAAGGTGAGAATATGTGAGCAAATAGGATTCGGCTCTGAACTAATAAGACTTAATGCCAACACTTCTGAAAATGAATTATTAAAACACATTGCAGAATTAAATAACGACCCGAGTGTAGATGGCATACTGGTTCAACTGCCGCTACCTAAACATATAAACGAACAAAACATAATTGAAGCGATTGACCCTGTTAAAGACGTTGATGGTTTTCATCCCGTTAACGTTGGCAAGATGGTACAAGGCTTAGACACTTTCATTCCTGCAACACCCTATGGCATTTTGCTCTTATTAGAGCATTATAAAATTGACACCAGAGGAAAACACGCAGTTATCATCGGTAGAAGTAACATAGTAGGACGTCCAATGAGTGTACTATTAAGCAGCAACCTGCCCCAGGGAAATTGTACCGTAACAATCTGCCATTCACACACAAAGAATTTAAATGAAATATGCTTGCAGGCTGACATCCTTGTTGCTGCACTCGGAAGGCCAGGGTTCATAAAAGCAGGTATGATAAAAGAAGGAGCTGTTGTAATTGATGTGGGTATTACCAGGATAGAAGATCCTACCGCCAAAAAAGGATACAGGATAAAAGGCGATGTAGATTTTGACGAAGTGAGTAAAAAAGCTTCAGCGATCACCCCTGTTCCCGGTGGTGTAGGTTTGATGACCATAGCAGGACTCATGAAAAATACCTACAAGGCTTACCTCAACAGAGAAAATCTTAACAGCTAAGGCAGCTCGCATATCCTACTTTTGCCGCTTATTCAAACTGCATGTCCGCATCCAGTCTTTTGCCAATAATGGAATCTTTTTATACCATCCAGGGTGAGGGTTTTCACCAGGGCAGGGCAGCCTATTTCATTCGCTTGGGTGGCTGTGATGTAGGATGTTTCTGGTGTGATGTGAAAGAAAGCTGGGATGAAAATGTACACCCCAAGTTTTCTTCAGATCAAATCATCAGGAAAGCAGAAGAAGAAACTGGTTGCGGCTTGCAGCATCCAGGTCTTCAAAAACCAATAGTGGTAATTACAGGTGGAGAACCTTTGATGCATAATCTTGATGATCTCACCTTAAAATTACAGGCTGCAGGTTTTGAGACCAATATTGAAACTTCGGGATCTTCTCCGCTAAGCGGCAACTGGAGCTGGATCTGTCTATCTCCAAAAAAATTCAAAGCTCCCCTGCAGGAGGTCCTTCAGAAAGCCAATGAACTTAAAGTGATTATTTATAACAAAGATGATTTTAACTGGGCTGAAAAACATGCAAAACAAGTAAGCGATTCCTGCAAATTATATTTACAACCGGAATGGAGTAAAGCTTCTATGATCACCCCCTCGATCATAGACTATATAAAACTCCATCCGCAATGGGAGTTAAGCCTCCAAATTCATAAGTATATCAATGTTCCCTGATCTGCTTCATGCTTTAAGTATACCAAAAGCATGGTAAAGCCCTATCAAAGCCCTATCAAAGGCATGGATAGTGCATGAGGAAGGCATGAGAACTGTTTTCCGGCAACTGCTCTACAGCACCAATTTGAAACATATTTCATAAATGTCGCTTCTTAACACTCCCTTTCTAAGTTTTTAGCGAATTTCACTGTGATAACGATATCCTGATGAATATAATTTCTGCAGTACAAGTGTGCGACGCAACGAAGTTGAACAGCATTATAAAGCTGGCTTCAAAAAATATTTTGCTTCTCATTTTATTCTTATTTACTTCTCCGAGTATTTTTTCGCAGACCTATGATTATGAGAAGATCAACAAGAAAGCGAAAGACGCTTACGAGCAGGCGATGGTTCATTTGAGAGATGGCTTTGCAAAAGATGCTATTCCTTTTTTAAAAAAAGCTATTGACCTGGATGCTAATTATGTGGATGCATACCTTTCTTTAGGTGGCGTATATGGAGAGTTGAAAGATTACAATAACGCCATTAAAATGTTTGAAGCTGCAAAAGCCAGGGATACAGCTTACTTCCAGTTGCATGAACTTTCATACTCACTCAATTTAGCAGGAGCCGGAAGATTTAAAGATGCTTTGGATGCAGCAGATCGGTTTTTGCGATTTCCCAAGCTGGGCGATAAGAGTATAAAAGCTGGCAATTATCGAAAGCGCAGCTATGAATTTGCTTTGCAGTACGCCGAAAAATACCCGCTGGGCAATTATGTATTTGCCCCAATGAATTTAGGTGATAGCATTAATTCGGAATTTTCCGAATACTACCCTTCAATCACTATCAACGACAGCATATTTGTTTTTACTAGAAGAAGCCAGGCTGCCAGGGAAGACTTTTTCGAAAGCACTATGAACAAAGGCAGCTATAGCAAAGCAAGAGAGATTGATGGCGATATAAATATTGAACCATTTAAAGGGGCGATCAACATTTCGCAGGATGGTGAATGGTTGCTCTTTGCAGCAGATTTAGGACAGAATGGGTTTGGCAGCTATGATATTTATATTTCTTATTGGACGCCGAAAGGATGGAGTGAACCGCAGAACTTAGGCCCAAATATCAATACAGACGCATGGGAAAGTGCGCCAAGTTTATCTCCTGACAAAAGGGCTTTATACTTTGTAAGCACCAAGCCTGGCGGACAAGGAGGAAGCGATATTTATGTGAGCTTCAACACAGGTAAAGGTTGGTCGAAAGCGATGAATATGGGCTCCAATATCAACACTATTGGTGATGAACAGGCTCCTTTTATTCATGCAGATAACCAGACGTTGTATTTTACTTCCAATGGGCTTTTAGGCTATGGTGGAAATGATTTGTTCCTTACCAAAAAAGTTCCTGCTACAGGTGGCTGGAGTACACCGCTGAACCTGGGTTATCCCATCAACACCATAGATAACGAAGGAAGTTTATTTGTAGCCGCAGATGGTATCACTGCATATTATTCCAGTGATCGCGTTGATAGCAGGGGTGGTCTCGACCTATACAAATTTGAATTAAGACCCGATGTGCGTCCCATCAAAACCTTGTACGTACAGGGCACCGTATATGATGCTAAAACAAAGAAGGGTCTTCCATCTTCTGTTGAGTTGATCGATAATAGCACCAACACTTCTGTTACTAAAGTACAAACCGATGAAACTGGTTATTACTTCATCACTTTACCTGTGGGAAAAGATTACACTTTCACTGTGAACAGGCAGGGATATTTATTTTATAGTAAACTGTATGAGCTGGCAAGCAAACAGGCAGATAGCACATACAGAAATGATATTCCGTTGCAGCCAATCGAGATGAATATCACAACCCGGCTGAACAATATCCAGTTTGAGACCAACAGCTTCAAACTTCTTCCGGTAAGTTTAATTGAGTTAGATAAGTTGCTACAGTTACTAAATGAGAATCCGCAGATAAAAGTGGAGATCAGCGGACATACAGATAATGTTGGCGCTGCTGCAGATAACCTGAAGCTTTCTCAAAACAGGGCAAAGGCCGTAGTGGATTATTTAGTAAGTAAAGGTATTGATCCAAAGCGTTTGACCTCGAAAGGTTATGGCGCCACAAACCCGGTTGCAGATAATAAAACTGAAGAAGGCAGAGCAAGAAATAGAAGAACAGAATTTACAATTGTTGGAATGTAGGAAAGCAAGTAGCGAGTTTTAATAATTACAGGTTACAGGCAGGGGAATTTCATGTTCAGCTACCAGTTTAAGTGTGGGTATTTAGTTGCTTTTTGAAGTAAATGATTTTGCTATTTTGCTATGGATGAACGATCAACCCTACCAAATTGCATTAACCCTTATTCCTAATATTGGCGCTGTTCAAGCCAAAATATTAGTAGAACACTTCGGCGATGCCCAATCTGTTTTTAAAGCTAAAAAGAAAGAGCTTGCTTTAATAGAAGGCATTGGTGAAGTAAGGGCAAAACACATTAAAGATTTTAACGACTTCTCCGAAGCTGAATACGAAGTTGAATTCACGCAAAAGCACCGCATTCAAATTTTGTTCTTGAAAGATGAAGCCTATCCGAAAAGATTGCTTCATTGCTATGATGCCCCTACCGTTCTATACTATCGCGGTAATGCAGATCTCAACAATGCAAAAGTTGTAAGCATCATCGGCACCAGGAATAACTCGGAATATGGCAGGCAGCAAACCGAAGCTTTAGTGGAAGGACTTGCCGAACATAATGTACTTATAGTAAGCGGGCTTGCTTTTGGTATTGATACTGTTGCACACAAATCATCGATCAATAATAATCTTCCCACTGTAGCAAGCCTTGCACACGGGTTAGATACTATTTATCCTTCCCAACATACATCACTTGCCAAAGAAATATTATTGAATGGTGGATTGATAACTGAATTCCGTCAAAAAACCTTGCCTGACAAACATAATTTCCCACGACGCAACCGGATCGTTGCAGGAATGGCTGATGCAACTATCGTCATTGAAACTGCACTGAAAGGTGGTAGTATGATCACTGCCGAATTAGCTTGCAATTACAACCGTGATCTCTTTGCCGTTCCCGGAAAGATCACAGACTCAAAAAGTGCAGGTTGTCTTCGGCTGATACAACAAAACAAAGCCGTCTTACTTACAGATGTGAACCAGTTTATGGAAGTAATGGGTTGGCAACAAAAGAAAACCAAACCTAAAAAGACAAGAGAGTTATTTATTGAACTGAGTGATGAAGAAAAAGTGATCGTTGATATTCTTAAGGAACAGGAGAATATTCATATTGATGAACTCTACATTAAAAGTTCTCTCAGCAGTAGTTCTGTCGCCGCGGCAATATTGAATCTTGAAATGCAGAATGTGATTTGCTCATTACCAGGAAAAATGTACAGGCTGAACTAGATACAGGTTGTAGGTTACGCGTCAGATTGCAGATTAATATTTAAGATCGCAGAGGGTACAAAGCAAAGAATATCTCTCCTATTCATTAGCTCTGTTCGAAAACAACAGAACAATTTGCACTCGAAAACCTGCAACCTGAAACTTGCAACCTGAAACTTTTTTATCTTTGCACATGGCAACAATCTCCAACGCTCCCCGTAAAAAGTCGGCTAATCTAAAATTCTTCGGCGAAGGCCTCACCTTCGATGATGTGTTATTAATGCCTGCATATAGCCAGGTACTACCAAGAGAAGTAAGTATTCAAACACAACTCACTAAACAAATAAGGCTGAATATTCCTATGCTGTCGGCAGCAATGGATACTGTTACTGAAGCAAATCTTGCTATCGCTTTAGCGAGGGAAGGAGGCCTCGGAATTCTTCATAAGAACATGTCCATCGAAAGGCAGGCCGAGCATGTAAGAAAAGTAAAACGAAGTGAAAGCGGGTTGATCCTCGATCCGATCACTTTAAATGAAGATGCAACTATTGGAGATGCTTTGCGATTAATGCGTGAAAACAAGATCGGCGGTATTCCTGTTGTAGATAAGAATAAGAAACTGGTTGGCATTCTTACTAACCGTGATTTACGCTTCGAGGATAACATGAAGCGCAGCGTTACAGAAGTAATGACCAAACAAAATCTCATCACCGCTCCCGATGGTACAGATATGAAGAAAGCTGAAGCTATTCTTCGTAATCATAAAATTGAAAAACTTCCTGTTATCAATAAACAAGGAAAACTTACAGGCCTTGTTACTTATAGGGACATTTTACAACTCAAAAATTTCCCAAACGCTGCGAAAGACAGCTTTGGAAGATTGTTAGTAGGCGCTGCACTTGGAATTACGAAAGACATCAACGATCGTGCATCTGCTTTATTACAAGTGGGAGTTGATGTGGTAAGTCTTGATAGTGCTCACGGTCACAGCAAAGGCGTAATAGATGCACTCAAATCACTTAAGAAAAACTTCAAAGGATTACAGGTTATTGCAGGCAATATAGGTACAGCCGCAGGTGCAAAAGCCTTAGCTGATGCAGGTGCTGATGCTGTGAAAGTTGGAATAGGTCCCGGATCTATTTGCACCACACGAATTGTTGCAGGCGCCGGTGTTCCGCAGATCACTGCAATCATGGAAGCAGTGAACGCACTCAGGCAAAAACAAATTCCTGTTATTGCTGACGGAGGGATCCGATATACAGGCGATATGGTGAAAGCTCTCGCCGCAGGCGCTAACGTTGTAATGATGGGAAGCATCTTTGCGGGTACTGAAGAAAGCCCGGGAGAAACCATCATTTACGAAGGAAGAAAATTCAAAGAGTATCGCGGTATGGGTTCGCTCGGCTCCATGGTTCAGGGT
>JAEZDC010000096.1 GCA_023429825.1 Bacteroidota bacterium | reverse complement strand
ATGATACAGTATTAAAACTGACATCTGCCCAAGGTATTGCAATCGGCATTGGATCGCTCGTAGTTGGATGGATACTTTATGATCTGCTCTGCAAAACACCACTCGTTAGAACAAAATGGTTTGCACCAATTGGATTCATCTTACTCATTGCATTTGCATGGGGATATGCAAGTGTGTTCAATAACCGGGCTGCATACATCCATTTCGGAGCGATGCTCGGTACCATCATGGCCGCAAATGTTTTCTTCATCATCATTCCTGCGCAAAAGGCAATGGTAGCTGCTGCGAAGGCAGGGAAGATCGTTGATCCTAAACTGGGTAAGAACGCCCTGCTTCGTTCAATACATAATAACTATTTCACGCTGCCTGTTCTGTTCGTGATGGTGAGCAATCACTTTCCATCTACTTTCGGAAATCAATATAGTTGGGCGGTGCTGGCTGCGATTTCATTGGGAATGGCGGGCGTTAAACATTACCTCAACTTAAAAGAAAGAGGGCAATACAATATCTGGGTACTGCCCGTTTCTGTTATCATTCTTTTAGCAGTGGCATTTGTTACGGCGCCACCGAAGCCCGGTGCATGCAGGCCGAATGTTGATTATGCCGAGGTAAATGCCATCATCACCAATCGTTGTATGCAATGCCATAGCAGTAAACCAACTGATGATGTGTACACTTCCCCGCCTAATGGGGTTACTTACGATGTACCTGCCAACGTGGTGAAGCTGAAAGACCAGATCATGCAACGTGTGGTGATCACCAAAACAATGCCCCAGAACAATAAAACAGGAATGACTCCCGAAGAACGCGACATCATCCGCTGCTGGATAGAGCAGGGGGCGAAAACGAAGTAAGGTGCTCTGTGATGTACCCGAAGGGCGGAGCGTTCACAGCTCATAATTTTTTTGTACCCGGCTTTAATATTACATGGCATCGCCTGTTGCGTCGCACACTTCAAAGGTTGGAACAATATTCAGCAAGAAGAATGCATGCCTTCAGCAGTTACTGGTTGGAAATAAGTAGTTGAGACAATTTGTCTTTCAAATGATCTGCTGCACTGACCAAATGACCTGCTAATCGATTCAAATCACCTGCTAACCGTTTCAAATGATCAGCTAAGCGATTCAAATGAGTTGCTAAGTGATTCAAACGAGCTGCTAAATGATTCGAACATTCAGCGAACTGTTTCAAATCGCCTGCTAACACTTACAAAATAGGTTCTGTGCGTGGCAATCGAGATTAATCAGTATTTATGTAATTTGATGCCTTTAGCTTGAACTTATTAAATTTCAAAATGCTTTCCGTTCGCCCTCTTCAACACTCAGATATCCCGCTCTTTCTCAAATACTGGTTTGAATCGGATGAAACTTTCCTGGAAGGAATGGGTTTAGATGTTTCAAAGCTGCCATCAAAAGAGCAGTTTACCAGCATGCTGGAAAAACTATTGGTAACACCAATTGAACAAAGAATGAGTTATGCTGTCGTTTGGTTAAAAGATGAAGAGCCAATTGGCCATTCGAATACAAACCCAACAACATTTGGCGAAGAAGCAAAAATGCACCTGCACATCTGGAGTGATACGGAGAGAAAAAAAGGGATGGGAACCGAATTAGTAAAGATGACTTTGCCGCATTATTTCAGTACACTGCAATTAAAAACATTATGGTGTGAACCGTATGCGCTTAACCCGGCACCGAATAAAACTTTAGAGAAAGTGGGATTTGAATTTATAAAGGAACATGTCACCGTTCCCGGTGTTTTCAATTTTGAACAACCGGTGAAACAGTGGCGAATGACAAGGGAAAGGTTTGATCAGCTTTCGAGACAGTTCAATAGTTGATGAGGCTGTTTGTTCCCTACGGATATCATAGTTGTTTCATCTTAACTTCATCAAATGATAAGAGCTGTTTTTATATTGCTTGCAGGGATATCTGTTTTTAGCTTTTCAATTCCTGAGAACGAGGAAGAAAATTCATGGATACGGATCAACCAGCTTGGATATACGCCATCCGGTATAAAAGTAGCGGTGTGGTGCAGTACAGAAGATGTAACCCTCACCTCATTCCAACTGATCGATTCTGCAACCGGCAAGATCGCCTTTACAGCAAAAACAGGTAAAGCATTTGGCAAATACGGTCCATTTGCTCAGTCGCACCGGCTAAACTTCTCATCATTCAACAAACCCGGGAAATATTATTTGAAGGCTGGTAAAGCCGTATCACCTGTTTTTAAGATCGCTGCAGATGTATATAAAGGTGCTGCTGACTTTTGTTTGCGATACATGCGCCAGCAACGCACGGGTTTCAATCCGTTTCTAAAAGACAGTTGCCATACGCATGATGGTTATGTGTTGTATGGTGAAAAGGCTGGTATCATAGACAGTACAAAAATAGATGTGGTAGGTGGGTGGCATGACGCCAGCGATTACCTGCAATATGTTACCACATCTGCAAATGCAACTTATCATTTGCTAATGGCGTATAGAGATTTTCCTGGCGTGTTCAGTGATGAAAAACTTGCTAATGGGCTGGATGGAAAGAATGGAATGGCCGATGTATTAGATGAAGCCAAGTGGGGATTAGACTGGTTAGTAAAGATGCATCCCAGGCAAGACTGGATGTTCAACCAGATCGCTGACGACAGAGATCATGTGAACATGCGTATACCTAAGCAGGATAGCTTTTATGGACGTGGATATGAAAGGCCGGTATACTTTGTTAGCGGCGAACCACAGCAGAGAGGGAAATTCATGAACAACACTACAGGCACATCTTCAACCGCGGCAAAATTTGCAAGTGCTTTTGCATTGGCACAGGTACTCAGTAAATCCGATTCAACTTTTGCTGCTAACACAAAAGGCGCAGGCTATTATAATAAAGCAATGAGTGCGCTTGCGTTCGCTAAAAAGAAAGAAGGCGTTACACAAACAGCATCGGTTAAGTCACCTTACATATATGCTGAAGATAACTGGGCAGATGATATGGAACTTGCATATGCGGCTATAAATGACATGCTCACCACACGGGAAGGAAATGCCAACGGATGGTATATGGTGCAATCTGTGAGCTATGCAAAAAAAGAAAAGATCACGCCGTGGCTGGGAACTGATACCGCCAAGCATTATCAATGGTATCCATTCATCAACGTTGGGCATTATGAGATCGTAAGGCAGATGAAACAAAGGGATCATTCTCCCAAGTCATCCTACACCAAAGAATTTATTGAAAGTTTCCCCCGTAATAAAGATTCTGTTACCAGTTTTTATAAAGAAGGAATTGATAGAGTCTGGACAAAAGCAAAATCAAATGCTTTCTACAGAGGTGTTCCTTTCATCTGGTGCAGTAACAACCTCACCGTTGCTTTTGCTATGCAGTGTTACTGGTACATGGAGTTAACGGGTGATAACACTCACAAAGAACTGGAGCAGGCAAATTTTGATTGGTTGTTTGGATGTAATCCCTGGGGCACATCCATGGTGTATGGACTACCTGCCTGGGGCGATACACCTGTTGACCCGCATTCGGCATTCACGCATTTGAAGAATTACCCGATAGACGGTGGGTTGATAGATGGGCCTGTGTACACATCTATTTACAAAAGCCTCATCGGTATCAAACTTTATCAGGCTGATGAATACGAGCGGTTCAACCAAAGTGATCTCGCAGTATATCATGATGATTATGGAGACTACAGTACCAATGAACCTACAATGGATGGAACAGCTTCGCTTATTTATCTCCTGGCAGCAAAGGAAGCTGAGTCTCGTAAGCAGGAAAAGAAGAAGCCTTCTGAAGTAAAAAAAAATTCCAGTCCGCAGCAGGAGCGATAATCAGAGGTGATTCATCTCGTAAAGAAATTGCCCTGGTTTTTACGGGAGATGAGTTTGGTGAGGGGTTACCAACTATCACACAGGTCTTGAAAAAACACACGGTAAAAGGCGGGTTCTTTTTTACGGGAAATTTTTTCAGGGAACACTCTTTCAAAAAAGATATTCTTCAACTTCAGAAAAATGGCCACTATCTCGGTCCTCATTCAGATAAACATTTACTATACTGTGACTGGACCAAGCGAGACAGTCTTTTAGTTTCCGAAGACAGCTTTCACCTCGATTATAAAAACAATATCGATGCGATGAAAGCGATAGGAGTTTTGCATACCGGCGATCTGTTCATTCCTCCCTATGAATGGTGGAATGATTCAGTTGCGGGCTGGTGCCATAAAAGAAATATTCGCTTGTTCAGCTTTACACCCGGTACAAGAACGAATGCAGATTATACCTGGCCGGAGTTGGGCAAGTCATATGCAAGCAGTGAAATGATCTTACAGTCATTGAAAAATTATGATTCACGACCTGCAGGATTGAACGGAGCGATCCTTCTCATTCATGCCGGCACAGACCCACGCAGAACCGATAAGTTGTACAACAGGCTGGAAAAATTGATATCCTATTTAAAGCAACACGGGTATATCATCAAAAGGATCGATGAGTTATTAAAATGAAGTCTGCTTTTGTTTGATGATAGTAGCATACATTATTCATCTCTCCCACCGATAAAGCTTCAATACACCCATTACATGATCCTCCGCTTGTATTGGTTTGAAAAAATTTGAGTTAATTCGTACAACAACCAAGCATATGCAACGACTACTCGACCTTCTTACCGAACTGCAAGCCAGAATACCTGCACACGAAAAGCTTGTTGCTACCGTATCAGCCGCCAATGTGGGCTGGCATATACAGCATACATCGTTGGTGATGGTACGCATCATAGATGCGGTGAAGCAATCTGATCCTGCTACATACAAATGGAAATTCAACTGGAAAAGGAGCTATGTGTATTTAACTAATAAGATACCAAGGGGTAAGATCAAAGCTCCGAAAGCAGTACAGCCTCAAGTAGAGAATGATGTACAGGCGATGCAGTCTGGAATTGATAAAGCAAAGGCAAGGGTGAACGAGTTGTCTCTGTTGCAATCGCATCATTACTTTACGCATCCTTTCCTGGGAAGTATGAATTTGAAGCGTACCATAAAATTCCTGGAGCTTCATACTCAGCATCATCTTAAAATAATAAATGAGATTCTTGCAGCTTAATTCATGTTGCGTATTCAGGTTTTACTACACCGATACATCTTTCAGCTTTGATCACTTAGCATTATTTTCGTTCAAATCAAATTTGTATGGAAGCAGCAGTTGAAGGCATAAAAGATTTATTTCAATTATATAAGCACAAGGCTGCGGATAGAATAGAGAAGTTACCTCAAAGCGGGAGCGACAGGATATATTTCAGGATATATAGTGGCAATGAAAGTTTTATCGCAACATATAATACGAACCTCCAGGAGAATAGAACGTTTATCAATTTCAGCAGGCATTTCAATTCAAAACAACTGGCAGTGCCTGAAGTGTATGCCGTGAATGATGATGCATCCATTTATATACAGGAAGACCTGGGTACCGAGAGTTTGTTGAATAAACTGGAAGAACATGGTCATAATGACTATGTATATGGATTGTTTCAGAAGAGTCTTCAGGAACTGGCCCGTATACAGATACTTGGGCACGAGGGATTGAATTACGACTGGTGCTTAACCGCGAGGGAGTTTGGCAAGCAGGCTATCCTGAGTGACATGCTTTACTTTAAATATTATTTCTTAGATACTTTAAAACTCCCTTACGATAAGCAGGCGATGCTGGATGATTTTGAAGCGTTAAGCAATTACCTCACGAGAACACAGTACAAATTTTTTATGTTCCGTGATTTTCAAAGCCGGAATATTATTGTGAAGAATGATGAAGTACATTTTATAGATTACCAGGGAGGAATGCAGGGCGCTTTGCAATACGATGTGGCTTCGATGCTATGGCAGGCAAAAGCTGAGTTAAGCGATGAGTGGAAGAATAGTTTACTTGAATATTACATGGATGAGGCTGATAAATTATTAGAACAACCCATCAATAGGAACACTTTTGTATATCAATACAACGGGTATGTGTTGATAAGATTGCTACAAGTATTAGGAGCGTATGGCTTTCGGGGTTTCTTCCAGAGAAAAGCGCATTTTCTTAGCAGTATTCCTTTAGCGCTACGTAATCTTAAATATTTCGTTGATAATATGAATCTGGGGATTGATGTTCCTGAATTTGACAGGGTATTACATAAGATCGTTAGTGATGAAATGATCGAGCGCTTTGAAACTGTGAAAGCAGATGAGAATACTCCGCTGGTAGTAACCATCAATAGCTTCAGTTATAAAAAGGGGCTTCCTGTTGATGATAGTGGAAATGGAGGAGGGTTCATTTTTGATATGCGGGGAATTTTGAATCCGGGCCGATTTGATGAGTACAAGATATTTTGCGGAAAAGACAAATGCGTAATTGATTTTCTTGAACAGCGCACTAAGATGAATGAATTCTTAAACAGTGTTTTTGATCTTGTTGATATTGCCGTAGAAGATTACATCAAAAGAGGATTTAAAAGCCTGCAGATCAATTTTGGCTGCACTGGTGGACAGCACAGAAGTGTTTATGCTGCAGAACAGACAGCAAGGCATTTAAGAAATAAGTACAAAGTGAAAGTAGAACTGGCACATACAAACGAAGCAAATTGGGTAAGAGAACTTCCCGCAAAAAATTAATCTACTATGAAAGCAATGATCTTGGCTGCGGGATTGGGAACGAGGCTTAAGCCATGGACTGATCATCATCCGAAAGCCTTGGCGGAAGTGAACGGTAAAAGTCTACTACAATTGAATATTGAATACCTGCAACGTTTTCGTATAAAGGAAGTGATCGTAAATGTGCATCATTTTTCTAACCAGGTAATCGATGCAGTTAATAGAAATAATGGCTGGGGAAGTAATGTGTCTATCTCTGATGAAGCTGACGTAGTGCTTGAAACAGGCGGCGGTTTAAAAAAAGCTGCATGGTATTTCAAAGGAGAGGAAGATTTCGTACTGATGAATGCTGATATACTAACGGATCTTGATCTGGCAGCAATGATACATTATCACCAAAAAAGCGATGCACTCGCAACGTTAGCTGTAACAGGCAGAGAAACTTCGCGGTATTTTCTTTTTAATGATGATGATGTCTTGTGTGGATGGAGAAATATAAAGACCGGTGAAGAGAAGAGTGCAAGAGAATCAACAGTGCTTCAGCAAAAAGCTTTCAGTGGAATTCATGTGATCAGTTCCAAGATATTTCCATTGATCAATAGAGAAGGTAAGTTCTCTATGGTAGATGTATATCTCGATCTTGCAAAAGCACAATTAATAAAATGCTTTGATCATTCCGGGAGTAAGTTCATTGATGTGGGGAAACCAGAAAGCATTGAAAGAGCCGCAAAGATGTTTTCCTGATCATACTTTAATATAGATTCTTCTTTTATCCATCAGGTAAACGATCAGCCAATAAAACAGGATCATACAAATGGCGTACAATAATGAGCCGTTTCTTATGTCCTGGGAGATGGGCATGAACTTATACTTCCATAGCCAGGGTAATGCTGAGATGTATACCGGTTTACCCTGTGCATCAGTATGATCTACCCACCTGAATAATGCGAGCAGTCTTGGCAGGAATCCACTCAACACAAAAATGAATAATGGGTTCTTTCCAAAGACATCAAAGAATTTACTCCAGGCTCCTTTTGCGTTTTTAAACTCCAGTAAATAGATCATTACCGAGATGGTCATTATCGCTAAACCTGTTGTGTACAATACGTAGCTGCTGGTCCAGATCTTTTTGTTAATGGGGAAAACCATATCCCAACAAAAACCTGCAACGATCAATACTGATCCGGCAATAAATAAATTGCTGAGCATTTCATAATTCTTTCCTTTCTGTTGGATGTATTGACCAACAAGGAAGCCGAATACCACTTGTGTTATGGCAGGTAAAGTGCTGGACAGTCCTTCGGGATCAAAAGGAATACCTTCTCCCTTGTAGACATGTTTTACGCCTAATAGATCAACATCCAATTGTGTTCCGAAGAAACCGTTGATGCTATATGGATCAGATGCACTGCCAAACAACATGCATATAAACCAATATAAAATGAGAATGATGCAACTGATGTAAAACGAACCTTTTGTTTTGCCGTAATACGCAATCACTGAAGCAAAGAAATAGCACAGTGCGATTCGTTGCAAAACACCGAATATCCTTATGTTCTCCCACTTTTTCCAAATCAGTTCTTCGCCTTTCCATTGCAGAAAAGGTGACCAGTGCAGGAAGAGTCCGATCGTGAAAATCAGTAGTGTTCTTGTGATTACTTTTCTCCAAAAAAATGCATCTCCCTTTTGTTCAAACCGCGACATAACAAATGCCATTGCATTGCCTACAGCGAATAAAAAAAATGGAAATACGAGATCTGTTGGTGTACAGCCATGCCATGTTGCATGTTTAAGAGGAGCATATATGTAAGCCCATGAGCCCGGATTGTTTACCAATATCATTAAGGCGACCGTGGCGCCACGGAAAACATCTAAAGAATAATATCTTGTTGAAGCAGTTAACGCATTAGAAGTTGAGGGCATGAAAACAGTTTGCACTAAATTAATTCATCTCCAATAATTAGGCAGGAATGATCATGGAGAATATGGAACCTTCGCCAGGCTTTCCTTCTGCGAAGATCACTCCTTCATGATTCTCTACTATCTTTTTACAGATAGCTAATCCAATACCGCTTCCTTCATATTCAGATTTTCCGTGCAGGCGTTGGAAAATGGTGAAGATCTTAGAAGCAAACTTATTATCGAAGCCAATTCCATTGTCTTCAAATTGGATCGTTACATACTGTTTTCCTCTTGGTAGATTGTACTTAAACAGGTCATCGTATTTTACAGGCGCGGATGTGATCTTTATTACCGGGCTTCTGTTTTCGACAGAGAATTTTAAAGAGTTGCTGATAAGATTTTGAAAAAGTTGCCTGAATTGGAACGGCACTACATTTATCGTTGGGAGGCCACTTGCATTGACAACAGCTCCTCGCTTTTCGATCTTTAACTCCAGTGTTTGTAAGACGTCGCGGACTATTGCATTAAGATCTGTTTTTTCAAAATGCTTATCACCTGAGATCAACGAAAGTGAAAGAAGATCATTGATCATCATTTGCATTCTTCTAGAAGATTCCACTATCTTATTAAGAAAGTTTCTGCCATCATCGTTCAACTGATCCTTGTGATTAGATAATAACCTGTCACCAAAGATGGATATCTTTCTTAGAGGCTCCTGCAGATCATGGCTTGCTACATAAGCAAATTCTTCCAGGCTGGCATTTGATTGTTCGAGCTCAAGATTCTTACGTGATAAATTTCTTTCCATCTCTTTCCGCTCCGTAATATCGAGTGCCGAACCTAATACTTGAATAGCTCTTCCACTCTCATCTCGTTTAAAAACGATCTCTCTTGTTAACAACCATCTCCAATCTCCCGTCCTGCTTTTTATTCTTCCCTCAAATTGGTGCATGGTAGGGGCAGTTTCAGAGCTTTTATACCGCAGATGGGATTCGTTGGTTTGCAGGTCATCTTCCGGGTGAAGTAGATGATACACTTTATCTCCCAGCGCAGTGATCTCTTCAGGAGCATAGCCAAGAACTTCAGCCACTTCCTTATTTACATAGAGGAATTGACGTTTTTCAAGATCAAACAGGTAAAGGATAGTTGGTGACGCTTCTGCAATATGTTTGATAAATCTCTCCTGCTCGATCACTCTTTCTTCTGCTTGTATACGTTGTGTAATATCAATTGATATATTTAAGATGTTTTCCACTTTTCCATCAGGGTTTCTATCGAATACAGTTCCGAATGTGTGGAACCAGCGGTACTCGCCATCCATCTTTTTCATCCGGTATTGAAATTCTACTACTATATCTAACCCTTCGTTTTCAGGTGAATTGGCTACAGAAAGCGCTTCTATATTCTCTTGTGTTATTCTTAATAAATCATCGGGATGAATTATTTCTGAGAAGAATTCCATTCCTCTTTCCAAAGCTTCTTTAGGATCGTATCCTAATAATTTTTCCAATCCCTGGCTAATAAAGTGATATTTACCAGTGTTGATATTATAAGAGGTGATGACAGACGGAGTGGCATCTGCGATCTTTTGAATGAAATTTTGATTTTCTCTTAGTTGCTGTTCTATCTTTTGCTGCTCTGTAACATCTTGCGTAGTTCCGTAAAGCTGGTAAACCATTCCTTCATCATTGATAACTCCTTCGCCTTTAACGTGAACAGTTTTTACGGTGCCGTCACTCAGGATATTACGGTGGTACATTTCAAAAGGGTTACCATTTTTCAACGCTTCGTCTGCAAAAGCAGAAACTAATTGCCGGTCCTCAGGAAGCACAAACTCCATAAATCTATCCCAGGTCAACCCCTCAGTTTGTGGATGCATGCCATAAATGCGATACAGTTCATCAGTCCAGTACAACTTATTTTCTGCTACATCAAATATCCAGTTACCCAAGTGAGCGATAGCCTGCGCCTGTTTATACAGTGCTTCACTTCTTTGTAGTTTTTCAATAAGCTTTTCCCGTTCTGTGACATCCTGTGCAGTTCCCAGCAACTTGTAGATGTCGCCATTTTCGTCTAGAAGAACTTCACCTTTAGACAGAAGATATTTCTCTTCTCCGGTTTCTGTAACCACCTTATGGATGAATTCGTATCCCTTTTTTGTTTTTAGACTTTCAGCAACATGTTGCTGCACTTTTTGCTTTTCGGAATCAGGAATAAAAGACATGTATAGATCGAAAGTGATCGGCTCTGTATTGGTGAAAGGCTCCATGCCGAAATTGCGGTAGATCTGTTCATCCCAAAACACAACATCTGTTTTAACGTCCCATGTCCAGTTTCCGATTTTAGCGATAGACAGTGCCTGTTTATATAGTTCACGGCTTTCTTCTATCTGTTCAATCAAAAGTTGTTTTTCTGTAACATCATGTGCAGAGCCAATGAAAATATCAGGATTACCCTCTGCGTCTGTCTTTACATCACCGATAGAATGAATATATCGTATGTCTCCATCAGGAAGTAAGATTCGATATGTATAATCCAGCTTTAAAGTTTTGAAAGCTTCCTGTATACTTTGGGTTGCATAAGCGAAGTCCTCGGGATGAATGTAGCTCTTAAACAGATCGAAGGTTACTTCGACTGATTGGGGCTCGAGATCGTACAGCCTGTAAATTTCATCGCTCCAGTACAGTCTATTCTCTTTAACGTTCCAGCTCCAGCTACCCATCCTGCCCAATATCTCTGCCTCCTTGTATAAGGCCTCGCTTTTTTTCAATTGCTCAAGCAAATGGTGCTTTTCGGTGATGTCTTGTTCGGTTCCGATAACATATAACGGATTTCCTTTTTCATCACATTGCATCTCGGCTATAGAATGAATGATCTTTTCACCATCAGGTGTGATGATCCTGAAAGTATCATCGTATTTCTTTTTTAATGTGGAGCATTCAAGGTTGTCTTCTATATATTGCTTATAGTCTGGATGAATAAAGGATTTGAATTTTTCAATGGTCATTTTTTCACTTTGGGGTTCCATGCCATATATCCTGTACATCTCATCACTCCATTGTAATTCATTGGTATGTATTGTCCATTTCCAGTTTCCTATATGAGATAAGCCCTGGGCTTGCTTATAGAGGATCTCGCTTTGCCTGAGTCTTTCGATCATTATCTCTCTTTCTGTAACATCCTGCAAAGTGCCTAACATTTTATAGGGCATGTCCTGTTCATCTGCCAGCACTTCACCGATAGCATGAAGGGTTTTTATCGTGCCGTCTTTTAAAATAATCCGATAATAAAAATCATATGGTTGCAGCGTACGGTAAGATTCATCAATGATCGTAGTTACTTTTTCGGCATCTTCAGGGTGATTGAATTGTTTAATAATGGATGAATCAACTGTGCCAGTAGGTTCTAATCCATATATCCTGAACAATTCCTCACTCCATTCCAGTTTATTATTTAATAGGTCCCATGTCCAGTTTCCAATATGGGTTAATCGTTGAGCTTTCTTATTTACCTCCTCACTTCGCTGTAATCTCTTAAGCATGTGGTGCCGCTCCGTAACATCCATTATTGTGCTTTTCACTACAGCATTACCTTCATTGTCTTTGGACAAAGCGCCCCTGCTCCATATGATTCTTTCTCCACCAGAAGTTACATAGCGAAATTCAATATCAAAGGGCTCTGCACTGGTAGCGAGTTTTTCAACTGTCTCCTTTACCTTCTCCCTATCTGCAGGATGTACTTTACTTAAGAAAGTATCCACCTTTTCATCAGCACCCATCTCAAGAATCTTGTAACCATTAGGGGTAGCTTCCCAGGCATTATCTTTAGTATTCCAGGTAATGCTTCCCATATCTGCTAACTCCTGAGCCTCTAAAAGTTGTTCTTCCCGTTTGTGCAATTCATCAGAAGTACGTTTCTCTTTATCAATATCTAAAGCAATCCCGATCACCTGCCATGGTCGTCCACTTTCATTTCGCTTAAAGACCGATTCATAGGTTCTCATCCACCTGTATTTTCCTTGCTTGTCTTTAATGCGGTATTTGATGCTTTGGATCTCACCGTCTTTTGCAAGTTGAAAATCCTTTTGGTTATTTTTTATCAACTCCACATCATCGGGATGGATCAACTGCGAAACAAAATCATTTTGTAGATGCTGCCAGTCTTCTGGTAGGTACCCGAGCAGGTTCGTCATCATTTTGTTCGCATAAACTTCCTTGTTGTTGATGATGTCGAATACATAGATAATTCCCGGCGATGTTTCAGTGATTCTGGAGATAAAATGGGTGTGTTCCTCTATCCGTCCTTTCAAAAGGTCAATATAGGTTTTGTGCGATGCGGTTTCAGAAGCAGAGAAATAATCAGCAAGCTCAGAGCTAATAGCAATGATAAGATTGATATCAGTTGTATAATCAGGGAGTAGCTGGAGGAAAGCTTTTTTTCTAACAAGACTTACCAGCGTGATATCCTCTACGGCGATGGAGTACTTATCAATGTTTTTGGGTAGTTCATTCGACGTCCATTGCTGCAGCGAGGCTTCTATTTGTTTCTGTAGTGTATTATTGATAAAATGATCAAGAAGTTCTGTTGATGAAGGAATAGAAAATTCAATCATCTGCTCATCAGTCATATTTTCAAAAAAGCGAAGCAGCGGCAGGTTTACATCACGGGAAAACTGTATCTGCAGCTTGATAAAATCAACCAGCCTGTCAGTTTTGACATATCGAGCAAACGAAGGAAGATGTTTAAAAGACAACTTACCTGCAGTTTTTTTTGAAGCAGTCAATTCCACGGTACTTATTTATTTAGAAATTAGGGTCTTTCAGGAGCGGGTTGTATATGTAGTGAAGATAATCAAAACCTGCTTAAATAAGTAAGAAAGAAAACGTTAGCTCTGTTTTAGTAAACGCAATCTTTGAAGTTCCTTTTTTTCAATCGATCCCACAAATAAGATAAATGATATGATTAGTACTACAGAGATCGCTAATTGATAATAGGTATTATCAGTTATATACCAGAAACCTCGGGAGGCAAAGTATAAGCCCGCCGCAATAACCATATAAGCTATAAGTTTTTTTGAGGCATAAGGGATACGGTAATTTTTTTGCCCCCATATAAAACTGATCAGCATCATGCTTCCGTAACATGCAAAATGGCTCCAGGCACAGGCGATGTAATTATAAGATGGTATAAATAGATAATTTATGATGATAGTGACCACAGCCCCGATAATGGTGATATATGCTCCCGCCATGGTTTTATTCGTGAGCTTATACCAGATACTAAGGTTATAATAGATCCCAAGGAAAATATTGGCGAATAAAAGTATTGGCACGATTACCAATCCTTCCCAGTAAGGCGGCGCAATAAACCATCTCCATACAGGTATGAACAATGCCACTGCGAGGAACATGATACAAACCGCTATCACGAAAAACTTCATCACTCTTGCATACACTCTCTGCGGGTCTTTTCCTTCAGCTTGTTTGAAGAAAAATGGTTCGGCGCCCATTCTAAAGGCCTGTATGAATAATGTGATCAGAATAGATAATTTATAACATGCATTATACACACCTATCTGGTCTTCTCTATATTCAACGCTTCCCGGCAACCACCAGCGAAGCATTAACCTGTCGAATGTTTCGTTGATCATACCACCCATACCTGCGATTACAAGTGGCAAAGAGTATATCATCATCTCTTTCCAGAGCTTCGCATCGAATTTGAAATTGATCTCGCTGATCTCATGCCACAGCAATAACAGCGTAAATGCCGACTGTATCACATTTGCCAACACCACATAGACCACTGCATTCAGTGAAGGATCATAGATATTGCCGATCCAGCTTTGCGAATCATTCTTCAACTGTTGCGGACAATAGCTGATAAAGAACCACGTAAAGAATACATTGATCAAAATGCCTGCTATCTTGATAAATGCATATTTCCTTGGTCGTCCTTGCTCACGTAATCTTGCAAATGGAATAGTACTCAATGCATCTAATGCTATGATCACGATCACCATTTGAATGATCATCGGATAATCAATCAGCCCTGTTGCATTACCTATCCATTCCTGGTTGAACCAAAGTACTACGGCAAAAAATAAAGTTGACAGGAATAAAGAGATAGAAGCCGTGCTATAGATCGTCTTCTTATTTTCTGCTTTGGCTGAAAACCTGAAATAGGCGGTTTCAAAACCATAGGTGAATATGATATTCAGAATTGGAATTGCTGCATAGATCAACCCTATCTTACCATAATCCGATCTGTCGGCGAGGGTGTAGGTTAGATATGGAGTAAGTAAGTAGTTGATGAACCTGGCAGCAATAGAACTCAATCCATACCACATTGTTTGCCCGGCCAGTTGCTTGATGCTGCTCATTCAAAAATATAAAGTGCTAAAGTAAGAAAGCAAAGTTTAGTGGTCATGCACTTTTTGTGGTATTGAGGTGGCAGGTGGCGCTGAAAATCTTGGATCTTTCAAGAATGTACTGTCTGTAAGAGAATAAAGGAAAGCAGTAAGCTGACCAATCTCGTAATTCGATAGATGCATTTTATTCTTCAATAAAGAATCTGTCGTTGCGATCGGGATCATATTCTTACGATAATGCTCGAATACATTGGATAAAGAAAAGAACCTGCCGTCATGACCATAAGGTGCAGTCACTGCCACATTTCTCAGGCTGGGTACTCGAAATTTTAAATAATCTGCTGAATCATTCGTGATCCTCATTCGGCCATTATCATCAAAGTATTTATTATAACTCATTCCATTGTTGCGAAATGAATTATCAGTAAACAAAGGTTCTGTATGACAGCTCACACATTTTCTTTGAAAGATCTCGTAACCTAATTGTTCGGGCAAGTTGAATTTTGCTTCTCCTCTTTTCACTTTATCATATTTGCTGTTACTACTCACCATCATCACCACGAACTGGCTTAGTGCTTTGGTGATCCTTTCTGTATTGATCTTATCATCACCAAAAGCCGACTTGAACATTTGCTTATATTCTTTATCCTTCTTTAGCTTGTAAATGATGCTATCGATAGACTCAGCCATTTCATTATGTGCTGTTAGTGGCGAAAGAGGCTGTACATCCAGGTGATTCACACCGCCGTCCCAATGAAAATCTTTCCGCCATGCAAGATTGGCAAGTGATGGTGCATTCCTGGAAGTGAATTGATTATTGAATCCGTGGCTTACGTCATGATCGAAATTGGCGAAAGAAGCAAATTGCTGATGACAACTGGCACAGGGAAAGTTTCCATCCTTACTCAATCTTCCATCGTAAAACAACTTTCTACCTAATTGAAAGCCTTCTTCTGTAACAGGATTATTTTTAAAGTCATATGATGGTTCGCCCCAGCCTTTAGGAACAGGAAATTTTAGCTTCTTTACTTTAGGCAAGTTGATGAAGCTTACGCCAAGCATCACAAAGGCCATCAATAATATGGTTATCCGCAGTTTCATTTTTGAGGAGCAATGCTGAACATGTTGGCGTAATTATCTGCAAATTTTGTGGCGAGGTTGCCCGGAGTCATTACTACGGAAGTGTCTGCAATTTTCAATTCATGTGTTGATTTAAACCATTTGTTGACGTCAACATTTATGTGCAGTTCCATTAAGCTTCCATTTCTCATTACATCCTTCTCAGAAAGCGGTATCGTTATTTTCTTAATCGTATTCTCTCTCTGCCTGAAACCGCCGATATGATATTCTACCTTTTGCCTGCTATTTTTAGATGCAGGTGAAAAGCCTTCCAGTTTTGCATTGATATAACCTGTATTCCAAGTCCAGAACATCCCATTCATCGGGTCTAACGCTCCAGATTGAACGCCGCTAACATTTCGGATGCTATCTACACCAATCATAAAAGATAAGGCGGAAAAACTTCGCGGTGGAAGATCAAAATTCAATACCAAGGAACTTTCATCTGCCTGGTTAAGAAAATAGTAGCTGTTCCTGATTTTAAAATCCTTGCTCAGATCTTTTGAATGAAAATGGAAATTTGACAGATAATATTTAAAGCTTGTTATAGTCAGCTCTTCTCCGAAAGGGTTAACATACATATTACCCAACACGAGATCACTGTCTCCCACTTTGTGATGAAAAATTACCTGCAGTGTATTTCCTCCTCTTTCCTTAAAAGAAAATGACACCACACAAACCACAACAACTGATATGGAGAGTAAAAAATACTTCATCAATAATCTTTCAGGTTAAATCTTCTTCCCTGTTTTACTTCAGATCTTTTTTTCTTGCTTTCTAATCTTTTCTCTTTAACCGCCTTTGGAATTTTCGTCGCAATCCTGGCCTTCTTCCTTATCAATGCCTGCTCCACCAACCGGTTCATTTTTTTGATCTCCTGTTGTTTATTGCCAAGCTGCGATCGTTCCACCTGGCTTTTTACCAGTAAGACACCTTCATCATTGATCCTGTTGCTGAGCTTTTCAGCCAATAACTGCTTTTGTTCATCATTCACCAAAGTTGAAGACTGGATATCCCATCTTCCTTCTACCATCGTTTCTACCTTATTTACGTTCTGCCCACCCTTGCCTCCGCTTCGTGCAGTCTTAAAGTCTATCTCCGATGTAATATCTATCTTCATTTTTATAAAATTAGATGCAAAACTGTTAATAAAGATGAGAGTTGTTCTTCAAAGAGTTACTGAAGCTTCCGTTACTGTAGATGCAAACATCACAGGTGCTATTCAAAATGGGTTATTGGTTTTAATGGGTGTTGAAGATGCTGATACGGATGAGGACATCTCCTGGCTTTCGAACAAGATCATTAATCTCCGCATCTTCGATGATGAACAAGGCGTAATGAATAAAAGTTTGATAGATATTAATGGTGACATTTTACTCGTCAGCCAGTTCACCTTACACGCAGCCACTAAAAAAGGAAACAGGCCATCTTACATCAAAGCATCAAAGCCGGAGTTCGCCGTACCGATGTATGAAAAATTCATTGCACAATTGGAAAAGGAACTCGGTAAAAAAATTCAAACAGGCATTTTCGGTGCAGATATGAAAGTGCGATTGCTGAATGACGGGCCGGTGACAATAATCATCGACACAAAAAATAAAGATTTGTAACCCTCCTTCATTTAAAATTCAACACTTAAAATTCAACATTACTAATACTGCCCTGTACTCAACATCACCAGCGTACAGCCGATCACCGGCTCTATACCTTTCTCCTCAGCCATTTCGATCAATTCATCGTTCTCCGTTCCGGGATTGAAAATGATGCGTTTAGGGTTTAGCTGCATGATGTAATCATAGTAAGGCTTCTGGTTCATGGGGTTGAGATATAAAGTGATCGTATCTACATCTTCCTCCTGCCGCTTTTCCTTTGTAATATGTACATCAGCCACATCCCCTTCTGTCTTGCCGATGGCTACAACGGGATGATTAAAATTGCGTAAACGATTGATTGCAAGGAAGCTATACCTCGACGGGTTATCGGATGCTCCTAATACAACGGTCTTCTTTGGCATAGCGCAAGTTTAGTATAACTGTCGCAATCTTCCTGCCGATTTGGGCTATTAACTACCGGCTACCGTCTAGCATTCGATGCGGATAGAGCAATTTGAGGCTATACAGCGCAACTTTGGAACATATAGTAACAACTTTGGAACCTGCAATGACAATATTGGAACTCTCAGTGACAATCTTGGAACCTGACACGACAATCTTGGCACTTCGATAGACAACTTTGGAATTCATAACAGCAATCTTGCTACTTCAATAGACAATCTTGCAACCTGACACTACAATCTTGGAATATGGATATACAACTTTGATACTCAGAGTTACAATCTTGGCACATTGCACGACAATCTTGGAACCTGCCGTTCCAAATAACCGTCTTTGTATCGCCATCATCTATCATCCAGTAACATATCTTTGCCGCCGCAGATTATGAACCTGGGTGTTTTGCTTGAAGCGTATCGTAGCAACCCCCGTCTATTTCAATTGACGGACAGGCTGGCGTATGCCGATCCTCAAAAGATCTTCCTCAAAAACTTACAGGGCAGCAGTGCAGAGTTTATAGTAGCCTCCGTTTTTGCACACGCAAATACCCAACAGTTGAATCATCTTGTTGTTTGTAACGATGCAGAAGATGCGGCCTACTTTCACAACACACTTGAAAACCTCACTGAAGCTTTAGACCTTTTTTATTTTCCTTCTTCTTTTAAGAACAGGAAAAATTTCAAGCTGCTCAACAGCTCTCACGTGATGTTGAGGACGGAAGCCTTAACGAAACTCTCACAGGGAGGAAATAAAAAGATACTCATCTCTTACCCCGAAGCGCTGTTTGAAAAAGTAGTACTGCCTTCAACACTCAGCAGTAATATCATTCATATCAAAACAAATGACACACTCAACCTGGATAGCCTGATGGAGTTGTTTGTGATGTATGGTTTTACCAGGACAGACTTTGTATACGAGCCCGGGCAGTTTGCCATTCGTGGAGGCATTCTGGATATTTATTCTTTTGGAAATGAAAAGCCCTATCGTGTTGAATTATTTGGAAATGATGTGGACAGCATCCGCATATTCGATCCGGAAACACAGCTCAGCGAAAGAAAGCTGATGCAGGTTTCTATCATTCCCAATATAGAAACACAGTTTGATAGTGGAGAAAAAGTATCCCTGTTAGAATTTCTTCCCGAGAATACAATTGTTTGGTTGAAAGATTGGGATGTGATCAAAGAACAGATCTCTGTGCAGGAAGAAGACCTGGGAATGTATTTGGAAAGGGCGGAAACATTTAAGCAGACTTCTGATGACGATGAAGATGAAACCAAAGTGTTGAAAGTAGTTTCATTGAAAGATTTTGTTCCTGCGGCAACTATCGAAAGGCAAATTCAGCAAAGACATATTGTTGAGTTTGGATACAAGCCACAGCTTTCAACTTTTGAAATTGAATTTAAAACCAAGCCACAGCCTGCTTTCAATCGCCAGTTCGATCTGCTGATAAAAGATCTGAAAGCACATGAAGGTTTGGGTTATAGTATTTACATCTTCGCTGAGCAGGTGAAACAATTGGAGCGATTGAATTCCATCTTCACCGATTTGAATACAGAGATACACTTTGTGCCGGTCGCTACTTCTATCCACGAAGGTTTTATTGATGATGATCTGAAAGTGGTTTGTTATACGGATCACCAGATATTTCAACGTTACCATAAGTATAGGGTTAAGCAAGCCTATAATAAGAATAAAGCACTTACACTAAAAACGCTTCGAGAATTACAGCCCGGAGATTATGTAACGCATATTGATCATGGCGTAGGAACATATAGTGGTTTGCAGAAAATTGAAGTGAATGGAAGAGTGCAGGAAGCGGTGAGAATTATTTATAAGGATAGTGATATACTCTACGTAAATATCAATTCACTTCATAAGATATCTAAGTACACGGGTAAAGAAGGAAGTGTGCCCAAGATCAACAAGCTAGGCAGCGATGTATGGAACAGGCTCAAAGAAAAGACAAAGGCAAAGGTTAAAGAGATCGCTTTTGATCTGATCAAATTGTATGCGCAACGTAAAGCACAGCAAGGCTTTTCACACACACCGGATAATTACATGCAAACAGAGCTGGAGGCTTCGTTCATTTATGAAGACACACCAGATCAAAGTAAAGCAACGGCTGATGTAAAGAAAGACATGGAGAATCCTTCACCCATGGACCGCCTGGTTTGTGGTGATGTTGGTTTTGGAAAAACAGAGATCGCTGTAAGAGCTGCATTCAAAACTGTTGTTGATGGAAAGCAAGCTGCCGTGTTGGTGCCTACAACCATTCTTGCTTTTCAGCATTATAAAACTTTCCAGGAACGTTTGAAGGATTTCCCTGTTACTGTTGATTATGTGAATCGCTTCAAATCATCCAAAGAAAAAAAAGAAACACTTAAGAAACTGGAAGAAGGTAAGATCGATATCATCGTAGGTACACATGCTATACTCGGGAAAGATGTGAAGTTCAAAGACCTCGGATTAATGATCATCGATGAAGAGCAAAAATTTGGTGTAGCCCATAAAGAAAAACTGAAAACATTAAGAGCAACGGTTGATTGCTTAACGCTTACGGCAACACCTATCCCAAGAACCTTGCAGTTCTCTTTAATGGGTGCAAGAGACCTGAGCATCATCAATACACCACCACCTAATCGTCAGCCGATACAAACAGAAGTACAGGTATTCAATCCTGATTTTATAAGGGATGCGATCTATTATGAAACCGAAAGAGGCGGGCAGGTTTTCTTCATTCATAACAGGGTGAATGGTTTAGCGGAGATGAGCGGAATGATACAAGGTCTGTGCCCTGATCTATCTATCTCTTATGCTCATGGACAAATGGAAGGTCATGAGTTAGAAGAGAAGATCATGGACTTCATCGACAAGAAATATGATGTTCTGGTCTGCACCAATATCGTTGAAAGTGGGGTAGATATTCCCAACGTAAATACCATCATCGTAAACAATGCTCATCATTTTGGCTTGAGTGATTTGCATCAATTGAGAGGAAGAGTTGGAAGAAGTAATAAAAAAGCATTTTGTTATTTATTGGCTCCGCCTATGAGCACATTACCTACTGATTCAAGAAAACGTTTGCAAACATTAGAGCAGTTCAGTGACTTAGGCAGTGGGTTTCAAATTGCAATGAGAGATCTTGACATTCGTGGTGCCGGTAATTTATTAGGAGGAGAGCAAACTGGTTTTATGGCGGAGATCGGTTTTGAGATGTATCAAAAGATATTGGATGAAGCGGTAAGAGAATTAAAACGAACTTCTTTTAAAGACCTGTTTAAGGAAGAGATCAGTAAACAGGATGATTTTGTTACAGATTGTGTCATTGATACAGACCAGGAGATACTTATTCCCGATGAATACGTAGAAAGCATTACTGAACGATTATCGCTTTATACCCGGTTAGATAACTGCGAAAAAGAAGAAGAACTTGTAGAATTTCAAAATGAGATGAGTGATCGTTTCGGTCCGATACCTTCGGCTGTGTCTGATCTTTTTACAACGGTTCGTTGCCGCTGGCTGGCAATTGATTTGGGTTTTGAAAAGATGAGTTTAAAAGATGAGACCTTGCGTTGTTATTTCATCAATAAAAATGATTCACCTTTTTTCGAATCAGACATATTTAAAAATATTCTTCAATTTCTGCAAACCGGCACTAACAAGGGAAGACTAAAACAAGTGGCAAAGAACTTCTTATTGGTAGTTGACGATATTAAGAATATGGATGCGTTGTATCGTTTTCTACAACAGATGCATAAAGCAGTAATAGCCCCTAAGTAGCAATTATCAAAAGACCGTTTTTGTACATATTTTCCTACTTTCGTGCCCATGAAAAATGCAGGCTGTAGCGGTCAGTTTCAACAAACAGTTGCCAATGCTATTACCATCTCAGGTGTAGGCATTCATACAGGTCAGCATGTTACCATGACCATTGAACCTGCTGAGCCTAATACAGGGTTTGTTTTCAAACGAATTGACCTGGAGGGTGAACCAACTATAAAAGCGGATGTTGATAATGTAACAGAAACCCGCCGAAGCACAACGCTCGAAAGTAATGGGGCAAAGGTCACTACTATTGAACATTTACTGGCAGCAATGGTAGGCTTAGGCGTTGATAATGCACTTATCAAGATTGATGGTCCCGAAGTTCCTATCCTGGATGGAAGTTCCAAACCATTTGTAGACGCAATAGAACAAAGCGGCATCAAACAACTCGATACGCCAAGGTATTGTTACACACTCAAGCATAATATTTACTTCACTGACGAAGAGAACCAGGTGGAGATGGTGGCGATGCCGGCTGATGAATATCGCATCAATACTTTGATAGATTTCAATTCTAAAGTTCTGGGTACCCAGCACGCCGACTTAAAGCATATAGAGGATTTTAAAGAAGAGATCGCACCATGCCGAACATTTTCTTTCTTTCATGAATTAGAATATTTACTCGATAAGAATCTTATTAAAGGAGGCGATATAGAGAATGCAATCGTGGTAGTAGAAAAAGAAGTGTCAAAAGAGCAGTTACATAAATTGTCCCAGCACTTTAAAGACCTTCCTGAGTTCGAAGTAACCAGCCAGGGATATCTGAACAATCTTCAACTGAGGTTTCCAAATGAACCAGCAAGACATAAGCTTTTAGATCTGGTAGGTGACCTTGCTCTAGTTGGATTTCCCTTCAAGGCACACATTATTGCAAACAGACCAGGCCATGCAAGCAATGTGGCCTTTGCAAAAAAGATAAAAGAACACATCAAAAAGATAAAGTTATCTCCTGATGTGCCTGCATATGATCCATCCAAACCTCCGGTGGCTGATATCGAAAAGATACAGGAGATATTGCCGCACAGGTATCCTTTCTTATTGGTGGATAAGATCATTCATCTCGATGACAAGACTGTCGTTGGGATTAAAAATGTAACTTTCAATGAGCCTTTCTTCCAGGGCCATTTTCCAAATAACTCGGTTTTCCCGGGTGTGTTGATGGTTGAAGCACTGGCTCAATGCGGAGGAATATTGTGTATTTCCAGTGTAGCGAAGGAGGGAGAGAAATACGATACATATTTTGTTAAGATAGATAATTGCAGATTCAAACATAAAGTGGTCCCCGGCGATACAATGATTTTGAAGATGGAGTTAAATGCGCCGATCAGAAGAGGAATGTGTGAAATGGCAGGAACTGTCTATGTAGGAGATAAAGTAGCAGCAGAAGGAGTATTCACCGCACAAATTGTAAAACAGAAACAATGATCAGTTCGTTAGCACATATACATCCTGATGCAAAGATCGGCAGTAATGTAACAATTGATCCTTTCTGTGTAATTGAAGGAGATGTTGAGATAGGCGAAGGCACTCACATAATGCCGAATGTCTGTATTTACAACGGTAGCAGGATCGGTAAGAACTGTAAAATATTTCCTGGATCGGTGATCGGTGCCGTACCCCAGGATCTGAAATTCAAGGGAGAATATACTACAGCAATTGTTGGAGATAATACTACGCTTAGAGAATGCGTCACGATCAACAGAGGTACGGTAGATAAGAATACAACAAAGGTTGGAAGTAATTGTTTGTTGATGGCATATGCACACATAGCTCACGATTGTATTGTTGCAGATAATGTAATACTTGCAAATGGAGTACAGTTAGCCGGCCACGTAACCATTGATGAATTTGCGATCATTGGCGGATTAACAGGTATTCACCAGTTCATTCATATTGGAGCCCATACGTACGTTGCCGGTCACGTGTTGGTGAGAAAAGATGTACCGCCTTTTGTAAAAGCCGCAAGAGATCCTGTTAGTTATGTTGGTATTAATACAGTTGGATTAACAAGGCGGAATTTCAGCAAAGAATCTTTAGACGAGATATCTAAAGTGTATCATATCCTTTTTGTGCAAGGTCATAGTACATCCAAGGCGATCGAGTTGATTGAAACAACAACTAATAGTTCGGCCGCGAGAGACCAGATACTTTCTTTCGTGAAGAACTCAACACTGGGAATCATTAAGCGACATAAAGATGCTACAGCGGAAGATTTTGGTTTCTAAGTTTTAAATGTACCTGCATGAATATTACCCTCACCAACGCAGGAAAAAAATTTAATAAAGACTGGATATTCAGAAAACTTAATTACGAATTTGCTCCGGGAAATCAATACGCTGTTACAGGCCCGAACGGAAGCGGTAAAAGTACTTTGTTACAGGTGCTGGCTGCAAGTATGAATGTAACGGAAGGAGATGCTGTATGGAAGAGAGACAGTAAAAATTTAGAGGCAGAAAATGTTTTCCAAAATATTTCAATCGCTGCGCCATACCTGGAAGTAATTGAAGAGATGACGGGAAAAGAATTTCTTGACTTTCATTCAGTATTCAAACGATTGGTAAGACCTGTTTCAGAAATTCTTTCAATCATAGGGTTAGATAGATCAGCTGATAAACAAATCAGGAACTATAGCAGTGGAATGCGGCAAAGGATAAAACTTGCGCAGGCGATCTTCTCAGAGACCTCTTGTTTATTATTAGATGAGCCTTGTACTAATTTTGATCAAACGGGTTATGAATTATACCACCAGTTGATCAATGAATATGGAAACGGAAGGTTGATCATCGTAAGCAGTAACGACCTGCAGGAATATAATTTTTGCAACCACCGATTGAATATCCTCGATTATAAATAAACGCTACCTGAAGTATTCCCATAGCAGTTTACTCATTCTTCGGGTTAACTGCCAGGCTTCATTACTATCATTCCAGCTAACGTCTTTGTTGTTTTTCGTACATATGCAGAAAATGTAGCTTCTCCCTCGTCCATTAACAAATAACACTTCACTTCTGCTTGTGTTCACCGCCCCATTCTTACTTGCTACAAAAACGTCCGATGGAATTTCAGAGATCGCATTATCATCCCAAAAGTTCCTTCCAAGCAATCGCAACATCCTTGAACTTATACTATCATTTATCACTTCACCCTTAACTATTTTATGCATTAAGGTCGCCATCTCTTTAGGCGTAGTTTGTCCCCACCCATAAATGCTTCTGTTATTTTCTCTTCCTGGCGTGCGGCTGTTCACTCTTGTATCAATAAAACCAAGACTATCCAGCACCTGGTTGATCCTTGATCCTGATCCAGCTAAACTTTGTAACCAAAGGCTGGCCGTATTATCACTCATCGCGAGCATCAGCATCACCACTTTACTCAAATTGATCTTTTCATCTTGTTTGAATGAACCAAGAATATCAACGCCGGCATACAAAAGACTGTCACGGTAGGTCAATAAGCTGTCATACTTTAATTCACCTTTGTTCACCTTATCCATTATTCCAACAAGTATCGGGATCTTCACCATACTTGCAGTAGGAAAAATCGTATCTGAATTAATCGAAGAAATTTTATTTTTCTTCAGATCATGCACATAAATACCAATGCTTCCATGAAAAGTATCAGTTAGTTCTTTCAGTTTCCGTTCAAGCTTTTTATCTGTACGTTGGGCGAAAGCAAAAACAGGAAATAAGAGAAGTGTAAAGAAGAGAAGCTTATTCATGAGCAGAAGAATTGTAGACTAAGCAGTTAAGGTATGATTTAAATGATTATTAGTATTTGTTTTAAGCCGAAGAATCATAAACAGTTTATGTTTGCATCACTTTACTGTAATGAAAGGAACGAGTCAATTCTTTTTTGCTGTTATCATTGTTTTCATAGCAATTGCCGGAACGGGTTGCGCTAATATTATGCCGCCTACCGGTGGATCTAAAGACACCATCCCTCCAAGATTGGTAAGTGCTGCTCCACCGGATTCTTCAAGAAACGTTTCAACAAACCACATCACTTTAACTTTTGATGAATATGTAGATGTACAGAATGCAATGCAGGAAGTGATCGTTTCGCCAACACCACTTTATACGCCTCTTGTTGAAAGAAGAATGAGAACCGTGACAGTCAGGTTAAGAGATACACTTGAGCCCAATACTACCTATACTATCAACTTTGGTAATGCGATCAAGGATGTGAATGAAGCGAATGTTGCTGAAAATTTTACCTATGTTTTTTCTACGGGTAATACCATCGATGAAAATGAATTTGCAGGAAAAGTTGTTCTTGCAGAAACAGGGAAAACAGATAGTACATTAATAGTAATCCTTCATAGTAATCTATCTGATACGGCTATTCGTAAGCTCCGCCCTCGCTATTATACAAAGCTGGATAAAGATGGTAACTTCAGGTTCAGCCATCTGCCAAAGGCCAACTTTGCTGTGTATGTATTGCCGAATGATTATACCAAAAGATATGACGATAGCACTAAGCCATTTGCTTTTCTCAATCAACCCGTTACCGTAAATGATAGTACAAGGCCCGTGATATTGTACGCTTATCATCAGTATAAAAGAGCTGAGAGTTCTGCTAACAACGCTTCGTCAGCGGATAAAGGTCCGGCATCAACTGCAGATAAGAGGATTCGTTATGTATCCAACTTTGAAGGTGGAGCAAAAGACCTGCTAACGCCACTTGAACTGACTTTCAATAGAAAAATCCAGATAACCGATACTGGTTTAATACAACTAACTGATTCAAGTTCCAGAGTTGTACAGAAGTCAATTTCTCAGGATACATCCGCAACAAAGCTGATCATCAGGAATAACTGGATCGAGCAAATGCGTTACAGGTTGATCATTGCAAAGAATGCGATCTCCGATTCCGCAGGAACTACTTTACCAAAGGCTGATACCATATCTTTTACAGTTAAAAAAGAAAGCGAATATGGCAGCATCAGGTTGCGTTTTCCAAATGCTGATTATTCCAAAAATCCTGTTTTATTACTCGTACAAAACGAAACAATTGTCGAGGCCATTCCGATAACCCAAAAAGAATGGTATCGCAAATTGTACAATCCAGGCGAATATGATCTCAGGCTTTTATACGATACCAATAAGAATGGCGTTTGGGACACCGGTGATTTTTCAAAAAAGAAGCAACCCGAGATCGTTCAGCAGCTTTCCCGCAAACTCACCATCAAAGCCAACTGGGATAACGAGACAGATATTAATTTGTGATTTCCCTTTTAATATCCAGCTAGGCTATTCATTACTTTTGCTTCATGCAACTTCCTTCCTCACTACTAGAAAATGCTGTCGCAGAATTTTCCAGGCTTCCGGGCATAGGAAAAAAAACGGCGCTGCGTTTGGTACTGCATCTTTTAAAACAGGATGTTGCGTCTGTTCAACATTTCGGAGAGACCATTACAAAGATGCGTTCAGAGATAAAGTTCTGCAGCCGCTGCTGTAATGTAAGCGACGGAGATATCTGTTCAATTTGCGCTAACTCACTTCGCAATCAAAGAATGATCTGTGTGGTAGAAAATATTCGTGATGTTATTGCAATAGAAAGCACACAGCAGTACAGTGGAACGTATCATGTATTGGGCGGTATCATTTCTCCCTTAGATGGAATTGGCCCCGATCAACTCAACATTGAGTCTCTTGTTAACCGTATTCAAAAAGAAGAAACTGAAGAACTCATCTTTGCACTCAATCCTAATATACAAGGCGATACCACTATATATTACATTCAAAAAAAGCTGCAGTCGCTCACTTGCCGCATAACGACCATAGCAAGAGGAATTGCTTTTGGCGGCGAGTTGGAGTATGCTGATGATATGACCCTTGCAAGAAGCATCGCCAATCGTTTACCCGTTCAGCAATATGTGAAAGGATGATTTTATGTAGCCAGCTTTTGTCCGCTATTTAACTTCCGTTGCGTCGCACTCTTGTACTTTTCGATCATCTTTCAACTGTTTGAATATAAACCTGTAACTCTCATTTAGAACCGGGCGCCGTTTCAGTCAACATTTTTCCCTGTTCAGTAACAATTTTAAGTTTGGAGATTATCAGTATTGTATTTTGCCATCCAAATTGAGATTTACCAGCTATGAATAAGGTCATTAAGATTATCCTGGTGCTTGCTATACTTGCGATCGTAGCTTTTTTTGGAGCTAAATGGTATCTGCGCAGCAAGCCGGCAAGAGATGTAACCAAAGAGCAGGGCATCCAGGTTACTGCTCAACAAATCTTTGATGAGTTTTCTACAAACGAAACCGAAGCCAATAAAAAATACCTAAATAAAGCTATCCAGGTTTCAGGTGAAGTGGCAGAGGCAAGGAAAAATCAGGACAATAAAACTGTCGTAGTTCTCAAAACATCAGATCCAATATTCGGTGTCAATTGCACTTTCAAAGATGACCCGGGAAATATCCAAGCCGGGCAAAACATCACATTTAAAGGTATATGTACGGGCTTCATCAGCGATGTGGTGATCAATGAAGGTGTGTTGATCAAATAATATTATTCCTATGAAAAAACTGGCAATTGTTGGCGTATTAGCGATGAGCATAGTTTTCTATGCATGCAGACATGAGGTTATAGCACCAGGCGGTACAGGTAATGGTGGTGGTACAGGCGGCTCTGGTGGAGGAACAGGTTCTTCAGTGGTTTGTTTTGAGAGCGAGATACTGCCTATCTTCAAAAGCAGTTGCGCTAAGAGCGGATGTCATGATGCTACCAGCAGAGTCGACGATTATGTGTTTGATAATTACCAGGGCATAATGAAGGGAATAGAACCATATGATGCGGATGATAGCGAGATATATGAGATGATCACAGAAACAGACCCATCCGAATGGATGCCGAGAAATGGTCCAAGATTATTACAAAGCCAGATCGATCTGATCAAAAGATGGATCAATGAAGGAGCGAAAAACACTACGGGCTGTGGCGTTGTTTGTGATCCTGCAGTTTTTACATTCTCTGGCACGGTGCAAAAAATAATGGATGCTAATTGCAGAAGTTGCCATACGGGTGCAAGCGGGTTCAATGGTGTTGATCTTAGTACATACGCAGGAGTAAAAGCTGCAGCGCAAAGTGGGAAGTTAATGCCTGCTATTACGCACAGCGGTCCTTTTAAAATGCCGAAGACCGTTCCCGATGGACAAAGAAAATTAGATGACTGCCAGATAACACAAATCCAAAAATGGATAAATGCAGGTATGCTTAATAATTAATGACGATAACCAAAAACTTACTTATGAAACAATTTTGGATCTTAATTACCGGAGTTATCGCAGCCGCGATCGTTACAGGCTGTTATTATGACAAGGCTGAATTAGTTTATCCTCAGGGCTGTGATACTACCAATGTAAAATATAGTGTTGAGGTCGTTAATATTCTTACCAATAATTGTTATGTGTGCCATTCAAACGTTAATGCAACCTCGTCAGGTGCAGGAATAAAATTAGAGGGGCATGCTAATCTCGTTGCTTTAACAACCGGCGGCGCAAACAGCAGATTGGTAAAAGCTGTAGATCATTCGGGAGCTTTTGATATGCCTAAGGGACAACCTAAATTGCCGGATTGCCAGGTTAATCAAATAAGAGGCTGGGTGTTAGATGGCGCACCCAATAATTAAATCGTAAAAATAAAATCCAGATAAAATGAAAAAATTGTTCGTATTGATGATTGTGGCTGTAGCTTCTGTGTCTGCTTCAGCACAGGATTATTTAACCAGGAATGGTAAAGTGAAATTTTTTTCAAGCACTCCTATTGAAGATATCGAAGCAGTGAACAATGAAGCCGTAAGCTCACTGAATACCAAAACGGGTGATATCAATTTCGTTGTGGCTATTCTTGGGTTCAGGTTTGATATTAAGGACATGCAGAATCACTTTAACGAAGAAGATTACATGCATTCTTCAAAATATCCTAAAGCCAGTTTTAAAGGAAGGATCACTAACCTTTCTGCGGTTGACTTTACAAAAAATGGAACGTACAAAGTGACCGTTGAAGGTAGTCTTACTATTAAAGATGCCACTAAGCCTGTTAAAACAAACGGTACTATCACAGTAAACAATGGTAAAGTGAATGCGAAGGCGGATTTTACTGTGAACAGGAAAGAATTCAATGTGGTTGGAAAATCATTCGTTCAAAAAAAGATCGCTGAGAACATCAAGATATCTGTTGATGTGAATTATGATAAAAGATAATTAATGCGTCGCACTCTTGTGCTGCACATTGCGATGCAGTATAAGAGTGCGACGCAACCAGGCTGCCATGAAAATCGAGCAGCTCGTTACCCAAAAAACCAAGCTATGAAATATTTTAAACTAACTGCTTTGTTGATCCTGTTATCAGGAGCCGTAAACGCCCAGGATACTTTGGATATTGACAAGATGCTGGATGAGGAAATGAATAAGAAGAAATCGGAAGTGTCTGAGTTCGCAGAGGCTACTTTTAAGAGCAGCCGCATCATTAACGGGCATTCAATAGAAAATACGCAACGAGGTGTGATGGATTTCAGGATCGCTCACCGCTTTGGTACTTTGAACAGAGGCTTCTATGAACTCTTTGGTTTGGATAATGCATCTATGAGAATGAGTTTCGATTTTGGTTTAACTGACAGGCTGATGGTTGGTGTTGGAAGAAGTACTTTCGAGAAACAATATGATGCATTTTTCAAATACAGGATATTGAGGCAACGTGAGAATGGAAAGATGCCGGTTTCGTTGAGTTTGATGGCAAGCACAATGCTGCGAACGTTAAAATACACTGATAATATCGATCGTAATTTCAGTGACAAGCTACAGTATGCCTACCAGTTAATCCTGGCTAGAAAGTTCAGTTCAGACTTTTCGTTACAGTTAATGCCAACGTTAGTCCATTACAACTTAGTACCTAAAGCAAACGATCCTAATGACCTGATCTCTCTTGGCGTTGGTGGCAGGTTAAAAATATCACAACGCGTAAGTGTGAATGCAGAATACTATTATCAATTGCCTGATCACAAATTGCCGGGTACATATAACTCTTTGTCGGTTGGTTTTGATATTGAAACGGGTGGCCATGTGTTCCAGCTTCATTTTACGAACTCTACAGGTATGACAGAGAGAACGTTCATTACTGAAACAACTGGTCAGTGGGGTCAAGGGGATATTCATTTCGGATTCAATATTTCCCGTGTGTTCCAACTAAGTAAAAGAAGATAGTTCTTAACAATATTGAATGGCTTCAGTAATGTAACTTGTGCTTATGTTTAAATCGCTGAAGCTATTTATTTTTTTGTCTGCAGTAATGCTCAGCCTTATAGCATTGACTTCGTTTAAGCAGGATAGCGAAGTGTATAAAACATCTAACGGTAAGATCAACTTCAGCTCGGAGGCTCCCCTGGAATTGATTAAGGCAGAATCAAATGATCTGGTTGGAATATTAGACGCCGGAAAAAAGAATTTTTCTTTCAAGGTTTTGATCAGGTCGTTTGAAGGATTCAACAGCAGAACACAGCGGGAGCATTTCAATGAGAATTACCTGCAGTCTGATAAATATCCTGAAGCAAGTTTTAGAGGCAAGATCATTGAAGATGTTGATCTCAGTAAAGATGGTAACTACACTGTAAGAGCTAAGGGAATTTTGATCATCCACGGAGTGGAGCAGGAAAGAATAATCAAGAGTGACTTGACTGTAAAAGAAAATAAAGTAATGATCAAAAGTGATTTCAGTGTTTTATTAAGCGATCACAACATACCCATCCCCAAAGTAGTGTATCAAAAACTGGCAAATGAAATTAAAGTACAGGTGAATGCCGGTTTGCAACCAAGGTAACAGATGAAGCAACAAGCATCCAAATTATTTCTCTTTGTTTTGCTTACCTGCTCTTCCCTTGTCTTTGGTCAGAATCTTCCTTATAAAACTTATACTCTACCTACGAATGGTACAGTGTCTAAGATCAATTGCCTGTATCAAAATACACAAGGATATATACTCGTTGGAGTAACCACAGGTTTGTACAAGTTTGATGGTATCAATTTTTATACGGTTAGTAAAGAATCCAATGTTCCGGAAAATGTTACTGCAATTTATGAAACGAGGGATGGCAATATATGGATAGGTTTTAATGACGGGAAGCTTGGGTGGCTGAAGAATAACAAATTGGTGCTTCAAAATCCAGAAGAAGGATTCCCGGTAAAAACGATAAAGAAAATCATACAGGATAGCACTGGTGTGGTTTGGATTGCAACTGCGGGGGAAGGAATATATTTTTACACCAACAATCATTTCTATAACATTAATGTAGATGATGGCTTGAGTGATAATTATGTATATGATCTGGCAATAAGTACGAGTGGGATAATTGCAACAACGGATAGAGGATTAAATACCTGCAGACTACAAGGAAATAAAAAGATAATTTCAAGCTTTACTTCTAAAAATAACCTTCCAGACAACATTGTAAGAGCAATTGAAAATATTAATGGTAGTGAATTCTGGATTGCTATGCAGGATGAAGGAATAGGAACTTATTCATCTAATTGGGCTAGTTATGAAGGTTACGAATATCAACCAAAGAGAAAGTTTGGACAGGTCGAAGATTTGCTCCTCAGTGGTAACACACTTTACGCAGCGTCGAACCTTGGGTTGATAAGTTATGAAATACTTGGAACTCGCACACTTAGGAAAGAGCGATTAATCTCTGCCGCTAAAACCAATCACCTGCTTAAAGACACTGAGGGTAACATCTGGGCTGCCGGCAATGATCAACTCATTCGAGCCTCTGCTAATAAACTGCAGCCACTCATTACACTGCCACAAGATCAGGCAGCAAATCTCCATACATTATTAATAGATGATGACAAAGATCTGTGGATGAATGTTAGCTCCGGATTAAAACACCTCAGCAAAAATGAGAATGGTAAATGGACAGAACAGATATTCAGGCTTCCGATTTCTATCAATGCACATATCTCTTCTTTATATGAGGATAAATACGAGAATATATGGATCGGTACAATGGGAAATGGAGTGATGGTATTGGATGCTAAAACAGGAAGATTTAGGAAACTAAATGAAGTGCCTGTACTTTCTGCCGCAAGCATTCTGTCGATTACTGGCAATAGTGATCATATCTGGATTGCAAGCCTGGAGGGTGCCGTTCATATAACATTAAACACTTCAAACAAAAGCATCATTGGTCAATACCAAAGTGACAATACCCAACAGATCAACCAAAACATCGGCACTAATTATATCTACGATATTTATACCTGCAGCAAGGGTAAGACCTGGTTTGCTACAGATGGTAAGGGCCTCACTGTTCTCGAAAATGGTAAATTCACTCACTATACTTCCGGGAATGGTCTTAAAAGTGAAGTGATTTATAAAGTCACAGAAGATCAAAAAGGCAACATCTGGTTCAGCACTTTCGATGCCGGTGTAGTAAAGTTCAATGGAAAATCATTTAAGTACTTTGGTATTGAACAGGGGTTAAGTGATCTCAACATCACATCGCTGGCCTCTGACAAGAATGAAAATATTCTGGTCAGTCATAAAAAAGGAATTGATGTCATCAACACAGCCACAGAGACCATCAGTTATCTTGATGCTGAACAAGGGATCACGGAGGTTAATACAGATCTGAATACACTCACACGGGATACTGAGGGCAGTATTTATTTTGTTGCTAATAATTCGGTTTATCAATACAACAGCCGTCTCAGCATATCTCAACCCAAAATACTTATTGAAAGAATTCAGCTTTTTCTGAATGATGTTCAAGCTAAAAACGGTCATGTATTTGACGCTGATGAGGATAACATCAGCTTTTATTTCACGGGATTGTATTACTCAACTCCTGAAAGGATACAATACCAATACAAGTTGGAGAACTATGACCGAGAGTGGATCACTACCATGGATCGCCGCAAAGATTTTCCAAAACTTCCACCTGGCACTTATACTTTTAAAGTAAGAGCTTCATTAAATAAAAATTTTATTAATGCAAACGAAGCCAGCTTCACTTTCACCATTCAAAAGCCTGTCTGGCTGCGTTGGTGGTTCATTGCATTAACAGGCATATTTGTGGCAGGCGTTTTATTCTGGTATATCAAAGACAGGGAAAAGCGCCTGAAAAAATGGGAACGTTTAGAGAAGGAAAAAATTCAGTCCCAATTTGAAACGTTACGTAACCAGGTGAACCCGCATTTTCTCTTCAACAGTTTTAATACTCTTGTTTCTGAAATAGAAGATGATCCCAGGCGAGCCGTGGAATATGTTGAGCGATTATCTGATTTCTTCCGCAGCATCGTTACTTACCGGGAAAAAGATCTTATTTCTTTAAAGGAAGAGCTGAACATCATCAAAGATTATCTTTTCATTCAAAGAAAGAGGTACGGAAACGCTTTTATCACCAATATCAACATCTCTTCCCAAGAGGAGATCCAATATATGGTGGCTCCGCTAACACTACAATTGCTAGCAGAGAATGCAATGAAGCACAATGCCATTCTTAAAGACAAACCACTTTTATTAGAAGTGTTTATAGAAAACGATTGGTTGGTAGTTCGCAATAATGTAAATCCAAAGAAACAACCTGAAGTAAGTACAAGGCTTGGTTTGCAAAACATCATTAAGCGATATGAACTACTTACCGGAAAGAGTGTGATCATTCACAAAGACGAAAAATATTTTTCAGTCCAGATACCTATAATAAAAACACTATGACACGCATCCTGCTCATTGAAGACGAAGAATCCGCTGCTAAAAGGTTGCAGAAAATGGTAATGGAAATTTTACCCGATGCTGAAATATTGAGTAATGTTGATAGCATAAGCTCTGCTGTCCATTGGCTGCAAAGCAATTCAGCTCCCGATCTTATTATCATGGATATCCATTTGGCAGACGGTAGCAGCTTCGAAATTTTTAAACAGGTAAATATTGAGAGCCCTGTCATCTTTACAACCGCTTACGATCAATACGCATTAGAAGCTTTCAAAGTAAACAGTATTGATTACTTGCTCAAACCAATAAAAAAAGAAGAGCTGCAAAATGCACTTTCAAAATACCAGAAGTTATATCAAGGTAAGAGTGCTGCTCCTATCAATATAGAAAAGCTTCTTGCATCTCTTCAGCAACAGCCAGCAAAACAGGATTACCGCGAAAGGTTTGTGATTCGTTATGGTGAGCACATGAAAACCATTCAAACAACGGATATCGCTTACTTCTACACCGAAAACCGCATCAGTTTCGCTGTACTAAAAGAAGGAAAGCGATACCCCGTCGATTTTAATATGGATGAATTGGAAAAAATGCTCGATCCAAAGAACTTCTTTCGCATCAATCGCCAGTTCATCATCAGCTATCACAGTATCACTGAAATGCTTACATATTCTAAGTCTCGTGTGCTGGTCAAGCTAAACCCACCTACGAAAGAAGATACAATCGTTAGTACAGAGCGTTCTTCGGCATTTAAAGGCTGGCTGGCCGGTGAGCAATAATTCCGGTTCAGTTAAAAAATTTGCCAGTTCGGCCACCTTCGCTGGTTTTTCATAGTAAGTAGTATCATATTTACGTTAAGAATTATGGTAACAAACCTATCCTATGAAATTTTTAAAAGTCTCCGTTTTTCATAGTCTTATGAAAAACCCATAGCTGGTTATCTTGCCGCATTGCTTGCCAGTGCGGCTTTTTTGTTACATTTGCGGCCGAAGGCGGATTTGTTTATTGTTCAGCCAAAATCGAACTAATAAACGCAAAGAAACTCTCACACTGTTTCCCACACGTTTTATTAGTTATGCCAGTCTGAGGCACTTGAAGACTGCGTTGAAGAAGACGATTATACCAGCAACAGTTTTCATGGCATCACCTGTTGCGTCGCAATCCTTTCATCGTTCCGAACAATAAGCAACAACCGGCTTCTATTTAAACAGTAGCGTATGAAGTCTATTCAACAATTATTGCAAGAACGCATCCTCATCATCGATGGAGCTATGGGAACTATGATCCAGCGTCACAAATTAGAGGAAGCTGATTATAGAGGTGAAAGATTTAAAGATTGGCAGAGCGATCTTAAAGGAAACAACGACCTTCTTTGTTTAACTCAACCTGAAATTATTAAAGGGATTCATATAGAATATCTAAAAGCAGGCGCAGACATCATTGAAACTAACACATTCAATGCTCAGAAGGTTTCATTGGCAGATTATAATATGCAATCATTGGCTTATGAAATGAATGTGGCCGCAGCTAAATGTGCTAAGGAGGCTGTGAAAGAATTTAATTCGCAAGAACCTAAGTTCGTTGCCGGTGCATTAGGACCGTTAAACAAAACCTTATCCCTTTCACCGGATGTAAATAACCCAGGCTTCCGTTCCATCACATTTGATGAAGCTGTTGAAGCGTACTATGAGCAGATCAAAGGATTGGTGGATGGAGGAGTGGATATCATTTTGATTGAAACAATTTTCGATACACTCAATGCAAAGGCAGCCATTTTCGCTACAAAAAAGTTCTTTAGAGAAAGCGACAAAGTATTACCTATCATGATCAGTGGTACAATCACCGATGCATCAGGAAGAACTTTAAGCGGACAAACACTTGAAGCTTTTTATACTTCCATCGCACATGCAAAACCGTTAAGCGTAGGACTGAATTGCGCATTAGGTGCTAAAGAAATGCGACCACATATTGAAGAGTTAAGCCAGATCGCCGCATGCTATACTTCAGCGTATCCGAATGCCGGCTTACCAAACGCAATGGGTGAGTACGATGAGCATCCTTCTGATACCGCTCATTTTATCGAAGAGTGGGCGAAAGAAGGTTTTGTCAATATTGTTGGAGGATGCTGCGGTACTACACCCGATCATATTCGGCATATTGCTGAGCATGTGAAGAAGATTAAACCAAGACCATTGCCTGTTCTGGATGCTGAACTTGCTTAATAGGATTGTTGTCGTACAAGAGTGCGACGCAACAAAAGAAAAATAGATATACTAAAGCTGACTACATAAAATGTCTGAAACTATACATATCAAACCTTATTTAAGGTTGTCTGGATTAGAGCCGTTAATCGTTCGTCCTGAAACAAATTTTGTGAACGTAGGTGAAAGAACCAATGTAACTGGTTCAAAGAAGTTTGCAAGACTCGTGAGGGAAAATAAGTATGAAGAAGCGCTAAGTGTGGCCCGCCAACAGGTAGAAAACGGCGCACAGATCCTCGATGTAAATATGGATGATGCGTTGCTTGACGGCGTACAGGCAATGACAACTTACCTCAACCTCCTGCAGAGTGAACCGGATATCGCTAAAATCCCGATCATGATCGATAGCTCGAAGTTTGAGATCATTGAAGCAGGCCTTAAGTGCGTACAAGGCAAATGCATTGTGAACTCTATTTCTATGAAAGAAGGAATAGAGAAGTTTAAAGAACAAGCGATCATTTGCCAGTCTTACGGCGCTGCAGTAGTTGTAATGGCTTTTGATGAAGCAGGCCAGGCAGATACCTTGCAAAGAAGAGTTGATATCTGTACGAAGGCTTATGATATATTGGTAAATGAAGTTGGCTATGACCCGCAGGATATCATCTTCGATCCAAACATTTTTGCAGTAGCCACCGGACTGGAAGAACATAACAACTACGCTGTAGATTTTATTGAAGCCACTCGGATTATTAAACAAAGGATGCCATTGACAAAAGTGAGCGGTGGTGTAAGTAATCTGTCTTTCTCATTTCGAGGTAATGATCATGTGAGAGAAGCTATGCATTCCGTATTTCTTTTCCAAGCCATTAAGGCAGGAATGGATATGGGTATCGTCAATGCAGGTCAGTTAGTCGTATATGACGAGATAGAACCGGAATTAAGAAACCTATGTGAAGATGTAATTTTCAACAGGAATAACGATAATAATCAAGCCACAGAAAAACTGATCGCCTTTGCTGAAACAGTAAAAGCAAAAGGTAAAGTAGAAGTAAAAGACGAAGCCTGGAGAAATACTTCAGTTGAAGAAAGATTGAAACACGCTTTGGTAAATGGTATTACAGATTACATTGAAGCTGATACGGAAGAAGCCCGCCAGAAATATCCAAAACCATTGGATGTGATCGAAGGTCCTTTAATGGCAGGAATGGATGTGGTGGGAGACCTGTTCGGCAGCGGTAAAATGTTCTTGCCCCAGGTTGTAAAAAGTGCAAGGGTAATGAAGAAATCTGTCGCAGTGCTTACCCCTTATATAGAAGCCGAGAAGGAACAAAGAAGGCAAGCCCACCTGGCTGCAGGAACAGTTAATGAAGAAGGTGCTGGCGCAGCAAAAGTATTAATGGCAACTGTTAAAGGAGATGTGCACGATATCGGAAAGAACATCGTCGGTGTGGTGCTTGGATGTAATGGATATGATGTAATAGATATGGGTGTGATGGTTCCGGCTGATAAGATATTAGACATTGCACAAAAAGAAAATGTAGATATCATCGGTTTGAGTGGATTGATTACTCCATCACTAGATGAAATGGTGCATGTTGCCCATGAAATGAAAAGAAGAGGAATGACGCAGCCATTACTCATTGGCGGAGCAACTACTTCCAGGATGCACACGGCTGTTAAAATTGCTCCTGCTTATGATAATGGAGTGGTGCATGTATTGGATGCATCGCGGAGCGTGACTGTTGCAGGGTCGTTATTGAGTAAAGAACAAAAGCCGGAATTTCTTTCCACTATCCAAGCAGAATACGTGAAATTGAAAAAAGACTTTGAAGGAAAGAAAACAGCAAAGCAATATCTGCCATTCGAGGAAGCACAAGCAAATAAGGTGAAGATCGATTGGAGTAATTACCAACCTCCTGTTCCATCATTCACTGGAACTAAAATCTTTGACAATTTCGATCTGAATGAATTAAGGAATTACATCGACTGGCAGCCATTTTTCATTGCATGGGAAATGCACGGTAAGTTTCCTGCAATACTCAGCGATGCGATTATTGGTACGGAAGCAACGAAACTGTACAGTGATGCCAATGCATTGCTGGATAACATCATTTCAGGCAAATGGTTAACTGCAAAAGGTGTTGTTGGTTTCTTCAAGGCGAATGCAACAGGAAATGATACTATCACTGTAAATGAGTCTTCATCTAGGGTGAATTTATTCTCATTACGCCAACAGGTGAAGAAAGCAGCTGATCAGCCAAATATTTCTCTTACTGATTTTGTTGCCCCTGCATCAACAGGAAAACAAGATCATATAGGTGCATTCTCTGTAACCATCCAGGGTATAGATGAACACATCAAGCGTTTCCAGTCTCAACATGACGATTACAATAAAATCATGTTGCAAGCTTTGGCCGATCGTTTAGCAGAAGCTTTTGCAGAATATCTGCATGAAAAAGTTAGAAAAGAATTGTGGGGCTATGCAAAAGAAGAAATTTTTACAAACGAACAGTTGATTAAAGAAGAATACCAGGGCATTCGTCCTGCCCCGGGTTATCCTGCATGTCCTGATCATACAGAAAAATACAAGCTGTTTGAATTATTAGGAGGAGAAGCAACAACAGGAATTCATTTAACCGAATCTTTAGCCATGTATCCTGCAGCCTCTGTTTGCGGGTGGTATTTCTCTCACCCACAAAGCCAATATTTCGGAGTAGGAAAAATTCAGAAAGACCAGTTGGAAGATTATGCAAACAGGAAAGGTATGAGCATAGAAGAGGCAACCAAATGGCTTCGTCCTATCCTGGAGTAACGATCAACAACTCGAATGGAGATATTTTTTCTCCTAGCTTTCCTGAATGCTCAATCACAAGATTGAGCATTTTTGATGCTGCGCATTTTATTCCGTTTTGCCATTCGTTATAAAATCCATTGTAAAACTTCAATCTAAATCCATGTGTCCTGAACATCCATAAATATTCATCTTTTGTTAGTAATCTTTCTGTCCAACTCCCGGTGATTGGATCACAGGTATTAGTTGGGTGTATCGGAGGTTCAGGTTTGCTATTTTCATTAATATATTTTTCAACAGCTTTATAAATATCATCCTTCTTCAATCCCCTGGTATCTCTTGCTAGAGCACCCACTTCTTTATGATCTAATTGCGGAAATCGTTCAGCTATCAGGTAGCCTCTTACATCAAGAAACGCTCTGCCACTATATTCTCCTCCACTATGCAATGCATTACTGTATTCCAATTCATCTCTTAATTGTAGTTTCTTTAAAGCGTTACTCTTAAATGGGTTTTCTGCAACCGAAGCAGTTGTAAACGTCAACGCAATTTTTCCGTTGAGATTTTTGAATACTAAAGCCATCGCTCCGATATCATACACATGTTCTATTACATCTGTTCCTATAACTGCATCTAACTGCTTTGCTGCAAAATGCTTTGATAAGGTATTCTCATCACCAATTACCCATCCATCAATCTCAATACTTATCAATTTACTTAGTTGCTGTGCTGCTAAAACAAAGCTCCCATTCACGTCGCTGGCATGCACTTCTTTTACTCCGCAATGTTTTGCAAACAAAGCCAGTAAGCCGTTTCCACAACCAAAGTCGAGTAGTACAACTTCAGTCGCTGGTTTATTTATTGCTTCAAATAGTTTTTGTAATGTAAAGGCATAGATGTTCAGGTAATACATCCTATGTTGCATCAGTTCTTTGAAATAAGACTGAGGATACGCATCATTACTAACCACAGCCTGCTCAACCCGCTGTAATAATGATGCAAATGAGGGTATATGTTCTTTAAAAGCGATCACTTCTTTTGTTCAAGTGCTTTTTGCTGTAGCTTCTTGTGCTTGCGTTTCTGTTTGTAATTTTTATCGATGTAATGATCAATGTGTGCTATAGCCTCATCCATATCATCCGTCAGTAGCACCAGTTTCATGTCTTCAGGAGAGATCGTTCCCTCATTTGCCATCAACATAGCATAATCCATCAATGGTTTAAAATATTCCTTTCCAAACAAAACGATAGGGAACTGCGTGATGGTTTTTGTTTGCACCAGTGTGAGCGTCTCAAATAACTCATCCATTGTTCCAAAACCTCCGGGCATGATCACAAAAGCATATGAATATTTTATCAGCAGGGTCTTCCTCACGAAAAAATAATCATGCGTGAAAGATTTATGCAGGTAAGGATTTTCATGTTGCTCAAAAGGAAGTTTAATATTCAGCCCTACCGATATTCCGCCAGCTTCAAAAGCACCTCGGTTAGCAGCTTCCATAATTCCCGGCCCACCACCTGTCATCGTGGTGAGGCCAAGCTCAGCGATGCGTTTGCCCATTTCTCTAGCAGCCTGGTAATACCTGTGTGTCTCTTTGAATCGTGCAGATCCAAATACAGTTACGCATGGTCCTATATCCGCAAGACATCTGAAAGCTTTCATAAACTCCCAGAATACTTTGTATGCAAAACGTAATTCGAATTGTTTCGGCCTGGGTCCTTCAAGAAAAGTCTGCTCTTTGGCAGGTATTACATGACTTTCAATCTTTTGCTTTTCCTCCATAATATGTAAAGTTCGGTTTATCTCACTCAACTTTCGTGCTGATGTGCCGATGGAGTGGCAATTTTTTTATGAGCCATAAGCCAGTGCTACTATTAAGCTTTTCTTGCGTCGCACTCTTCAGCGCTTAGTTCTTCACTCAACAACCGTGCAGCAGTATAATAATTCATCTTCACCTATAGCTGTGCTATTTTCTTTTTATTCCTGAACTTAGCACCAGAGAACATTCTTATGAAGATATTACTGGCCCAGCAGAATTACCATATCGGCAACTTCGAATACAATACAAAGAAGATTATAGAGGCTATTCAACAGGCAAAAACGCAGTATGCTGACCTCATCGTTTTTAGTGAACTTAGTGTTTGTGGTTATCCTGCACGGGATTTTGTGGAATTTAAAGACTTCATCCAGAAATGCTATAACGCAATAGAAGAGATAAAGCAATATGCCGATACAATCGGAGTGTTGGTAGGATCTCCTGCAAGGAACACCATAAAAAAAGGAAAGGATCTTTTCAATGCTGCCTTTTTACTTTACGAAAAGGAAGTAAAAGCAGAGATACATAAAACGCTTCTGCCGACTTACGATGTGTTTGACGAGTACAGGTATTTTGAACCTTCGTATGAATGGAAAGTAGTTGATTTTAAAGGGAAGAAAATAGCGATAACGATCTGTGAAGATATCTGGAACCTGGGTGATAATCCATTGTATCGTTATGCACCGATGGATGAACTGATACAGCAACAACCGGATGTAATGGTGAACCTGAGCGCCTCACCTTTTGATTATACACATGTAGAAGATAGAAAGGCCGTGATCAAAGCAAATGTGCTCAAGTACAAAGCACCTATGTTTTATTGTAATGCAGTAGGAAGTCAAACAGAAATTGTGTTTGACGGAGCTTCTCTCATTTTTGATAAGCATGGAAATTTATACAAGGAACTTCCATTGTTCAGTGAAGCCTTAGATGGAGCTGTTGTAAATGATGATGGAAGCATAGAAGGAGAGATACTGGAACCTGCTGAAAAGGTGCCGAATGTAGAATCGAATCCGCCGCAGCTTTTACCCGAACTCAATATTCACCAGGTATATGATGCGTTAATTCTGGGCATAAGAGATTATTTCGAGAAAATGGGCTTTACAAAAGCCATCCTTGGCTCTTCCGGTGGAATTGATTCTGCAGTTACACTTGCGCTTGCATGCGAAGCATTGGGTAGTGAAAATGTGCGGGCTATTTTGCTGCCTTCACCATACTCAACAGAACATTCTGTAAATGATGCAGTAGAGTTAAGTAAGAACCTGGGTAATCCTTATGATATAATCAGGATCAGCGATGTATACCAGAGCTTTCTTTCTACACTCAAGCCGATATTTGGTGATCTTCCTTTTTCTTTAGCAGAAGAAAATATTCAAAGCCGCACACGAGGAAATTTATTGATGGCTATTGCCAATAAGTTCGGATATATTTTACTCAACACCTCCAACAAGAGTGAACTCGCAACAGGCTACGGTACTTTGTATGGAGACATGGCCGGGGGGTTAGGTGTTTTAGGCGATTGTTACAAGTTACAGGTGTACGCATTGGCGAAATATATCAACAGGAATAGGGAGATCATCCCAGAAAATATCGTCACCAAAGCGCCAAGTGCTGAGCTGCGACCGAATCAAAAAGACTCTGATAGCTTGCCTGATTATTCTATCCTGGATCAGATACTCTATCAATATATCGAGTTGCGAAAAGGTCCATTGGAAATAAAAGATCTAGGATATGATGCGGCACTTGTAGATCGCACGTTAAAACTTGTGAATACAAATGAATATAAGCGAAACCAGTTTTGCCCGATCATCCGTATCAGCCCGAAAGCTTTTGGCGTAGGAAGAAGGGTGCCTATTGTAGGAAAGTACTTAACTTAATGGTAGGCTTTTTGTGCTGTATATAAAAACCTGCTGATGAAAAAGTCATTATTCCGCAACTATAAGTTTGCAACGATATCGGTGAGTGTTTATCTCCTGATTTATACAGTGCTTCACCAGATTGGTGCTTCTTTGCTGTTGCTTAGCAGTATGTTTATTCTATCTCCTTTCCTTGTAGTATGGATGGGATATACTATTCTGAAATATTCCACTTACAACGGAAGAGAATTACGAGAAGATGAAGAGATTCCCATTTAAAAAAGCCTGTGTTACCAGGCTTTATCTTAGAATCCTTTTGTCGCAACGCCGTCAGTTATAGCTTGCAAAGCTTTTGTCTCGCTTAAGATGGCAGCCATCTTATTTCCTTTCCCGTCATGGCCATTAGCGATATAGCCGCCTTTTGCGGTTTTAGTTACCACAGCATCGTGCATAGGCACATTCTTTTCTTTTGTTTTTAAGCAGTAGGCTTTGATCATTTTTTCAGTATCCATAACTTATTTTTTTGTTGAGGGATATGCTTTAGCAAATCAAACTAACGAAAAAAACCTGAAAAGGTCGCCAAATGGTTTTTCACAATTAGACTTTCCTGCTAAAATCCAGCTTTATTAAGCTAAACTGCTCTTTAGAATGCAGACAACATCTTTTTTAATAGATTAATTTGTCCTAAATGATAATGAATGTGCTCAATTAGCCCATGAAGGTTCTTATAATATGTTTTCTCGTTTCCAAGTCTCTTTGTAAATAATACATCTTCTCTTAGGTTAAGAATACTTGTATTGAGTTTTGAAACTAGCTCAAAATAAGTGGCTTTAAGCTGCTCCCAATCTTTTTGATTCTGTACATTAACCACCAGGCTGTCTTCATGATCAAATTCTTTGTCCTCATCTTCAAAGCACCTATTGTATACAACACTGTTATAAAAATGCATATGGTGAACCAGCAAAGCGATGGTGTTAACAGAGCCCAGCTGTTTTGTTGCCTGTTCCCAACTAATATCCTTGATGGCATCATTAACAGAAGCATCGGTCCAATTATTACCGTAATGAACTTCATAGAAATGTTGTGCGATTGCGTTAACCAGGTTACTCATTCCAGTTAAATTTTCTAATTATATTTTTCAACTACTCCCAAACCAAATAAAGCAAAATCATACTTTACCGGGTCGTCTGGATCTAAAGTTCTTAAGTATTCAGTTAAATCCAAAGCTGCATTCCAATCAATTTGTTTTCTATCGAGCAGGTTAAATCTTTTAGCCACTCTTGCCACATGCAGATCGATAGGACAAATAAGTTGAGAAGGTTTGATCTTTTTCCAGATGCCTAAGTCTACATTGCTATTTTGTCTTACCATCCACCGCAGAAACATATTCAGGCGTTTACAGGTCGAATTTTTTTCAGGTGAAGCAACGTGCTTTTTAGTTCTTTGCGGTACATGCTCCAATGAGAAAAAGTAATGATGGAAACCACTAAGCATGTTCTCTACAGAATCTCCATGCATAGTAAAGGCCGTTTCCAAAGACTTGTTTTTAGAATAGTGGAAGCGTAAAAATTCTATGAAGTAAAGAAGATCTGTTGGGTTAAAAGTGCGGTGCTTGAATTCAAGTAGCTTTTTTAAATCTTGCTCCTTATGCTGGGTAATGAAATCATATGGGGCACTATCCATCATTTGCATCAATTGCTTTGATTTATTAATAATGATGGTTCGGTTTCCCCAGGCAAAGATGGCGGCGAAGAGGCCTGAGATCTCCATATCCTGCTTCTTTGCAAACATGTGTGGAATGCAAACAGGATCATTCTTAATGAAAGAAGGTTGATCGTATTCGTCAACCTTCCTGTTAAAAAAATCTTTGAGTTTGTTTTGCGTCATGCTGAATAGCGATAAGAACGTACAAGTGAGTGACACAACAGCAGCTCAATAGTAGTAATACTGCTGGCCCCTAAAATATTAGCCAATTGCCTTGTCAAGATCCTGGATCAGGTCTTCAGCATCTTCTATACCTACGCTCAAACGTATCAACGAATCTGTTAAACCATTTTTGATCCTCTCCTCTCTTGGAATAGAAGCGTGCGTCATTGATGCAGGGTGATTGATCAACGATTCAACACCTCCAAGACTTTCCGCCAATGCGAACAGCTTTGTGGATGATAAAACTTTTTTAGCCACATCAACGCTATCATCTTTTAAAGTAAAGCTCATCATTCCGCCAAAAGCCCGCATTTGTTTTTTAGCAATGCTGTAGCCTGGATGATCTTCAAATCCGCACCAATATACTTTCCCAACTTTAGGATGATTGCGAAGCCAGTTAGCGATCTTCTCCCCATTCTCACTATGACGTTGCATTCTTACATGCAGGGTTTTAATTCCTCTTAATACCAAGAAGCAATCCATCGGGCCGGGAACTGCACCGCAACTTTTCTGAATGAAATATAACTTCTCCCTAAGGTCTGCATCATTCATCATCAACGCACCCTGGATAACATCACTATGACCACCAAGATATTTTGTTGCTGAATGCATTACGATATCAGCGCCGAGATCAAGCGGGTTTTGTGCGTAAGGCGTAGCGAAAGTGTTGTCTACGCAAAGCAAGATGTTGCTGGTTTTTGCAATAGCTGAAACTGCAGCGATATCCACTACGTTCATCAAAGGATTGGTAGGCGTTTCCGTCCAGATGAGTTTTGTGTTTGAGTTAATGTACTGCTTGATATTGTTTACATCACCCATGTTCACATAATGGAATTTCAGTCCAAACTTCTCCCATATTTTACTGAACTGGCGATACGTGCCACCATACATATCATTCGCTGCGATGACTTCGTCGCCAGGTTGCAATAGCTTAATGACAGCATCTGTTGCGGCTACACCACTGCTGAAAGCCAATCCGAACTTTCCATTCTCAATTTCTGCATAGGCTTTTTCCAATGCAGTACGGGTTGGGTTCTGACTTCTTGCATATTCATAACCTTTGTGCTGTGCAGGTGCTTCCTGTACATAGGTTGATGTTTGATAGATAGGGGTCATGATAGCGCCGGTAGACGGATCTGGCTCAACACCGGCATGAATAAACTTGGTTCCTAATTTCATCTCTGATTTTTTAATAAGCAATCGAATTGCAAAGATGCAATATTAGAGCAAGTGAGCAGCACATAAAAATCGCCAATCATAATTACCTGCTTCATGAGCAGCTTTTGGAACGACAGGTGTGTTTAATGCAGAAGCTTTAAGGATATTATGTTGTACAAGTTTCCGCTTTGCTTCATGAATCTTTTCCTGCAGCTTAGGGTTCTGCATCCATTGCTGCTGTGGGGGTTCAAATCCAACTTTTTCTTTTCTCCATACGATTTGTTTCGGAAGCATATTCTCCATTGTCTGGCGAAGAACGTATTTGCTATACCCATTTTGTATCTTAAGACCAGCACTCAGGGAAAAAACAAACTGAACTAATTCATGGTTGAGAAAAGGTAATCGAACTTCAATGCCATGAGCCATTGCGTTTCTGTCAGCATTTCTCAACAATTCTTCTAAGTTTCCTCCAAATACGTCGTAATATAAAGCGTCGTTCAGGTTTTTGATCACAGGTTTGTAAATGGATCTTTTGTTAAGGGATTCTTCAACAAAATCTTTTGAGATGCCAGGGATTTTTTTTTGATTTCTTATTGCTTTTCTTTCTAAACTAATAGCAGCCCACCCTGGTAATTTTGCTGCAAGTTTGTTCTTGTAGTTAAAAGATGTGTTGAGTAGCCCGGACTCTATTTTGAATTGTGTTCTGTTTGTATTGTACAACTCCTGCAAAAACCAATGATGATATTTTGAATAGCCTGCCAGGATTTCATCAGCACCCTGGCCATCAAGGATCACTTTTACACCATGTTGTTTGGCAAGTTGATAGACTTTATACTGTGCGTATACACTTGAAGAACTGACAGGCTCATCATGTTGTGATAAAAATTTTTCAAGATCAGCAACAAGATCATTTTCACCAGGAGAAACAAAATACTGCAGCAAGCCAAAATGTTTAGCAACTAAAGCAGCATGAGAGGTTTCATTTTTTTCAAAACCGGGAAAGGATGCAGTAAATGTTTTTTGAACTGCATTTGTTTGTTTCCAATGATGGATCGCAGCTACTACCGATGAACTATCCAGGCCGCCGCTTAAGCTTGTTCCAATCTCAACATCGCTCCTGAGTCTTTTTTCTACTGAAGAAAAGAACAACGTTCTAAATTGTTCAGAAGCTTCTCTTAATGTAATAATGTTATCTGATGATTTATCAATATCAAAGTATGCGATGATAGAGAGTTGGTTTGTTCTCGCTTTGAATGTCAAATAATGTCTCGCAGGTAATTTGAAGATGTTAGTGTCGAATGTTGCTCCTGCATCTGTAGCATCCTGAACAAATCCGTTGCCCAGGTATTGTAATAAAAGGTTGCTATTAATGTTTGTTTGTAATCCTGGTTTGCGTAAAGCCTTCATTTCTGAAGCAAATGAAAACTGGTCTTCTGTATAAATGTAATAAAACGGTTTTTCGCCAAACCTGTCCCTTGCAGCAAATAATTTTTGCTCCGGCTCATCCCAGATGGCAAACGCAAACATTCCGTCGAAATGTTGTAAGCATTGCTCTTTCCATGCATCATAG
>JAEZDC010000061.1 GCA_023429825.1 Bacteroidota bacterium | reverse complement strand
GTAATGTTGAATTTTGAATTATTAATGTTGAATGATATTGACCGACACTTCATTTAGCATTCAACATTTACCATTTAAAATTATTCCCTACCACATAGAGTAATGTTGAATTTTGAATTATTAATGTTGAATGATATTGACCGGCACTTCATTTAGCATTCAACATTTATCATTTAAAATTATTCCCTACCACATTGAGTAATGTTGAATTTTGAATTATTAATGTTGAATGATATTGACCGACACTTCATTTAGCATTCAACATTTACCATTTAAAATTCTTCCCTACCATCCACTTGCCAGTACATCTGCTATATGCATTGGTTTCATGCGATAACCTGCATGTTTCATGTATCCATCGATATGCATTAAGCAACTCATGTCTGTACTAATGAGATATTCTGCCTGTGTATTCGTTGCATTGGTTGCTTTTTGATCTGCCATGGCAATACTGATCGGTTCAAACTTCACAGCGAAGGTGCCACCGAATCCACAGCAGGTTTCCACATCGTTCATCTCTACCAGTTCAAGTCCTTTTACTTTACTTAACAGCTGACGGGGTTCAGATTTAATTCCTATCTCCCGAAGACCTGCGCAGCTATCATGGTAAGTGGCCTTGCCTTCGAACACTGCACCTACATCATCAACTTTTAATACTTTGATCATGAACTCTGCAAACTCAAATGTTCTTTCTTTCAAACTCTTCATTTCATTATGCAATGATGAGTTCTCAAATAATTTAGGATAATAATTTCTTACAAACCCGGAACAACTCGCACTTGGAGAAACCACATATTCTGCATCCCTGAAATCATTGATGAACTTACTGCAAACCTCCCTGGCTTCTCCCCAAAAGCCTGCATTGAAAGCAGGTTGCCCGCAGCAGGTTTGATTGCGGTTATAATATACAGTGCATCCCGCTTTCTCCAGCACCTTCACCATGTTAAAGCCGACGTTGGGATATAACTGGTCTATAAAACAGGGAATAAAAATCGAAACGTTCATAGTTGTACAAAGTAGTTAACGTTAGTTTGGATCATACCGATCAGCGCAGGTGTTTTTCACCTATCATCAGATTATTTAGCAATACTCCTGTTCAATGCGATCATCTTTATAGCGGTGATGGCAGCCTCTTCTCCTTTATGCCCATGCTCACCTCCTACTCTTTCTTTCGCCTGTTGTTCATTATCTACCGTAAGTACACCGAAGATAACGGGTGCATCCAGTAAAATATTCAGGCTAACGATACCATCGGTAACGGCTTTACATACATAGTCAAAATGGGGGGTATCGCCTCTTACAACAGCACCCAATGCAATGAAAGCATCAGCAGGTTTGTTGTTTGCGTAGGTCTTAATAGCAAATGGAATTTCAAAAGCGCCGGGAACAGTGATCGTCTTAAAGGAAATCCCTTGTTCTTTCAATATCTTCTTTGCTCCTGTTTCCAGTTTATTTACGATGGGTGCATTCCATTCTGTCTTGACCAAAACAACAAAGGCATCCTTGACTGAAGGAATGCCTTTGTTCAATGAAGTGTTGCCTTGTGTTGCCATTATTTATTTAATGGTAAATTCGTTTGGCTCTATACTTAAGCGATAAATATATTTATCAGCTGTAAAGCCTCTTTCTGTTTTGGGATATTTTTCTTTGATCTCTTTGTACAGTTCCACTGCATCTTTAGGATCTTTTGCTTCAGTTAATACTGCCGCTCTGAACAAAAATTCAGAAGCATTATCTGCGTCATCAGAAAAATGCCGGGCTGCCTTTTTATAGTATTCAATCGCCTTATCGTTCTGACCTTTTACTGAATACGCATCAGCTAATCTACCCCAGGCGATCGCCTGTATCAGTTTAGAATCTGTATCGTAATCTTTCAGATATTTGATAGCATTGTCTGCATCATCTAATTTCAGGTAACAAACTCCAGCATAAAATTTAGCCAGTTCACCCGCTTCAGTATCGTCATATGTTTTAATAACGTAGAGGAACCCTTTATTAGTGCCATCACCATTCAGTGCCAGCTTTAGAGAATCCATCCTATAATATTCTTCAGCTTTCCAAATCGCTTCCTGTGCTTTTGTTTCCTTAGGCTTTACTACATATTGTTTGTATAAGAACCAGCCACCTACGATCACAACGATCGCAACAAGCACACCGGTGATCACTTTTTGATTACGTTTCCAAAAACTATCCAGCGCATTGATCGCATCATTTCTTTCTACATGCTCTGTTTTCTTTTCGCTCATTTCAATTGAGTTTATTAGGTATTAGTATGATTTAGTCAACAATGAATTCGTAGTTCTGATCTACATATACATCTTTCAGCACTTCGCTGTCATCGGGCCATGGACTTTTCTCAGCAAATTCAACGCTTTCGTCTACGACCTTAGCAATTCTATCGTCGATCGCTTTTATTTCTTCATCGGTTGCGAACTTGTTATCCTTTATTGTTTGCAACACCATAGCGATCGGGTCTCTCTGCTTGTACTCTTCCACTTCTTCCTTGGTCCTGTATTTTTGCGGATCGGAGATAGAGTGTCCTTTATACCGATAGGTTTTGATCTCGATCAAAGTAGGTCCGCCCCCTTCTCTTCCTCTCTTCACTGCACGTGAAATCCCTTCGTGAACAGCTTCTGCACTCATGCCATCGATCACATCGGCAGGCATTTCGTAAGCATCCCCCAATTTATAAATATCAAATACATTACTTGTACGCTGGATAGACGTACCCATTGCGTAGTTGTTATTCTCGCAAATAAAGACTACCGGCAATTTCCAAAGCATTGCAAGATTGAATGACTCATGCAACATACCCTGGCGTGCAGCGCCATCACCGAAAAAGCAAAGCACTACATTATCTGTGCCCCTGTATTTTTCTGCGAATGCCAAACCCGCACCTGTACCTATCTGGGCACCTACGATACCATGACCACCAAAGAATTTATTCTTTACATCAAAGAAGTGCATGCTTCCCCCTTTGCCTTTTGCGCAACCGGTTGCTTTACCGTATAACTCGGCCATACAAGCGTTGGCAGAAGTGCCTTTGGCTAAGGCGAAACCATGGTCGCGGTAAGCAGTGATAAAAGGATCGTCGGGGCGGGTGGCGGTCATACAACCTGCGGCAATAGCTTCCTGGCCTACATAAGCGTGGAAAAATCCGCGGATCTTTCCGGCCATTTTATACATCTCTTCAGCCTTCAGCTCGAACTGGCGAATCAACTGCATCAATTCGTACCAGTACATGTATGTCTCTTTGGAGAACTTAGTGGGCAATGGTCAAAAATTTTGAGTTGCAAATATAGGGCAATGAGGGTATTGCCCAACGGGTTATTTGGCAGCAGCAAATCAACAAAATCATTGATATTTAGAAGATAGAAGACTAAAGGTTTTATGAGGACGTTTATATAGAACCGGACAGGTTCTCGGTCGTACCAAAGTCGCCCCTGGGCCGGGTTTTGTTTTCCAACCGCGGAACGCAGTTCATTTTTTTACCCGATTTATTATCTTCACAGTCAGCAACTGAAGCCGGTATATAGCCGGAATATCTCCCTTTTATCCCCGTTATATGGATAAAGCAGGGATAGAGCAACCCTACTGCAGGTATAAGGTTACTATACCGAAGGCAGGGAGTAACCCTTAGGATCGTACGCCGTAAGCACGACTTAACAGGGAGGATGGAAGGCAAGAATGGCTTGAGTTGTTTTTTCAATCACCCTAAATAAAGGAAATATGGCGAAGCAAAGTGGCCCCATCCCATTCAAAGGGAAGATCGGCGGCATCAGTTTTTACATTGACAAAGTACATGGCGGGCTGGCGAGAACACCCGGAGGACCCAGCAAATCTCAATTCAAAAGGCGGCCAAGTATGCAGGCCAACAGGGACAACTGCAGCGAATTTTCGAAGGGCTCCCATTTTGGAAAACTTATCCGGCGTGGATTGACTTCAGTAATCACCGACTGCAAAGAAGGCACAATGAACGCGAGATTGGCCGGCTTGCTCAGGAACATTATTTCCGCTGATAAATTGAATCTGCGGGGTGAAAGGATCCTACGAACGGAAAATTTGCAGAAGCTGTTTAACGAGGTGGAATTGAATGCTGCGGCACCTTTCAGTCGATTTGTCCAGAAGTTACGCATTAAAGAATCCGATGAACAGCTGTGTGTGAGTTGTACAAATGTGTCTCCTGCCGATGTGAAAGGAGCCACGCACTGGAAGGTGATGAGTGCGGTGTGCGAAATTACCGGAGAAGATACTTGCAGTGATGTCAAAGCAACCGATTACATACCTACGCTGACAGCAAAGAAACGCCTGGTGTTTGAGCACAAGTTGCCAGTGAGTGAGTTTTCTTTTTATGGCATTAGTATCAGCTATTATGTTTTGAGGGATGGGAAGTATGTGTTGCTGGAGAAGATTAATGATGTTAGTGATATGAAAGCTGGAGTGATACGGTTTATAGGCACTGCAGATTAAAACTCTATACTTCCAGCTAGATAAAATTTGTAACCTTTATAAATGCCATGTTCATCGAAAATAAAAGTAGGAAGTAAAGGCTGTATTACTATCAACCGCAATGTCCGCCAACTCGCACAGCTAAGCCAGGAGACATTGCGGGGAAGAAAGAACAAGAAATAGGCATTGATTATTTTAAAGGCTTTTTTCAATAGCTGTAATATAACCTGGCATAGCCAGCAGCAGAGGCACAGTTACAAAAGGCAATAATCTAACGTATCTTGCTTAGAGAATAATGCAATGCCCTCTTACACGCCTCCATACAAGGTTTTACTTTCTTTGATTGCAAGTGCCATAGCTTGTATCTCACTATATGCACAAACAAAGACCATCCACAGCGGCGAGTTCACTTACGATGTGATCGAGGATAAGGATTACCTCAACTTCGTTTATCAACTTTATGATAACGACCCTGGTCTTGGCGTGTATGCTGCCAACAAGTTCAACCCCGGCGATCTTAAAAATTATATGTATTATGTTCCCGACCAGATGGCGGTGGTCAACTACCTGCAGGGTAGTAAATACCTGTATATCTTTAGCAGTATTACTGAGAATGTCCAGGCACTAAGGGTGCATGTGCGGGCAGACAGTATGGAGTTGTATGTGAATGCATTTGTAAATAGCATACTATCGCATAAAACCACCAACGATACCTTAAGATCTGTGGTTCGCAAGAAGACGCTTGCAACAGGAAGCTATCGTAGCAGTTCAGCCTGGTTGTATAAAAGACTGATTGAACCGGTGCTTCCATTCATCGGATCAAAAAAACAATGGGGCATAGCTACTGTAAATAAATTAAAGAAGATACCCTTCGCAGCACTTGCTAAAAACGGTGATGCTGCGCATGCTTTGGCTGAAGCACATGACCTGTTCTTATTTTCTAACTACCAAAGTTTGTCATCTGTTCACAGACCGTTTAACGGCCAGCTGCATGTGTATGCCAACCCCGACGGAAGTTTACCCGGTGCCGATCGTGAAGCTACAAGCATCCAACAGCTTTTTCCATCATCTGCTACCGTATACTCAGGTAAGCATGCAACGATAGAACAACTGCAGCAATCGTTAAGTACTGGTCCCGGCATTATTCATTTTGCAACACATGGTGTGATAGATTTCACGAAGATGGAACAATCTTACCTGGTGATGCATAGCGGTAAACAAGACGCTGCTGCTTTGACTTTTAAGAGCCTGGCAGAAATGAAGAAAGGCAGGCTGAATATGATTGTACTCTCTGCCTGCCATTCCGGTGTACCTGCAGATGACAAATATGCTTTTTCACCTGCAGACCTGGTGTCGCAGGCCGGAGCCAAAACAGTTGTGGCAAGCTATTGGGCAGTGGATGATGAAGCCACCGCATTATTGATGACATCGTTTTACAAACACCTGCTTACACTTCCAAAGCTGGAGGCGTTGTTTACAGCAATGAAGGAATTAAGAAAGAATGAGAAATACAGTCATCCTTATTACTGGAGTGCTTTTTATTTGGTTGGGCAGGTGTTATAAACATTCATTTTAGCAATATTTCCATTTCGATTCAAAACTGCTTTCTTCTTTGGACATTCATTCTTCTTTTCCCTATTTTTATTCCATCACGCTGAAGCTGTACTTATGAGAACAATTCGTCATTTCTTCTTTTCTGCACTTTTACTTGCCACTACCCTATTACATGCACAACCAGAGAACCGTGTTGCGATCGTTATCGGCGTGAAGAACTACAAACATGTAGCACCACTTGAAAACACACTCAACGATGCCATGGATATGAGCAAGACACTGAAGACAAAAGGCTTCAAGGTGATCGAGGTGTTTGAGCCGCAGACCAAGCGCCAGATGCAGGAATCCATCATTCAGTATTTCAAACAGATCAAACAGAATACGGTGGGGCTGGTGTTCTATGCAGGTCATGGTGTGCAGGTGGATGGCGTGAACTACCTGATCCCTGCAGGTGCGAATCCAATGATCAAAGCCGACCTGGAAGATCAATGCATGAGTATGGATTATGTGATGAGTGCTATTGAAGAAGCGGGTAACCCGTTGAACATTTTTATTATGGATGCCTGTCGCAATAATCCTTTCCGCAGTTTCAGCAGAAGTGCGGGCAGAGGATTGAACATGGTGAATGCACCGAAAGGTTCTTACGTGGTGTATTCTACCAAGCCTGGTGCAGTGGCATCGGATGGTACAGGCAGGAATGGATTGTTCACTTCGAAGTTGTTGAAGTACATTAATACTCCGGGGTTGAATATTGAACAGGTGTTCAAGAAAGTGGCGGGTGATGTATCAACAGAATCGGGAGGCGATCAACGTCCATGGATTTCTTCGGATTATACGGATGATTTTTATTTTGTAAAGGGTAAACCCAAACAGGAACAAAAGCCCGAGATTGTTCCGGTAGTGAAAGATGAACCTGTGGTTGAAAATGAACCTATAGTAATTAAAACAAAAAACCCCGCCGAAGCGATAGTAGAAGCCGGCTTTGAATTCGCTAATAAGAATTGGGAAATGTATCCCGTGACAGGAGAGCGAGGTGACTGTAAAATTGAAGCCTTTGCAGGATCCGAAACATCAACTGATAAAGATGGTCATTTAACATCTAAGATCAACAGATCAGAATATTGGGGAGGTGAGTGTAAAAATGGTTTTCTGAATGGTTTTGTCTTAATGAATGTTTACGGTGATAAAAAAGTAGTAAGGGAAAATATACTGGCATATTTCGTTGATGGGCGTATAGCTTACCCGTTCATCAGAACCTGGCTTAAAGATGACAACCAGTTATTTGTTGGTATAGAAGAACCTGGCAAGTCTTACGGTTGTGTGTATTCCGGTGACCATAATTGGAGTGATTACAAGAGTTATTATCCAAAGTGTACATGGATCAAAGAAGTGTTTGGAGAGCAGATATTCACAAACCAATTTATGAGCGATTTTAAACAAGGCACGGTAAACATAAAGGACTTAGAAAAGAAGTTTAAAGAATTTGTGAAGCGGAAAACGGGCAAGAGTATATAAATCATACACTAATGAAAAAGAAGTCTAAGTCCACTCCAAAACAGCAGGCAGTTTATGTAAAGATGAAGGTCACGAGTTGGCGTACGCAGATACAGCATGCTTTTAAAAACGACGAGAAAAAGAATAAAGGCGTACATGATGCTACCTTATTTTTCGGGGGAGTAATTGCGACTACAGAACAACCAATAAAATGTGTAATGGGGTTCAATAACATACAAGTAAGACCTAAGTATGAGAACGATACGATCACGCTCAATTACCCATTAACGATGTATGCCGCTACATTGAATGTAGTACAACAAGCAAGAGAATTGTATATCGTTTTTAATCCGCAGGATGAGGAGCAGGTGTTTGCATATTTACATACGGGAGATGTTCCCCTGTGAGTGATCTTTTTCCATCGCCGTGACCTGGTTTTCTAATTCCGCAATGTGTTGATTGCAACCCTTTCTCATCTTCCAGGATAACATCACTATAGTTATACTTCTGAAATTTATTTGAGTTATTATATGCGATATACTCTTTGAACCTGGAATGCAGAACAAAAAAAGAGAGCCACCTTTGGGTGACTCTCTTTTTGATCTGCATATTCTTATCGGCCAATTACAACCTTGGTTGTAACGGTTCCATCATTTGCTATAACCCTTACCTGGTACACACCTGAGGCAACATGGCTGAGATTGAATGATACATCTTCTCTTTTGTAACTGATAGTTACTGAACGAGTATCTATTAATTTACCGTAGTTGTCGAAGATCTGAACCTGTACTTTACCAGCAGCGAAATCTATCAACTGCAGTTCGAATACACCGTTTGTTGGATTAGGATATGCTTTCACTGCACTTGCTTTTACAATCGGAGTTGTTGGAACTGTTCTCAGGTTGTTACTGCAATTACCGAGGTATGATCCATTCGCAAGATGCGTTGCCACCGCTGCAGGGGCTATGCAAACCTGTACCCATGGATTTTTCGCACTGCCTGTGTTGTGACATACGAGCACTTTATCCATCTTGTTTCCACAACGGATATCCTTACCGTATACAGTGATCGTGTTGGATATTTTGCAACCGTACTGATCAGTTACTTCCACCGTTAATACAGCGGAATTATCACCCGTTCCATTATAAGCAACATTCACTGTTTGAGATGTAGCTGTGTTGTTCACAATACTAAATCCTGGTGTGTTAACAGACCATTTATAAGTGTATCCACCACCGCCACCTGAAGGATTCGATTTCAGGCTGAGTGTAGCTCCCGGTGTATATCCGTTGTATACGGTATTAGCATTTACTCCCTGCGGTAATACTGAGTTACTGCTGATGGTTACTGCAATGGTAGTAGAAACAGTTACCGTATAGCTGCAAGGGATAGAAACATTACCATGTATATCTGTCACCTGCCATGTAACAGTGGTTGTGCCTTTATTGAATGCCACACCTGCAAGCGATGAACCTGTTCCGGAAGTAGCTCCGGTTAAGGTATAATGGTAGGTGCTTGCATCAACGCCACAGTTGTCAGTCGCCGTCGCATCAAAGGTAGTTCCGCTTACCTGGTAAGTACAGCCTGCATTGTTTACAAGCACACTGATATTTTGCGGGCAAGTGATCACCGGCAGCTCAACATCTTTTACTGTAACCGTCTGAGTAACGGTAGCTGCTGCGTTACCATGCATATCGGTAACATTCCATGTGATGATAGTTGTACCTACAGGATATTCTGCATCCAGTGGCAGTCCGTCACTTCTTACGCCCGTTGGTGATCCTACACCGCAATTGTCACTTGCAGTTGCAGATACCTCTACAGCAGCGCCGCAACGCTTTGGATCTGACCCTACGCCCTTATCGCCATTCGTTGTAATAACAGGGATTTCCTTATCGCTCACTACAATTTTTTGTATAAACGTAGTTGCAGGATTACCATGAATGTCTCTAACGTTCCATGTGATGGTAGTTGTGCCTACAGGGTATTCTGCATCTAACGCCAGTCCATCATTTCTTACACCTGTCGGATCTCCTACTCCGCAATTATCTGTTGCAGTTGCAGATACTTCTACCATTGCACCACAACGGCCTGCATCTGAGTTAACAGATTTATTTCCATTGGAAGTAATAACAGGAAGTTGATCATCGGCAACCACCACTGTTTGCGTAACAGTGATCGCATCGTTTCCATTAACGTCTCTAACGTTCCATGTGATGGTAGTTGTGCCTACAGGATATTCTGCATTAAGTGGAAGCGCATCATTTCTTACACCAGTTGGAGCACCTACTCCGCAGTTATCTTTTGCAGTTGCAGATACTTCTACCAATGCACCACAACGGCCTGCATCTGCGTTAACAGATTTATTACCGTTGGAAGTGATAACAGGAAGTTGATCATCGGCAACCACGACTGTTTGCGTAACAGTGATCGCATCGTTTCCATGAATATCTCTTACATTCCATGTGATGGTAGTTGTGCCTACAGGATATTCTGCATTTAGCGGATGTCCATCACTTCTAACACCTGTAGGTGATCCTACACCACAATTGTCCTGTGCAGTTGCAGAAACCTCAACCAATGCACCACAACGGCCTGCGTCTGCGTTAACTGATTTATTTCCGTTGGAAGTAATAACAGGTATTTCTTTATCTAACACTGTTATGGTAAAGCTGCAACTCACGTCATTTCCCCCTGCATCTGTAGCACTGTATTTTATTGTAGTGGTGCCAATCGGGAAGAACGATCCGCTCAGCTGGCCTGATACAAACGTGGTTGGAATAGTTCCCCCTTCGAATTCAACAACGTAATATGCAGGTTGATTATAAAACCAATCATTCCATTGTTTACTTCCCAGCCAATTGATCACTGCCCAGTCTTCTTCATGATTTGTGCCGCTGCAACAATCATTAGGTTCTGCATTAGCCCAGTTGGTATAATTAACCGGTTCATTTGTGATCCATCTGAATGTACCTTCTACACTGCGGTCGGTGAATCCAATCCACATTGGTTCTCCCGGACGCATTGCAGATACAAAATCATTCTCATCCTCGCTACTGATAGTTACCAGGTGTCCGCCTAAAGCTATCGCAGCTGCATGGGCATCTTCCGGATTGGCCCGAGCTTCTGATACAAAATAGGTATGTCCACCATGGGTTCCTTTATAAATATATCCTGGTAACGAAGTTGGTAATGTGCCGGAACCACAATTATCTGTTGCCGAAGGTTGGTTGTAGTTAACGGTTGCACCGCACTTACCTGCTTCTGCATTAACTGTGATATTGAAAGGACATGTGATCACCGGAGGAGTTACATCCTTAACCACTACCGTTTGATTTTGGTATGACTTGTTTCCATTACCATCATCATACACCCAATGCACTGTATACGTTCCCTGCGTAGCATATGATAAAGGATCTGAGGTTGTAGCTACAATTGTACCTGCACAATTATCTGTTGCTAATGGCGCTCTCACAACCACTGCACACTCACCATTTATTACAGGCAAATTAGACACGTTAGGCACAGGAGGTAGATTATCCTCAACGGTTACAGTGGTAGCAGCAGATGTTGAAGAACAACCTTCTGCATTGATTACAGTAACAGAATAATTACCGGATTGATTTGCTGTGATAGATTGTGTAGTGGCTCCGTTACTCCATAAATAGCTTGATCCGGCACTTGCAGTTAACGTAACTGACTTGCCAGGGCATATTGAGGTTGGTCCATTTGCAGTAATTACCGGTGCAGGTAATTGATTGACAGTTATCGTAACGGTGGCGGTAGCAGTCAAGACAGGAATGCATCCTTCCAATCCGCCATACTCTGTAACATAACCCAGAATATGATTATTTCCTACGCTATTCGGGTAATCGTTCCACACGCCTCCTGTTCCTGTAAAGTGTGCATAATGCTCACCGCCGCGACCCTGATCTGTAGCGCTAAACTCATTTACGTCGGCGCCGCAATCATTTGGCTCGTTTGCACTCCAGTTTGCATAATTTCCATTAATACCCGGAGCTGTATTGGCAAAGCAGTTATCTGTTTTCAATTGACCGGAGAAATGCCTTCCCATTCCACCGTTTTCCAATCCTTCCGGACCGGTAACCCATCTCCAAATGCCTTCAGACGCCAGGTCACTTGCACCCAGCCAGCCAGAGCCCTTGAGCTTGGAAGCTACAAAAGACATCTCTGCAGCAGATGTTATAGTTACGAGGTATCCCTTCAACCCGTTGAAAGTTCTCTGGCTTGCAGCAAGTTTAGCGTCACTCCAGGTAATATTTGTTGAAGGCACCCACTCATAGTAATGGCTATTGCCTGAGAAGGCCTGTGTGCCATCATTTGCTTTAGTGGTATAGGTGAACGTAACAGGACCTGAATAATTGGCCGGTGCGGTATACGTAAATGTATTATCCGCATTCTTCACTAATGTACCCTGGGAAGGTGTTACAGAAGAAAAATCATTAATGGTTAATGCAGCATTTTGTGGATGGGTGTCGTTACTCAATACATTAATATTGACACTGCCACCTGCACAAACAGAAGTCACATCATTTTTGGCTACCGGTGTTATATTAGGCCTTGTAACGGTAAACGTACAATTAGACGAGTTTCCTGCTCCATCGCGTGCAGTTAACGTAACTGTTACTGTAGCTCCTGAAGCAATAGTTGTTCCGGCAGCGGGTGATTGCGTAATTGTTGTAGTGCAATTATCGGTCACCACTGCACTGGTTGTATAATCCGGTATTACCGTTTCACAACTAGCCAGCGTTTTATTAGAAGGGCAGGTAATCGTAGGCACCAGATTGTCTATAACAGTAACTGTTACATTCCTTGTAGTAGTGTTGTTATAAGCATCGGTAACCATTAACTGAATAGCATTGGCTCCCAGGTTGGTGCAATTGAAAGTGGATTTGCTTACTGAAACAGTGGCAAGACCATTTTCATCAGATGCACTTACTAATACTGAATATGACTGCGGAATAACTCTCGAAAGGTTGATGTTACCGATAAAAGAACCTGCAGCATCATCAGTACCCAGCTGTTCAAATGCCAGCGCGGCAGATGTAACCTGCGTTACCGTAAACGTTACGGACTCGGAAGTCATACTGGTATTGGATACAAAGTCCTGGTTTAACAAATTACCAATCGTAACCTTGACAGAGTTGCCGCCTGCCGGGTTATTATTTAAACGATTATCAAAAGTTAGCTTGTATTGACCCGGAACAAACTGGAAGATCTTTTTACTGGTGATCTTTGAATTGTGGTATCCTGCAAGGTCTATTTCATTGCTCCCGTTATTTAAAATATAATCGCCTAAGTCAACATCAGGGGTATAAGCTATGATAACGTTTGATCCTAAGCTAAGGTTCCAATTTGTAAGACTGGTGCGAACGCCACTTCCACTCGGTTCTCCTGCAAATGTTTCTGTAAAGATTGGTGAATCAAATCCCGGAGTAACAATAGAAGCTTGCCCGGAACTGTTTAAATGCACTGTTACATTTTGTGCAGTAACGGCAGGAGGTGTTCCGTCGATATTGTTAACCGTGGTACCGTTTATACTAATGCTGCCATCTGTGAGATTATTACCTGTGGGGCAATCATCACCCTGTACCAACACGATCCTATTGGCTTCACCGGATCTTAATAAGGTTGCAATATTCGATGTTACATTTCCCTGGCCTAACTTGATCTCAGAACCTGGCAGGTAAGTTCCGTTGGGGTAAGCAGAATTGAATACGTATGCTCTTACACCATCATCCGCCGCTCCAAAGCCAATTATACAGGTGTTAACGGTAATGTTAGCCGGAATGGATAAGATGGTTTGAAAATAAGTAAAATCAACCCTGGTATAACAACTCCCTGAAGGCAGGCGTGAAGTCTGGCTGAATTGAATATTTCCCGATCCGTTCAATGGCGCAGCCGTCCAGCGTGGATCATTTGAAGAGGGAACGTTAGCATAATTATACATTACCGGATTTCCATGTATGCCTTCCATAGAAATCGCTGTAGTTGACTCTGTATTATTATATAGATCATCCAGCATTTGCCAGTTTGTTCTTGAAACCTGTGCCTGGATAATAGAGATAAAGAAGACAGCAAGAAGTGTCAGATAAGTCTTTCTCATATATAGCAGTTTAGATTGACTACCATGGCAACGCCACAGCATGAATAAACATGGTTGATGATGTGATCGCGGTTAGCAGAACGGTAGCTTCTTCGAAAACGTTGTTTTCGGTTAATCATACAGGAAGAAGGAATACCCGCACTGATTCAATAGCACAACAAGATTGGATATAGATTCTAAGGAGACTTGGGCACGGCTTCTTGTTGAGGCAATCTCAACTCATTCGGGGGTAACAAGAAGTTCAAACACTCGGATTGAATGCAATAAACAAAAAAAAATTGATTTATCAATATTAAAAGCCTAGATTTTAAAAGATACCTAATCAACACGCTGCCGAAAATCTAAATGTAATGCCGCAAGTTGCAAACCTCGGCTGAAAGGATCAACGTTTCATAAAGATGAAATCCCCTCCTTCATCACCTGCTTCTTTTATTTCACCGAATTGAGGTACCTGGCCATTCGCACTGTTGTTTATGACCGCTGTGCGAAAGCTGGAAAACAATTGTTCTGCTGACAGGTATTTGTCGGGATTTTGTTTAAGCCGTTTTACTAGATACTCAATAAAAACACTTTTATCGGGTACTTCTTTCAGCGCTCCGCTGGTCATGGCCTTCCTGCTGGGTAATTCATAGAGTTGTTTGAAAGCTGTGGGTGCGTCGGGCGTTAGTGCACGTGTTTTTAAAATGCTTCCTGCAAAGCAGGCATCGGTGATCAGTAAAGTATGTTTTGCGGGCATTAAACTTATGTATTCTTTAAGATCGGCATTACTTAACCATGATGCTCTATTCTTTACATAGGCATCAGACGGATACCAGTAACCTTGCTTCCTCACTTCATCCCAATTGCCATGACCGGCATAAAAGATCAGTAAGTTATCCTGCGGTTTGATCTTTACAGCCAAAGCTTCAAATGCATCGAATACCTGCTGACGGGATGGGTTCTTCAATAATTTTACATTCGCCCTGTCAAACATATACTGCAATGTGAGCACATCTGCCAGGCTGGTTGCGTCGGCGATGGGATTATCAAGGTCGCGTATTGAGGGGTCGGCATAGTCTTGTACACCAATGATCAAAGCATAATATTTACCGGTTTCAATGGTTTCATTTTTTACCGGTATGATATTGTTCACTTCGAGAGTTGCCGAGGCTCTTTTTACAGTAAACTGGTATTGGCCTTTATTCATTTTAATATCAGTAGCGTTTACTATGATATTGTTCTCGCCTACTGCAACAGGAACATCCACAGCAAAATTTCCCTCTGCATCTATACGGGCTGATATTCCGTTTGCAGTTACCTCATAGATTTGACTCTCATCAATCACTTTTCCAGTAATACTTATGGTTTTTTTGTCTTCGGTAATTGAGAGGCCCCTTGTATCTGAGGGTTGTGTGACGATGATGTTAGGCGGCGTTTTATCAGGTTTATTTTTAGATGCGATATCCTGGTCGATTTGGGTAACAAGACCTTCAGCCAACTTTACGTAATCACGATTTTTTGCTGCATCTGACGAATCGCGGGTAATTAACGCTGTTTTTCGTGCCTTATCCAGCCAGCCGAGCTTGTATTCGATCCTGGCCTTGAGAAATAACACCCAAAAACGTGGAGTTGGTTGCAACGCTTTTTCGATCCAAGGCAATGCCCGATTGAGATCCTTGTCATTGTCATGATAATAAGATGCTGCCGCAAACAAATATTTATCTAAGCTCCCATCTTTCTCTGCGTCATCAATGCTTTTCATCACTACATGATCATAGTCACACTTCACAGGTAATAAGAAAGATTCGGCTTCAATGTCAAACTTCAGCCAAAACATTTTCTGATCTGCGGCGAGGCGATAAAAGTCAATTGCATATTGGTTAGTTGCATTGCTAAGTGGTGCTTCGTAGCTTGTTTTGGTGACGGGGATGCGGGTATCGATCCCATTTCCTTTCACACGGATCGTTTGCCTGGCAAGATCAGGGAACAATTGATACCGGCCCGGTGAAAGCTGGGCACTCCCAAATTCCATTGCTTCGTTCAAGGTAATCTCTCCTCCTGTGAATTCCGCGGTTTTTGTTAC
>JAEZDC010000046.1 GCA_023429825.1 Bacteroidota bacterium | reverse complement strand
GGCCAAGCACGGCGGGCGCTACCATATCGCTGGTGCCTTTGTTTTCGCCTTTCAAAATCCTTCTTTCTTCAATGCCACTTCTTGTCCTGATCCATTCATCATTAGTGTCTACCATTTTCTCCAGGTCAAAGTTGGTGAGTTTGGTTTCAGGAACATATCCACCAACAGCGGTAATGGCAGCGGTAACTTTCGTCATATATAAAAAATAAGGTCGCAAATATCCGAAAAGAAGTGCAAGCCTAAAACGATGTTGCTATAATTATAAATTAAGCAGGCATATTAGGGTAAAGCCATATTTTTGGTTGGCATGATAGCTTTTGTTAGAGGAAATTTTGCCCTTAAAACCCCCGGCCAGGTAGTGGTAGACGTAAACGGTGTGGGATATGATCTGCATATAAGCTTAAATACTTATACAGCGATCAGTAATAAGGATGCGGGCCAGCTATTCACCTATTTGCATATTACAGAAAACGCTCAAACCTTGTATGGGTTTGCCGACCAGAAGGAACGGGAACTGTTCTTAATGCTTATAAGTGTGTCTGGTGTAGGTGCAGCAACGGCGCGGATGATGCTGTCTGGGATGAAGCCGGAAGAGATTGCCAAAGCAATTGTACAAGGCAACGCAAAGCTGTTGGAAAGCATCAAAGGTATCGGGCGAAAAACCGCAGAAAGGCTTATTTTGGAATTGAGGGATAAGGTTAGTAAAACCACAGATGGGCTATCGGTAACCACTGGTGTAAATAACTACGAAAACGATGCAGTTAATGCGTTAATTTCACTAGGTATTGCTAAACATACAGCCGAACAGGCAATTAAAAAAGTGATGGCTTCCAATGAAAACCAGCCACTGGAAGACCTCATTAAACAGGCATTGAAAAACATATAAGCTATCGACGATTTCTACTTAACCAAGGTGCTGAAATTTTGATCCGGAAGAAAATGATTAAGAAATTATTGCTGGTTGCAGTGGTACTGCTTTCTGCTGCCACTTCTTTTGCCCAAAACAGGGATACCACGCTGAAATATCCTATCACCGACAGGAGAGGAGACCCTTATTCCTGGCAAAGCCGTAACCCTTTCGACATCCGTGATACTTCTTTGCTCAAAAGAAATATCGAATACGATCCTGTTACCAAACAATATTATATCGTTGAAAAGATCGGTAATAAATATTACCGTACACCCACTTCGCTCACCTTCGAACAATTCCAAAGACTGCAGGCCAAACAAGCTGAAGCAGAATATTTCAGGAGAAGAGCCAATGCAGTGATGCAGTTGAACAGGAACGTTAGCCGGCCGAAGTTCCGTGTGTTCAATAATCTCTTTGATAGAATAATGGGTGTTGATTCTTTAGGTAAAGTAAAGATCGATATTCGCCCTGCCGGTAACGTTGATATCATGGCGGGCTACCAGGGACAGAATATCAAGAATCCAACGCTCCCGGAAAGAGCAAGGAAGAACGGTGGTTTTGATTTCGATATGAATGCGAATGTGAACGTGAATGCGAACATTGGTGAAAAGCTCAAACTTCCTATCAACTATAACACCCTCGCCAATTTCGATTTTGAGAACCAGTTGAAGCTTGATTACAAGGGAATGGACGATGAGATCATTAAATCCATAGAAGCAGGTAACGTGAACTGGCAGTCCAAAGGAACACTAATTCCAAGTGCGCAGGCTTTATTTGGTTTGAAAACACAATTACAATTCGGTAAGCTTTGGGTAACGGGTGTATTAGCCAACCAGAAATCTTCGCGCCAGTCATTGGCTTTACAGGGCGGCGCAGCCACCACACAATTCCAGAAGCGATTGGATGATTACGAAGAGAACAGGCATTTTCTTTTAGGACATTACTTCCGCAACAATTATAACAGGGCCATGTCTAATCTTCCTGTTGTGAACAGCCAGGTACAGATATTGCGAATGGAAGTATGGGTAACCAACCGAACAGGTGCTACTACAGATGCAAGGGATATCGTGGCGTTGACCGACCTGGGAGAATCTGCATCCGGGCAAACGCCAAGAAATGCTGCAACACCTTTATATACCCAGTTGGCTGCAGGCGGTGGCAACAGCCCTTTCAGAAATCCGACACAGGTAACCTCATTATTATTAGGACAGGGACTAAGACCCGTTGAAGACTTTGAAAAGACCTTCGCCAGAAAACTGAACCCTAACGAATATTACTTCAATCCGCAGGTAGGTTGGATATCACTGAATCAGCAATTGCAACCTGATGAAGTACTGGCGGTAGCATATCAATACAGTTACAACGGGCAGATATACCAGGTAGGTGAATTTTCGCAGGATATCCCTTTGGATACAGCCAACGGCGTTCAGAAAATAGTTTTCCTGAAAATGCTGAAGGCTACTTCACACAGGCCATCACTGGCAGCTACCGACCCGTTCAATTTGTGGGACCTGATGATGAAGAACGTGTATTCATTAGACGTTGCAGGTATCTCCCCAACAGATTTTAAATTGAATGTTTTATATGAAGAGCCAAGCAAAGGGTTAAAAAGATATTTACCTGAAGTTGATCCCGGAGTAGAAGGCGTTCCGCTGATACGTTTAGTGAATCTTGATCGGTTGAATAACCGGTTAGATCCTATGCCGGATGGTGTATTTGATTATGTAGAGGGGTTCACAGTATTATCTCAACAAGGGAAGGTGGTGTTTCCATTAATTGAACCTTTTGGAAACGATCTTAGGCAAAGGGCATTCAATACCTTCCCGAATCCCGGTATAGATACACAGTACTTATATTATCAACTATACGATTCAATCAAAGCCATTGCTCAAACCTACGCTAACGTGAACAGGTTTGTAATGCAGGGCCAGGTTAAAGGTAGCGGCGGATCGGAAATATATCTTGGAGCGTTTAATATTCCTCCCGGCTCGGTAAGTGTAACTGCAGGCGGGCAGATATTAAGTGAGAATGTTGATTACACGATCGACTATAATCTTGGTTCGGTTAAGATCATCAACCAGGCAATTCTCAATTCAGGTGTGCCGGTAAATGTGCAGTTTGAAAATAATGCAGGCTTTGGTATACAGCAGCGCAACTTCATGGGATTGCGGCTGGATTATCTCGCCAATAATAAACTATCTCTTGGTGGTACAATAGTAAGGCTCGGCGAAAGACCATTCTTTACTAAGATGAACTACGGCGAAGACCCGATCCGTAACACCATGTATGGCCTTGATTTCAGCTATCGTTCTGGCTGGCCTTCACTTACAAGATGGCTGGATAAATTACCATTCTATTCAACCACTGCCGCATCTAATATCACTGCTTATGGTGAAGCTGCTTATCTAAAGCCCGGGCATCCGCGCCAGATCGGTAAAGGTGATGAAGGTTTGATATACATCGACGACTTCGAAGGAAGCACCAACAGCATAGACCTACGTTTCCCTTATGTAGCATGGGCATTGGCATCTACACCTGCACGTTTTCCTGAATCTGCAGCTAATAACGATACCACCTACGGTATCAACAGGGCAAAGCTTGCCTGGTATAATATTGAACCGATCCTGCAAGACAGAACGAGTTCGAATAACCCATTACGCGGAAATACAAATGAACTCAGCGATCCGAGAACACGTCTCGTAAATACAACAGAATTATTCCCGCAGGCCACGCCTAACCTGGGGCAGGCGCAAACAGTAACGTTTGATCTTGCATATTATCCTAAAGAAAGAGGTCCCTATAACTTTGATACTAGAGCTTCTGAGTTCAATACTGCTGATGGTCGATTTGTTAACCCGCGAGCAAAATGGGGTGGTATCATGCGAAACATCGACCAGACCGATTTTGAAACAGGCAACGTAGAGTATATAGAGTTCTGGACGCAGGATCCTTTTATCAAAACAAATGCAACAAGTGGAAGGTTGTTCATTAACCTTGGTAATATCAGTGAAGACATACTGAAAGATGGAAGGCGTTTTTATGAGAACGGCTTACCCACACCCCAGATCCCGGCACCTGTAGATTCTTCTACTGTTTGGGGTAAAACGCCGATCAATCCCATCCAGATAACACAGGCGTTCAGCAATGATCCCGCAGACCGCCCATACCAGGATGTCGGCTTCGATGGATTGGATGATGTCGACGAAAGAAGAAGAAGGGCAGGATACCTGGCTCGCCTGGCAACCACCTTCGGCACCAACTCACCTGTGTATCAAAAAGCGTTGAACGATCCTTCCAACGATAATTATGTCTGGTACCGTGATGCAGCCTTTGGCTCCACCACGGGTATTTTAGGCAGGTATAAGAACTTTAATAACCCGCAGGGCAATTCACCTGTGGCTACTACTTCATCTGAATTTTCACCTGCAGCTACTTTATATCCCGACAATGAAGATCTGAACAGGGACAATACGTTGAATGAAAATGAAGAGTATTACGAGTACGAGATACCGCTTACACCAAACATGGCAACAGGTGGTTACATTGTAGATAAACGCTCTGTTCCCGTTAAATACGCTAATGGAACAACCGGTAATGAAACCTGGTACCAGTTCAGGATCCCCATTAGGGATTACACCAGCAAAGTGGGTAACATTCCTGATTTCAAAAGCATCCGTTTCATTCGGATGTACTTAACAGACTTTGATGATTCTGTTACGATGCGTTTTGCAACATTAGATCTTGTGCGTAATCAATGGAGAACTTTCCAGTTCCAGCTCGATACTGCAGGAAGATATCGCCCTGCTACTCCTGCCTCACTTACACAGCTAAATGTATCTGCTGTGAATGTGGAAGAGAACAGCAACAAGCAACCTGTCCCTTACAGGATACCTCCAGGCATTGAAAGAGTGCAGTACCTAAGTAACAATAACATCAACTTGTTGCAGAACGAGCAGGCAATGTTGTTGCAGGTATTGAACCTGAGAACGGGAGATCAGAAAGCAGTATTCAAAACAATGAACCATGACCTGAGGCAGTATGGAAGATTGTCTATGTTCATCCATGCGGAATCTGTTCCAAAGATGCTGCAGCTAACCGATTATGAGCTTACTGCAGTCATCAGGATTGGACAGGACTTCTTAAATAACTATTACGAGATCAAGATACCATTGAAGGTAACCCGTAATGGTACAACCAGCGCTGATTCTATCTGGCCTGCAGAGAACAGTCTTGATTTTAATATCCAGGATCTGATCGCGTTAAAAACAAGAAGGAATGCAAATCCTTCATGGCCTGTAACCACTATCTATCGTGAGCAGATCGGCAATAAAACATTCTCTATTTACGGTAATCCAAACCTGGGCGAAGTAAGAGGCTTCCTCATCGGTTTAGCTAACGAAGCTTCTGATCTTCTTTCTGCAGAAGTATGGGTGAATGAATTGCGGCTATCCAAGATCGATGAAGATGGCGGGTACGCAGCTTTGGGCCGGGTGGATATTCAGATGGCAGACCTGGGTACATTCTCGGTTTCCGCAAACACTTACACCAAGGGTTTTGGTACACTTGAGCAGAGAGCTAATGAAAGAGCAAGAGATAATCTCTTCCAGTTCAACGCCGCAATGAATATTGATGCAGGTAAATTATTGCCGAAAAAACTGGGCATTACGATTCCTGTGTATGCAGGCATAGATAAAACGATCAGGACACCTGAATATGATCCTTACGATTTAGATATTAAACTGAAGGATAAGATGAACGCCTTCAGTGCACGAAGAGATTCTATCCGTAAGGCTGCAATAGATCAAACAACTGTGAAGACACTTAACTTCACCAACATCAGGTTAGCGCCAGGCGGTAAAACAAGATTGTGGAGCTTGAGTAATTTTGATGTGAGCTACTCATATACGAAGTTCGAGCAAAGCAATCCGCTCATCCTTAAGAACGACATCACCAAACATCGTGGAGGATTGGGCTATACCTATAATACTACGCCTAAGTACATCGAACCTTTCAAAGGCATGCGTAACAAAACGCCGTGGCTTGCTTTGATCAGGGATTTCAATCTCAACCTCATGCCGTCGTTGTTAAGTTTCAGGGCTGATATCAACAGGCAGTTTGGTGAATTTGTTCCAAGAATTGTGTCTGATGGAAAGATCGATAGGGTAGATACCACTTACGATAAGTATTTCACCTTCGATAGATTCTATAATATGAGATGGGACATCACCCGTTCATTGAATCTTGACTTCACTGCCACCAATAATGCGAGAGTGGATGAACCTTTCGGAAGACTAGACACAAAAGCGAAAAAAGATACGGTGAGAGAGAACTTTTGGAAAGGTGGTCGCAATACTTTCTATACACAACAGGCGATCGCAAGCTATACTTTACCAACAAGCAAGTTGCCCTTGATAGATTGGATCACCGGAAGGTATAGTTACACTACTACTTATAACTGGATAGGTGCAAGCCGTTTGGCGATAGATCTCGGTAATACGATCGAGAACAGCCAGAAGAATTCAATCAATGGTGAGTTTGATTTTACAAGATTGTACCAGAAGTCAAGATGGCTGAGAGCGCTGGATCAACCTGCACAGCCAAGACCTCCTAAAACTGAGAATAAAACAGACGATAAAAAAGGCGGCACTAAAGGCGTTAAAGGACCGGGTAATAATAATGCTGATCCTGATAAACGCAATGATGCAACTGATAACATTCCAAAACGTGAAGATGTCGTAAAAGGCTTATCAGGTAAAGCAAAGAAAGAAGCGTTAAGAAAATGGAGAGCACAGAAGAGAGCCGCACGGATTGCCGCACGCCAGGCAAAAGCAAATCGGCCTGTTGACATGAGCGGGGTTGCAAGAGGTGCTGGCAAATTCATCACCATGGTAAAGCGGGCATCTGTTAACTATACTGAAAATTACAGCAGTCGTTTACCGGGGTATATGGATAGCACGCAACTCTTAGGACAGAACTGGAGTAGTATGGCACCTGGTCTGGATTATGTTTTTGGTAAACAGCCCGACACTGCATGGATATATCAGCAGGCAAGAAAAGGTTTGATCACACGAGATTCGACTTTTAACTTCATGTTCCGTCAAAACTTCGAACAGCGCTTGAGCATGACGGCACAGGTGGAGCCTTTCCGCGAATTCACCATCGATCTGAACCTTGATAAAAGTTTTGGAAAAGATTATTCTGAATTGTTTAAAGACACAACAGGTACCGGTAACAACTTCGGACACCTGAATCCTTTAGCTGCCGGAAGCTTCAACGTTAGCTATATCGCTTTCAATACGCTATTCGAGAAATTTAAACCGAACGAAGTAAGTGAAACATTCAAAAAGTTTGAAGCCTACAGGCAGGATATATCACAGCGTGTTGCTAAAACAAACCCCTATTGGGTACAGCAGGGTTCACAAACAGCGAATGGCTATGCAGTAGGTTATGGTCGTTATGCACAGGATGTGTTGATACCTGCTTTCATAGCAGCATACACCGGGAAAAGCCCGCAGAAGGTAGCATTGCTCAAGCAGTCAAATCCTAATATCAAGTCAAATCCGTTCAGTGGTATCAAACCGAAACCAAACTGGAGATTGACCTATACAGGATTAACAAGAATTCCTGCGTTAGCAAAAGTGTTTAGTACCATCAGCATCACACATGGTTATACAGGTAGTTTGGGAATGAACAGTTACACGAGTGCATTGTTGTTCAGGGATCCGTTTACCTTCAATGCACCGCAGTTCGTTGATCCGATCAGTGGTAACTATGTTCCTTTCTTCCTTGTACCGAATATTACGATCCAGGAAGGATTCGACCCGTTGATCGGTTTTGATATCACCACTACAAGCCAGCTCAACTTAAGTTTCAAGTACAAGAAGAGTAGGCAACTGAGTTTGAGCCTGATCGATTTCCAGTTGGCAGAAATAAATTCAACTGAATGGACGGTGGGTGGAAGCTGGAGAAGAAGAGGGCTGAACCTGCCAAACTTCTTAGAGAGATTGATCAATAAAGGAAAGCCATTGGAGAATGACATTAACTTCCGTCTCGATCTTTCAATGAGAGATGATGCGAATAGTAACAGCCGCCTCGACCAGGCAAATGCTTATAGCACCGGCGGTCAAAAAGTGATCACCATCCAGCCATCTATCGATTATGTATTGAACAACAGGGTGAACCTGAAAATATTCTTCGATCAAAGAAGGGTAACGCCATATATCTCAACCTCAGCGCCTGTAGTAAATACAAGAGCAGGTATACAGTTAAGAATAGCATTGGCCCAGTAATTATCAATGATACCAAATAGAAAGAGGCAGCTTTGTTGCCTCTTTTTTTATGAAGGATGGAGTTTGCTTGATTAAATGCTTTCAGTTTGTCAGGATTAGAATCCAATTAGAAATCATTTTAGAGATACTACCTTTTAGTAGGATAGATATACAATTCATGATCGTTGGCGGGCTATTTGCTTTTATCGCGTTAATAAAATACCTAAAAATAGATGTCAGCGATCCTATTCAAACCAGGTTATGGTTCCTCTGCGGCCATGGAAGATACAGCGAACGGACATTCAGTTCAGAAGAATAAAAGCAGGCTCGATTGGGTTGATTGTGCTAAAGGCTTATGCATCATCCTTGTAGTGATGTTGCATTCTACACGAGGTGTTACAGAAGCTGTGGAGCGTGAAGGACTGATACAATATTTTGTAGCCTTTGCAAAACCGTTTCGAATGCCTGATTTCTTTATGATCTCAGGGCTCTTTCTTGCAAAAGTGATCAATCGTGACTGGCTCACCTATCTCGACAGGAAGGTGATACACTTCGTCTATTTCTATGTGTTGTGGGTCACAATCAATTTCGCATTGAAATCTCCCGGCCTCATCTCCTCGCATGGAATTTTTGATACTGTAATGCTCTACCTGCAGGCTTTCATTCAGCCGCTGGGTACATTATGGTTCATATATCTTCTCCCGGTATTTTTCGTAATTACTAAACTGTTACGAAAAGTACAGCCGGTGATCATCTTTGCCATAGCCGCTATTCTTGAGGTGGCTGTTATTGAAACAGGATGGATCGTAGTTGATCAGACCGCATCACGTTATATATATTTCTTCACCGGGTATTGGTTAGCACCATACATATTCAACCTGGCAGCAGTAGCCCAGGCTAAAAGAAGAATGGCTCTCCTCGGCTTGGTGGTTTGGGCGCTTATCAATGGCAGTTTTGTTTTTGCTGGATATTCTGAAATGCCGCTGGTATCATTGGCACTAGGTTTTATCGGTGCGGCCGCTATCGTCACAATTGCAGCACTCATCTCTACACTTAAATGGGCTAACCCTGTACGGTATTGTGGCAAAAATTCTATTGTTATTTACCTCGCTTTCTTTCTCACGATGCATACAACGCAAATGATCCTGTTAAGCACAGGAATTATTGAACAGGTCAGCATAATGTCGGGTATCGTTACTGCAGCAGGTATAATAGGCCCGCTCGTAATGTGGAGGCTAGTCCGTAATACACGGCTCTCATTCTTGTTCGTAAGGCCTGCTTATTTTAAATTAGAAAGATCAGGAGCGGGTGCATCTGCACCGGATTCACATCAGATGGAGGTTAAGGTATCTCCGGTATAAATTGAACGATAGGGATATCACATCCATTTTTGATCGGAGCTTTCGATCTTCATCAATAAAAAATTAGAGAGTGCGCTGGCTTCTTCCAGTTGTATGTACGGGAGTGTTATTTCACCAGCGGCAGTTTGCATAACTAGTGTGGCCAGTTGTTTTTTTCGCTGGTAGATAGTTTGCCTCGTAGTAACGAATTGTATTTTATGCCATCTGAGTATTATTCGTTCCCTACCCCAAACGCCTTTCGATATTTCAATGGCATCATCATTCACCCAAAAAGTAAAGTTGCTCCTGTAAATATTTCTTGCGATCGCATAGTAAACAAGTGATATCAACCAAAGCAGGCTATACCATTCCCACCATATGTAAGTGATAGCGATAAGAGATACAACAACAGGGATATCGAGATATAATATTCGTCTCGTTGCATATTGCGGATGTATACCATTGGCTTCATTACCGGCCGATGGAGGATTGGGCTCGTAATATTCAATGATCTGCTGCAGGTCTTTTAGATTAGTCAGCGGCACTTCTATTCTTTGTTTATTCTTTAGATCAGCCTCGCCCGTTGCTTTAAAATGACAGATGAAATAATTCATTTTCCTTCTCACCCAGTTTGCATTCCACTGTAACAGTTGGATCTTTTGTAACGGGATGAATTGTTGCTTCACCTGCAGCAATCCATGCTTCACATGAAAACCTTTGGCAGTAAGGGTCATCTTAAAATCAAAATATTTGAAAAAGATCAGCAACACGGATGTGATGATGGATACAGCCATCACCATAAAAGCAATGATCGCAGTAAGCTGCACACTAAAGTTCACTTCAGCGCGGTGCTCTTCCACCCATTCATAGCCATCGTAATCGAAGAGATCTCTTACATCCTCCAGCCTTGCAATCGCAAAAGATATGATCAAGAGAAATGTCTTGATATGATTGTGCGATAAAGCCATCTTCATTAATCCGTCAAAGCGAAGTGTAATGGGTTGTATGGTATCCGGCACTTCTAATGGAAGATTACCAGTGCTGGTGAGAATTTCTTTTAGTGCGATCGCCTTTGCGTGGCTTAGTGCCTGTATGGATACTTCTGTACTTTCAGAGCCCGCGGTATCTATCATCACCTTATGTAAACCGAAAAGGTTATGGAAGAATGTCTGTGTGAACTGAACCGTTTGGATTCTTTCCAGCGGCACTGTAATAATGTGTTTGGCAAACATTCCTTTCCGTGTAACGAACTTGCCATCGCTTATATGGAATGTAAAAAAGAAATGATCAATGAAAGCTTTGCCAAACATGAACAGCACCATGCAGCCAAGCAAAGCCAGTTGTGCTTTCCACGAAGGTTTCTCTTTAAAGAATTGTATAACGAACAGGATCACTAATGCATACATATGCCGCAGGTTCATAGCAGCAAGTACGAAAATGGCGATGGCAGATTGCCGTTGTGGTTTCTCCCAGTTCATGCCTGTAATGGTTGAACATGTTGCATGATGAATTCTTTCAACCGCTCTGCTTCATCCTGCCGTAGTCCCCGTATGGTAATGTCTTTTGAATCACCCGCCGCAGTATATACCGTGATACCGGCAAGCCCGTATTTTCTTTCAATGGGTCCGCTTCTCACCATGCAGTGTTGAACACGGTTGAAAGGAACAACGTGAAATTTATGAACGATCCACCCTGTCCGGTAGAGCACATCTTTTTCCCGTATCGCGTAACCTTTTCGGTGAAATGAACCCGTACCGATAGTAACAGTGAAGATTGCCAGTACTACATAACCGCCTGCAGATACACCGATCCATAATAACGTCTGCAGGTCATCAACAAAATAGATCAGCGCAGCCAACCCAATCAATAATATGCAGAAGCTGATGAGCCAGGTCAGCCGCAATACTTTCAGGTAGTTAGGTTCGATCGGCTTCAGTGCCACTTCCTGTAATTGCGGCAGCGTTGTAATATCTACCTGTAGATTTTGAAAATGCATCTGTCAAATTTAATCCCCTTAACAATGTAATGGAACTTTTGATAAGACTGTGCAGTTCTATTCTGGGATCTGTTCTACTAAAACTTCATTTCCCCTGCTGTCAAAGTAGGTACAAGTCATTTTGTTCATGCAGATTTCCCACTTTTCAATTCCAGTTTCTGCACACATTTTAATGAAAGTTAAGAAGTCTGTTTTACCTTGCTGGTGTGCCAATAGCTCGGCTTTAAAAGCCTCAACGTTCTTATTTTCAGCAATTGTCACTGCCTCATATTTTGCAGGAACCTTAGCAACATAATTGTTAGTTCCAAAATAATTAATGCGACCATCATTTACAAACGTTTCGTAACGTGTTACCCCCATTGCTTTTATTTCTTTTATGTAGGCAGGAAAGTCAGCACCAGATTTTACCTTACTGTGAGCTGTCTTCAATTGTTCTACGGTAAAAGTGGGCATTTGAATAGAAGCATCAGGAATTTGTTCAACCAAGACTTTATTTCCTGCTTTGTCAACATAAGTGCAACTCATCGTTCTTAAACAAACAGCCCATTTATCAATTCCGTTGTCGGCGCATTGGCGGCTTATTTCAAAATAATCCGATTTTCCTTCTTGATGATTGGCAATGTCGGTTTTAAGTTGTTCTAAATTTATCTTATCGGCAATAATCATCGGCTCATAACTTGGTCCTGCAGAAACTTCATAACCATTCTCGCCATGGAAAACACTGCTGCCATCTTCCATTTTGGTTTCATAATAAGTTACCCCGATATTTTTTAGGTTCATAGCCAAAACAGGAAAGTCAGCTCCTGTTCTTACTTGCATCATTTTTTCTTTGATTCGTTCTGCTGTAAACATTTTTCTTGTTTTTAGATATTAAGCGATTAGTTGACTTACACCCAACCATAATGGTTATACTTGGCAAAATGATTGTTGATTATGAAATTGATTTTCATTTTTTTAGATTACAATGCAAAGGTGCATTAGCTTGAATTCCTGAAATTGTAAAAAATCGTTTTTCTACAAGAAGCGTTTGAAGTTTTCGGGTGTTTCGCCTGTAAATTGTTTAAAATCTTTTATGAAGTGGGCTTGGTCAAAGAAATTGTTTTCGTAGCAGATTTCAGTCAGTGTTTTAGTTTCGGTTAGATTATCAAGAACTGCATTGAAACGAATAATTGAAGCAAATTTTTTTGGGGTTGTTCCAACCACTTTTCTAAATCGTTTCTCAAACGGGCTTTGGCTGATAAATAACTTTTCTATAAGCTCTTTTATGCGGATAGCTCCATTAGTCTGGTAAATGAGCTTTACTGCTTCAACAATTATTTTGTCGGTTTGAATGTCTTTGAGTTGAGATACTAAAAACTGTTCAACGATTTTTATTCGGAGTTTGTCTGTATTAGCGATCGCTAATTTTTCTTCCACTTCTGTAATGCTGTTTTTATCAAAAATGGTGTCGAGTGAAAGACTTAAATTAAAGAGTTCATTCGCAGGCGGTGAAGCAAAATGTGTAAAACCTGTTTCGGTAAAGTAAACTAAAATAGTTCCGATGCCAGTCGAATTTCTGAAAACTTTGTAGCCGTCAGTAATTCCTGTAATTCCTGCAGAAGCCAGGGCGGTTTCTGTATTTTCCTTTATGGCAGCAAGTCGTCCTTTGTATTGGAAACCTATTACCAGTCCTGGTGAAGGGAAAACCTTATACTCATTTTCCAATTCATTCTCCGACACTGCATAATACTTGATGTAGGGTTTTAGTTGATCTGTCGGAAAATGTTTGTCAAATTTCATTCACTTGTCGCGGTAAGGTGTATCTGTAGGTATTCTAGTACTAAGCTCAATAGAAGAATGAATTTTGAACTTCACACAATGTTCAACCGAAGCGGTTCAGCCTTGTTTTTGACAATACCTTGTTATCGGTTCGGGCATTCTTCAGAATATGATTTTGACTATGTAAGCAAAAAATAATATATCACTGCCCAGACTGCAATAAAGACAAGTCCAAACGGTAAAACTGCCTTGACTTGCTTTTTCTCTTTTTTAAATAATATAAGGTATAAAACATAAAAAATAAATATTGCTATTAGTCCGATAGGTATAAATGGATAAGTCATAAGTTATTTTTTGATTATAATGTAGATGAACCAATCTTGTGTCCAACGCATGTATATCTCTTCTCCGCAAATGTTTCTTCCTTTTCATCAACGGCTTTTCTCAGGGGCAATAGGGTATCAATAAAGAATGAATATACTACACAAAACGTTGTACGCCGCTTACTTGACTGTCAACTTTCCAATGTTTCTCTTCTTCTTGAGCATTTTAAAGAGTTCAGCTTTATTATTGGCAACAATTGTATCACTCGTCGAAGTGATTTTGACGTAATTGAACTTCAGTTCTTCCTGTTTAACTTTTTCATTGAAAATGTAAAGTGGTCCGAAGTAAGTTGGAATGAGTAATGTACTGTCAGGCGGTAAGACTAGAACCGTGTCAATTCTGCTTCTGTAAGTTTTTAGGTCGCCCGCCAGTTCAGGAGTTTCTACACCTGGCTGCGTCGTGACTGTGATGTTGCCCTTGGATTTATTTTCTATAGCAATAAACTTAAACCCTTCACAGCCAAATATGATGAGTGCTAAACCCAGATAAACGATGCTATGTAAAATTTTAGGGACTGTCATAGGTGGCGTACAACGTAGCGAGGCTTTAAGCAGTACGGGAATTTTCGTTCTGCTGCCTCACTCATTTGCTGAAGCAAAATAGAAATTCTTTCGCTGAAAACATATTCGTCTGCCCGTATTGCTAAAAGTCTGTGTTGGCGGCAGGCATTCACGGCAATCCCGCTGCACGTTTTACTTGTATATGAAAGTCTGCGATGTTTTTATACTTGGTTAATTCCAAGTCTTCGCCTTTAATTACAATGTGCTCCGCAACCTCAACAGCCAAGTCCAGAGGTTCAATTTCCTTTCCAAACATGTTAGGGCCCCAGTTAGTTCCAACAATCAGCCCTTCACTGTGCATGCCGACTAACCAATTTTCTAAAAACTCTGCTAAAGCTATTGGTGTAGGGATGTAATGGTCCCAGCCTTCCTTTGCGACCACCTTTGCATATGCCTTTAACTGCTAACATCTAATATCTAACATCCAGCATCCACCCTCCCTCTAACTCACCGCTATCACCTTCATTCCATAATTACTCGGAGAGGCAGCCGGCCCATAATGGCTAAGCGTCTCAGTTTCCAGTGTATTCAATTTCAGTAACACCATCCATAAACTCCTGGTGGGATGTACGCATAATTCTATAGTAGCTGCTTTACTCCCTATGGCGTACAACGGAGAAGTATCAACATCCGTTCGCAATGAATTCCTTGTTTTCGCCGGGTCACCTTCCAGTAATATCAATTCAAAATAATAATCCGTTACCAATGCACCTGTATTATCAACGCTATGCTCATAAACAGGTATCCGTACAGTTACACAATCGCTCGTCACTTCTATCGAGTAAATGTCCTTGATCAGTCTTTCAAGCGGGTAAAAAGGCTGCATGTTCATTCCTTTCATAAATGAATAATCCATATAGCCTTTGTGATTGTACGCTTTCTTCAGTTTGCCGCCGAGATTTGCTTGAATACGACCTACCGATAAACCACCGAGGAAAGGATCCAGTTTTGCACGTATTCGCTTCGCGGCATCGTTGGCAACAGGAGTGAGCTTGGCATTGCCAGACAGAACTTTATTGAGCTTTGCCTTTTTTACAGTACCGCGTCTGCGTCTCCAGTAACCACCGGTTGCGGTATTCACCCATACATAATATTCGGGATCAGGACAGGGTTGTCGCTTTAGGGTCATAATAGGGTTGTTTTACAAGACAATCTTACAAAAAAAACCTTCACTTATAGAGGACTTATAGAGAATTTATAGAGAAACTATAGAGGAATTATAGAGAACGCCATTGCCTTCATCTGCATAGATCCTTCATGCACGCTTCCTGCCTTCGGCATGTTATCTATTAGTTTCCTGCCACCCGGCAACTAGGAAACGATATGCGTTAGTGATGTAACTATTTATGTTATTTATCAGTTGGTGTCTTCAGTAACCGCCATTGAATTGGTTATGGGTGATGTGATATTTGTTTAAAGTGCAACCTAAACTTGTAACCTGCAGATATCTAATTCCCAATTCCTAATATCTGACTGCTAACATCTAACTGCTAAGATCTAACATCCACCCTACTTCCCCGCCTTCGCCTCCAACACTTCCACCTCGAACTCTAATATACTATTCGGTGGTATCTGCGAACTTCTTGTCCTGATTGAATACGCCATCCCCGATGGTATCACCAGTTTCACCTTTCCGCCATTGGCTTTTACTAAAGGAACGATCAGTTGCCATCCTGCAATTAACCTGTTCAATGGAAACGTAGCCGGCTTATCTGTCTGTTGAATGATCTCCTCCGATCCAAAGATGCGCAGCTTGTAATGTACCGTTACAGTATCGGTAAGCTTTACTTGTGCTCCCGTTCCTTCATTGATGATCTTGTAAAAAACACCCAGCGTATCTTTTGCAACGTCTGTTTTACCCGAAGCAAGTGCCTGTTGTATAGTATTCCTATCGATAGTGAATTGCTGCACACTGTCAACGTTCGGCATAGAACTTAAACTGGGGTTAGGTGCAGTGGTAGTATCCATTCGCTTCCACGAGCCGCTCGAACGTTGTACAAATACATTGCTGAAATCGGCTTGGATCGATCCTTTCTTTTCTGCAGATTGAAACGATTGCAGCGACTTCAATGTTACCCAGCTTCCGATGATCTTACAACTGCCGATCAGTTTCCACTTGTTATTTTCAGGCAGCCAGATATAACCGGAATAGAGCGTATAGTTACCTGCAGAGTCTGCTGCAGATGCGATGAGCAATTTATAGCTTGTGTTTAATTGCCAGTTATAATTCCATTCTAATTCACCGTCATCTTTTTTTACATCGATCCCTCTTGCAACTACGGTCGCAGATTTAGGGAATTCAAACTCAACCTCTCTTGACTTACCATCGCTTTCAATGGTAAGACTTACTTCGCTGGTCTTAATGCCTGCATATACTTCTTTCTTACCTGTGATCGATTGTACATTAACTGTTGTAATGAAAGACACTGCCTTCACAGAATCGGGAAGTGCATATTGCTTGGTTGAATCTTCTGTACCAAATGCAGTAAAAGAAAAGGATATAGTAAAGATGAGCAGTAAGGTTTTCATGAGATCATTTTCCCAAACTTAGCAAAAGCAGTTCAATTAACCCCTTTTACCCAACTCTATCACCTGGCAGTCTTTGATCTCTGTGCCATCGATGCTAAACCGAACGATGGTACGCACCTTGTGCCAACCCTGTTTCCCCGCAGCACCGGGATTGATATGCAGGCAATTGATCTCGTCATCATAAATGATCTTCAGGATATGTGAATGCCCGCTGATGAATAGTTTGGATTGGTTAGCGATGATCTGTTGCTTGATACCCGGTGCATATCTCTTTGGATATCCACCGATATGCGTGATAAGAACATTCACCTGCTCACATGTAAAAACAAGTTGTTCGGGGTAAACACTTCTTACATCATTACCATCGATATTTCCGTATACACCCCTCACCGGTAAGCCCGATCGTTGTGCAAGTGTTTCTGCAATAGATATGTCGCCGAAGTCTCCTGCATGCCATATCTCATCGCGATCCTTGAAGTGAGTGAATACGGCATCATCCAGGAAGCCATGCGTATCAGAGATAAGACCGATCCTTGTCATTATTTTAAAATAGTAAGTGTGTAGCCCGGCGCCACGGTAAGATTTACGCCATTAGCTAAAGTAAGTGAGCGTACCCTTACATTAGAACTGATCACCACGTTTCCGGAAGGAATATACACATCAGAATATTCATCAGGTAAAGTTCCGCAATTCCAGTTGGCAGCGGTTTCCCATGCCGTACTCACACGTCCGTTCCAATAGTTACTGAACTTCAGCGTATATACCTGGCCGGCTACGCCATCCACCACGCAACGATACTGGTACCCGTACGCTGTTCCAGGGAGACTGTTCAACTGTAGGGTTCGGGTATTAGTGCCGGAATAATTGCCGTTGTTGGTGATGTTAGTAAAATTCACGCTGTCTGTACTCATCTGCCATTGATAAGTGGAGCCCGCCGCAGGAGAGGTAAAGAATATACTTCCGCCGGTACATTCCTGTGCATACGTGTTCTTGATATACACCTGCTTATAGAAGAAGTTATTGAAGTGGAATTGTTCTGGCAGCACATTGGGATTTACATCGATGTACAGGTTATACATACCGGTTTGAAATTGCCCGATACCTACCTGCACATTGATATGAACAGAATCTCCTGCTATAACAGTTTTTGTCTTGGGTAAATTGAAATGGTAAGCGGTAGTGTATGTGGAATCGTATAATACTGCTTTAATAGTAAGGCTGTCGAAGTTGGAAGCGCTTACATTCTTGAATGCAATACTGGTAAAGATGGAATCCGAAGGAACAGAGATTCCTGAACCTGCAGAATCCGGAGCCGGCGTATAATGCATGTTGGGAGCGATGGCACCTTCAGGAACAGCATCATATTCAACTCGCCACATGCCCAGTTGATATGGTGTGGCAGTGATAGAATCCTGGTTCTTTAATTTTAATTTGATATAAGGTAATGCCGTTGCACTAACCGATGCAATACTGAAGTTTTGCTGCGTGGAGTTCAATGTGTATAGCAACGAATCTTTGTTGTTGGCATCTACACCTATCACCTCTACACTCACTGCATCATTTGCATCACCTGCGCCTGACCAAACTACATTCTTCCATGTTTTTGCCGGGCCAAACTTAGGCGAGGTGATATACCCTAACGTATCTTTTGTAATGATGTCCTTCGACAAAGTGATCCTGTCATACAGGCCGGCACTAAATGCTGAAACAGGTGTGAAGCTGTTATTGTTCTTTCTATAGATGAACACAAAGGTTCTTGGAAAACTGAAATTGTCTATCGGCAGGTTTTGATTCTTTAGCCTGTGATACAAAGAATTTCCTGATCCATACCTCGCAGTGTCTGCCGCCCATACAGGTGCAAAATCGTTATTGCCCTGGTCATAGATCTTTCTCACCACCACGTATTGTCCGTTCGGTATCGCATCCATGAACTGCATGGCCTTTCTCCGGTTAGCGCTGTCTCGTGTGCTGTATTCGAAATTCCATTCTCTTCCATTGCTGGCACAAGAGCCATTGCCACCGGCACCACTTTGGTAATCGGTTCCGGTTACATTCTTCCATGGCCTGAAGGTGAGAGAATCAAAAACATTGAATATGATCGATCCGCCAACACACGCACTCCTGATAAATGCAGAGCCATTCACTGACACACTGAAATGCCCATCTTCTGTTCCACTGGTTGGATAAATAGAATGAGTGATAAATAAATTATTTCGCTTGTTGGTAAAGCTGTATTGCCGTGTAGTTGAATCCAGGTTCAATTTGTCTAACGTAGCATCAGTGCGTTGATGAATATGTTCCTGCTGGAAACCTTCGCTTCCTGCACGGCGCACAAAAGAGTATGTATACCAGTGCGGCGTTGAAAGTCCCCCAGGGGAAACTCTCCAGTAATAAGTAACATCCGCTGTAACAGCCATAGCAGGGTATTCTATCAGCCCGCCAATTGAAGTAACGGAACCTGTTACTTTGGATACAGAGTTGAACAACGCAGTGGTATCCATCTCCATCAAATACTCCCTGCTGGCAGTGAAAGGATTCACGGTAGATGCCTTCAATTTAACGGAGTCTGTGGTGATGATGGAATAGTTGTAAGGGAAGATCGGTCGTATCTCATCTTCTGATACGGTAAATGTTTTAGAAGCAGAATTGTTGTACTCTGATATCTCACTGAGTGAGTTCGTATGATCGATTACTGCAGTGATGGTGTTGGTTCCTTTCTCTGTATTACCTACGATGGGGATCTTTACTGTAACTGAATCGGCATATTTTATCGCCGGGAACTTCTTCGTGTATACTGTAGCAGTGTTTCCGTTAGGATATGTCCTGGTCAGTTTGAAGTTAACAGAATCAGTAGTAGCCTTTCCTAAATTGTAAATTTTTGTCTTTACAGAAAATGAATCATCTGCTACCGAGATGAATGATGGTGTGATCTCTATCTGCGAAGCTTCTATGGCATAATCAGCCTGCGCAAAAGTATTCAGCTTGATGGCAGGATCACCATGATAGCCTGTTTGCTCGGCATGTACGCGGCTGTAATAATCCAACGAACCTGTCTGCTGCAAAGATTGACTGATGCCTTCTTTTAATATCTCACCGATAGATTGATTGTATTTCGTTTTAGCTACCGCGTCATATATCTTTTTGGTGTAGATGTCAAGGTAGTTCACAATACCATAGTGCGTACTCGCAACGAATCCTATCGCTCCCCTTTGTTGTGCCAATACATACTTTTCAGAAACAGTGGTCTTTGATGTAAGCCGGGTACTCTCCAGCAAAAAGAAATTGCCGGAATTACATCCGTTCACGATGAACATCGGGTACTTACCCAGGTTGTTATAATTTTCAGGAATATCTAAATTGAAATCGAGTGCAGTGGCAGAAGAGTGTCCGAAATATTGCAGCAAGGAAGCACCCTCTTCATAAAGTGTTTTAAAATGCTGTATGTCGTCTGTATAAGTGGAAGGATTTGCAGTTTTGCTGTAATTGGTAACCTTTGCTCCCCATGAAGTGTCAGAGATGATGTTCTTGTAATTGGTCATGTAACCATCTAACTGGGTACCTAACGTTTCATCATTTGCACCGGTCACCTGCAACACATTCTTCATCCATGCTTTTTTAGCCAGTGTTTGCGTTGTATCTCTTTGGGCAGTTTCGTATTCGATCACCTTTTGAAGATAATCTGCCACCTCCTGCGTATTTACAACAGATATTCTTCCAATAGGAATGGTTGGAGTAGCATTCGTATTATTGGCAGCAACCAATAGATTATCAGAAGCAGGATTGCCCCAGGTAGGAACAAGATTGAGTTGTTGATTCGATGCCTGGGTTTCCGTTGGTACAGAACTACCCGGCCCATCATTCACTGCGTAGGTTACACCTTTTCCAATGATAAAGATATTCTTTGGCGCTACAGTGAAATTCGCCAGTGCGAACCTTGAGAAGTTCCTTATAGACAACGGATGTTTGGCAACGCCATATGCAAACTGGTCAGATAATTCTTCCTGGTCAGCTACAATTACATTATGACTTCCTCCTTCAGATGAAGCACGATAGTTTTTATATTGAGTGATCGGGTTAGAATTGTCTGTACTGTAAATAGACTTATTGGTGATGATGATATAATTACCCTGGTTGGAAGCTGTCGAGAAATTAACAAAGTTCTTTTGTGTTAAGGCAGTCACACCGGTAGCAGTAACTGCGGTGCTTAATAAAACCAATTCATACGGTTGGGTTGAAGGGGCTAACACAACCCTCACCGTGTCTGTAACGGAAATATCCGCTACATACCTTTTACCATTTGTAAGATCATAGAGTATAGGGGCCGATCCGCCATGTACAAAGTTGGTGATCTTTAAAAACCTGCCGTCAGCAGAAGGATCAAGTGTGAATTCAAACCTGTTGTTTCCTCCAAAATTGAACTTACGGCTATAGCTGATCTCCACTGTAGAGATCTTGAACTCATCGCATCCTACCTGTGATTGATTAATAAAAAGAAAATTGGCGGCATCACTGCTTAACTTACTCATGGGAACTGTACCCTGTAACCTGGACTGGTTATAATAATCCATCTGTACAGTGGTCAAAGAGTCATTATTAAGATTGATCCTTACTCTCCTGGTATTATTCGCGTTCCCTGCCATGTTGATCTTATACTTTGCTGCAGGGCCATTCAAATGAGCAAAAAGATTGGGAAAGTTTTGCGGTAATTGTGCCTGGCCTCCGCAACTATTCCCATTAGGCCTAACTCTTCTGCTGGTCCACGTTTCTCCCCTGTCGTATGAAGAAGAATATAAACTGATCCCCGCATTGGCAGCAAAGCCCTGGTTGATCTGTGCTTTGAAATACCTGTACGCCGTATAAGTGAACATTGAATCTGCCTCTAAGGTGGTGCCCGCCACATCGTTGGCAGTTGTCACCAATCTTTTATTGCTTCCGCTTGTGTTCACTGTTAGAAAATAAGAGGCGCTGTCAGAAACAAGGCTCCAGAAATTGTTCAGGTGATGCGTGGTATCACGGTAAAGATCTATATCCATCTTTCCATCATTGCTCTTGCCCCAGAACTCTATAAAGTCTGAAGGACCCAATAGGCCGGAAGCGGTGGTGATGTACAATGGCACTTCTTCGCCATTCCTGAACAGTTGAAAATGCTCGGAAGGTGTATTTGCTAATCCTGCATTTTGTAAAGTGGAATAAGGTATTCTTACAAGACCTGAATGCCGGAATATATTTACCGGGTCTGCACCAAACAGGCCTATCTTAAACTTGAAATAAGTTTTTGAATGATCGATCCATTCGTTCCTGTACGATTGCGCAAAAGCTGCACAGCTTACGAGGATAAAGAAGAGTAAAATGGCAGTTCTTCTGAATAGGATCATTGAGGGAGTTTTTTCTTAAACGTATTATGGGTACGTTGGATTTTATCTAATGCTTTCAAAATTAAGTCTTACCCACCTTATAGCCTTGATTAATAGATACAAAAACCAGTGTTTCAGATGCTTTTAATAGCCTTTAAGCCTTTATTCAACCCCTATATTTGCCAAAATTGAATGTAATGAACCTGATCGATGAATTAAAATGGAGAGGTATGATTCAAGACATCATGCCTGGTACTGAGGAACTTCTGCAAAAAGAGATGGTGAGTGGATACATTGGTTTTGATCCTACTTCCGATAGTCTGCACATTGGCAGCCTCGTACCTATACTGCTTTTGGTTCATCTGCAAAGAGCTGGTCATAAACCTGTTGCCTTAGTGGGCGGCGCTACGGGTATGGTGGGTGATCCCAGCTTTAAAAGTGAGGAAAGAAAACTGCTGAATGAAGATGAACTTGCAAAGAACCAGGCAGGTGTAAAAAAACAATTAGAACAGTTCCTCGATTTTGACGCAGGTAAAACCAACGCTGCCGAAATGGTGAATAATTATGATTGGTTCAAAGGAATCAGTTTTCTTGAATTTATACGTGATACCGGCAAGCACATTACTGTGAATTACATGATGAGTAAAGACAGTGTGAAGAAAAGAATTGAAGGCGAAAGTGGTATCAGCTTTACAGAATTCACCTACCAGTTGATACAGGGGTACGATTTCTACTGGCTATACACAAACAAGAATTGCAAACTACAAATGGGTGGCAGTGATCAATGGGGAAATATTGTTACCGGTACAGAGATCATCAGGAGAAAAGCAAATGGAGAAGCTTTTGCATTTACATGTCCACTCATTACAAAAGCCGATGGTGGTAAATTCGGTAAAACAGAAAAAGGGAACGTGTGGCTTGATCCGAAGAAAACTTCACCATACCAGTTCTACCAATTCTGGTTGAATGCAAGTGATGATGATGCAAAGAAGTGGATCAAGATATTTACGTTACTTCCAAAAGATGAAATTGATGGATTGATCACAGAACATGATAAAGCACCGCATATACGGATACTTCAAAAAAGGTTGGCAGAAGAACTCACCACTTTTGTTCATGGAAGAGAGCATTACGATTTTGCGATCAAAGCCTCTGAAATTCTCTTTGGTAATGCCACAACAGAAGTACTCCAGAGTTTGAATGAAGAACAGTTACTGCAGGTAATGGAAGGTGTTCCTGCGGTTGAAATAAAAAAAGATCAGCTATCACAAGGTTATGACCTGCTGTCTTTTCTTTCCGAAACACAGATATTCCCGAGTAAAGGGGAAGCAAGAAAAATGTGGCAGGGCGGTGGCATCAGCATCAATAAGAACAAGGTAGCCATCGATAAGGCTTCCATCACAGAATCTGACCTGTTGCAGGGAAAGTACATGCTGGTTCAAAAGGGAAAGAAGAATTACTACCTGGTGAAAGCAGTGTAAAAGAAAGTTATCAAAAAGAAAGTCTATTTCATAAGTGGATTAGGAGCCGATGAAAGAATATTCTCTTTCCTGGATCTTTCATTTTGCCATCCCATCTTTCTACAATGGATAAAGCCGTTGCCAGGTGAGTCGCTTGAGCATTATGCATTACGATTAGCGAACTCAATTGATGATCCTTCTCCTACTATCGTGGGTATTTCTTTGGGTGGTATGATGGCCACTGAGATTGCTAAATCTGATCCCAATGCAAAGGCAATCATTTTATCCAGTAATAAAACCTGGAAAGAATTCCCATCCTTTCTCAGGAAGATCATTCTATATTTTCCCGTACATAAGCTTACCTCTAAATTTATCCTATGGCTCACTTTAAAACCATCAGCCTGGATATTGGGAGCAAAAGGGAAAGCCCAGCGAAAATTATTAAAGCGCATAATTCTCGAAAGCAACATTCCCTTTGATCGCTGGGCAATTGGTGCGATAGGACGATGGAGAAATGAGACCGTTCCGCCAAATGTTGTTCATATTCATGGAACCGCCGATAAATTGTTGCCGTATAAACTGGTGAAATCCGATCATACTATCGCAGGCGGAGAACATGTAATGGTAATGGATAGAGCAGAAGAGATCTCGGTCTTACTTAAAAAGCTGATCGGCTAATTTTCTAAGATCTGCTTCTGTGTGCAGTGCACTCAATACAACCCGTTTGATCTTTTTTCCTTTGGGATCAGGATAAGCAAATGAAGAAATAATAATGCCTTCTGTTTCAAGCTTGTTCTCATCTACATCTCCTGGTAAAATAAAAACCGGTAACTCATGATTACCTGGTGCAGGTACATATTTAGTTAACCGGGTTGCCAGTTGAATATTTCTCTTCAACAGCTCCCGCTGCTGTTGATACAGATGCTGTCCATTTACAAAGGCATAAGCAAAAGCAGGTGCTATGGAAGTACTGGCTGTATAATAAGAACACGATCTTAATTGCTTTGCGAACCGGTCACTGCAACTCACCGCACCACCTACCAAGTTAAAAGCTTTAGAGAGAGAATAAGTGATGACGTACTCGATATTTTCTTTTTTAGGTAACCGAGCGGATATTCCTTTTCCATTCCGGATCAAACCTGCACCATGTGAATCATCTATTATACAAATGATCTTTTTCTCAATCTTCTCCAGGAAAGAAACATCATTCACTTCTGCTGTTAAAGGATTTACTGAATCGAAAGCCAAAACAGGAGTACCCGTTGCTTTATCTATTTCAGATAATACTGCTTCTGTCCATTGCCCAAAAGTTTGATCGGTATTTCGTTCATCACATATCGCAGGATGTGCGGCAGGGGCACAAAAGATAGTTTCGTGCTTCAGGACTTCCATCACCGCTCTGCCTGCTAAAAATCCTGAAGTGAAACACACCGCTGTTTCGCTGCTTGTTATTTCTGCAAGTTTGGTTTCAAACGCTTCAAACAAATCAAGTGTTGTATTGGAGATCCTTGATGAGGGATGCAATAACCCGTACTTATCTATTCCCTCCTTTACTAACCCGACAAACTGCGATACGTGGTTCATTCCTAAATAAGAATAGCCGGAGAAGAACAAATATTCTTTTCCATTCACCATCGCTGTTCTGCCGGGAGTAGTATCTAAATTGAACATTACTTCTGTTGCATTTGCTGGTTGAATTGATGGCTTTCTCCTTTAGGAATACTCAGGTTCTTAAATTCTTTATCTCTTATCATCTTTCCAATTTGTACGATCTGTCCTACATGGTAAGGATAGTGTGCCATCTGCCTGATGATCGCATCATACACGATCAAAGGTTCCGTACGAATGAATATGGTTTTAGTAAGATCACTCGGCTGTAGTTCTTTTAATGCATTGATCAAGCATTTCCATCCTTCTTCCCAAAAACTCAATAAGTCTTTTTTGCCCGCCTGCATATCTTCAAACTCTGCATCCCGCTTACGCCATTCTTTTTCGCCGTCTTCGGTAAGAAAGTTGGTCCAGCGGCTGAGCATATTGCCGTACATATGCTGAATGATGATCGCTATGCTATTGCTATCCGGGGAGGGTTTATAGTGAAGATCTTTTTCTTCTAGTTGTTCAAAGGTTTTATCGCCGAGTGATTTATAATATTCAAATCGTTTGATACAATCTGAGATGAATGTTTGATCCATTGACATGCAGTAGCGTTTTGGTGAGCCAAATCTAGTAAAACTATAAGCGTTCTTTCAGTTGTGGTATGATCTCTCTCTTCCAGCCCTCAAAAGTTCCAGCCAGTATTTGTTTTCTGGCTTCACCCACCAGCCACAGGTAAAAAGAGAGGTTATGAATACTTGCGAGCTGCAATCCCAATATTTCATTCGCTGCAAACAAATGACGTAGATAGGCTTTGCTGTAATAACTACTCACGTCATTAGGTAGATCCGCATCGATAGGAGAATAATCATCCGCCCACTTTTTATTCTTGATGTTGATCACTCCTTTAGATGTAAACAACATTCCATTGCGTCCGTTCCTTGTCGGCATCACGCAGTCGAACATATCTACACCCAATGCAATCCCTTCCACAATATTCCACGGCGTACCCACGCCCATTAAATACCTCGGCTTCTCCGCAGGAAGATGATCACAACACAATTCTGTAAACTCATACATCATCTCTTCCGGTTCACCTACACTCAATCCGCCGATCGCATTACCCACAGCATTCTTCGATGCAATGTATTCACACGATGCCTGCCTGAGGTCTTTGTATGTGCTTCCTTGTACAATAGGGAAAAGATTCTGTGTGTATCCATATTTATCGGGTGTATTCCCCAAACGATCAACACACCTGTCGAGCCACTTATGTGTCAGCTCCATGCTCTTCTTTGCATAAGCGTAATCACTTGGGTAGGGTGGACATTCATCAAACGCCATAATGATATCTGCACCAATGCTTCTTTGAATATCCATTACATATTCAGGCGAGAACATGTGCCGGCTCCCATCGATATGCGATTGAAACAACGCACCTTCTTCTGTAAGTTTTCTGTTAGCTGCTAAAGAGAAAACCTGGTAGCCGCCACTGTCAGTAAGTATCGGCCTGTTCCATCCATTGAACTTGTGTAAGCCGCCAGCTTTCTCCAATATCTCGGTGCCGGGGCGTAAATACAAATGATAGGTATTGCCTAAAATGATCTGCGCTTTCACCTCATCTCTCAACTGTTGTTTGGTTACAGCCTTTACACTGCCCACCGTACCTACGGGCATGAAGATGGGCGTGAGTATCTCTCCATGATCTGTTGTTATCTTTCCTGCCCGTGCTTTCGACGAAGCATCTGTTCCCTGCAATTCAAATGTAAGTGCTGCCATTGCGGCAAATGTAAAGCGGGAGAGTGGATTTATTTGTTAGCAAACGTTCTCAGCTCCGATGAAGCTTTACTTGCGTCGCACTCTTCAGCGTTCAGTTAAATATTGAACAGGTTCAATCTATAAAATTTTACATCCACACTCATCACCGGGAATGATCTCTTCTCAATTTCAACAAAGCCATTCTTCTCATAAAATCTTTGTGCTGCAACAAACTTTTCTGTGGTACCCAGGTAGATCTCTTTCACATCTTTTTCTTTCGCCCACTCAATAGCATGGTCTAATAATCTTTTCCCTGCACCATATTCCTTACCCCTATAATTTTTATCGACAAACATTTTTCTCAATGCGAGCTGATCATTTCCAATGTCTAGCAAAGCGATTGTACCCACAACTTCATCATCCACTTTAGCGACCAAGAAATTGCCTTTGCCTGTTTGATAGAAGTTTGGGATGTTAGTTAAGTCCGGTTGTTCATCTAATGTGATGGGAATGTCAAATTCATTATTCTGAATATTTAGAATAAGTTCGGCGATATCCTGTTTATAGATAGGGCTATATGGTTCGATAACTACATTGAACATCTTCCTCGTTCTCTTTTAAAGCATTGGACTAATATAGCTAAATCAAAAAATGGTGGGTCTATGTTGCACCTGCTATGCAATCAGGAAAGCTAACGTCAAATGAGAAAGAAGCACTCCCAGGGGTCGATCTCGCCACTTTACCTGTCGTAATTACCCTTCCGAAGGGTAATATTACTGTTCGAAAGGGTAATGTTGGTCTTCCCAGGGGTAATGTTACTGCTCAGGGCTTTGAGGTTAGTGTCCAACAGAGTAATGTTACTGCTGTAAACGCTAACATCAGCGTTCATAAGGGTAATGTTAGTTCTCAAAGCCTTGAGTTCAGTGCCAGGAAGGAGTAATGTTACTGCTGTAAGGACTAACATCAGGGTTCGGAAGAGTAATGTTAGTCTTTTAAGCCTTGAGTTTAGTGCCATAACAGACTAATGTTACTCTCATCAACACCAATATTACTGTATAGAACCCTAATCTGGTTGTGCGATGCGATAACATCAACAATTGAAAAGGAATGTTGTACCTGATATTCAGTAACACTCAGTTGGAAAGATAATGCTGGCAAAAAAAAGCTACCCTGCCAGGTAGCTGCGTTTAGCCAAACGCTACTTTAATTTATATAGAAGAGAGAAGTTTAGAAATCTGTTTTTTGTAACTGCATGTACTGGATACTTATGCAAGTTGCTTAAACCATAACTATAGCGCATATTTATATCAAGTTGTTTTGAAATCTCATAGCCTGCCATAAAGTTGCCTGAACTTTCAAAGGTTTTGTAATCTGATATTTCATGGTTACGATTTTCAAAGCCAACCAGCGTAGCAAAGAGCTTAATGGAAATGGCAGGTCCCATTCCAAAATAAATTCGTTTGTTGGCATACTGCAGCAGGAGCGGGAATTCGATATAGCCTAATCTTTCGTTTGTGTCATACACAGTATTATCCGTGTCAACTATCTTGCTGCCTGAGCCAATTACCGAAAGATTGATTTCAGCAGCAATCAAAAGATGTTTATTAAGTTTTGTTTTTACAAAAGAGCCTGCCTGGTACCCACAAAAAACTGTGGTCTTGGCTTTAGGTGGAAACTGCGAGGTAGTCCATTTTTTCTGTTGGTCAGCTAAATTTAAACCTGCTTTAATTCCAAAACTTGTTTGACTTTTTACCGTACCAATCAGTGTAAACAGGACTACAAATACAAGGGTGGAGTTGATCATTTGTTTTACTTTTTTCAAATGTATCCTTACTAAAAATATCGCAATTGGATTTCCAGGATTAAATGTTTAGTGTATAAACAGGTTCACAAACACTTAACTCCATTACAATTGTATCGCTTTCACACCGGACTGCTTGATCCGTGGGACTGGATTATTTGTTGGCCGGGTGGAGTTCAGAAAGCTCGGGACTTCGTTGTCTGTTCCTACAGCACATGTTTTTTCTTTTGTGTGCTGGCAAAAGGATGAGTAATTGAAAATAAAATTGACATTCGTATACGCAGGTAGCTGGTTGTCATTCTTAGTTTGAATTTCTATTAAATTATAAGCACAAAAAAAGCTACCCCTATGAGGTAGCTTTTGTCATTATCCAAAACAAACCATTAAGGTTGAAGTCTCGTATAGCTTACATTGTCAAAATAGATGTCTCCGTTAGAAGTACTCTGCCAATATGTTTCTGCACCACCGCGGAAAGTTTCAAAGCAAATATGCTTCACCATTCTCTGCAGGTCGTTTGTAGTCCAGCGGATCGCCTGGTCCATCAAAGTAGTTCCGTTGATCACTAACTTAATTCTTCCATCAGTATTGCTACCGGTGTTGCTCTTCATGTACATCTTCACAGTATACCATGTGCCTTTAGAAATGCTGGTACCATTGTTAGGATATTTCAGACCGAAGTCATTTCCATAAGTACCAGGCTGATCTTTATAATATACATAAGGCTTCAGGAAAACCGGGCTGGTAGAATTATTCTTGTACCACATGATGCGGAAACTTCCACCATTACCATCTGTTGCAGGCACACCACCTGTGTTACCGGCACCGATCAAAAATCCGAAACCAACTTTACCACCCCAGCTAAAATCGAAATTGTTGGCGAACATCATATCGAATTGTAACTGGTATTCCGTTCCGTCCTGCGCATCAATTCATGAAATATTACCACCCGGGCCACCAAGAAGGTTTGCCAGCATGGTAGTTTTCAACTTACCACCCTCAACTCTTGCGTTACCACCCCAGAAGTTCACGTTAGTGAAATCGGCAAGTGATTGTGTATATCCATATGCGCCATCAGCCCTGTTATCCCAGTTCACGCTCACACCAGGCAATGTTGTAGTTGCCGGTGGTGGCGGAGGAGGTGGCGGGGGCGGAGGTGGTGGTGGCGTTACAACCACTGTAGGAGTATCCGAATTTTTTTTCTTCGGTGCTTCATCGCCATAAGTTGATGGCACTACCATATCACCTTTAGAACAACTCGCAAAAAAGCTCATTCCTAAAGCAAAGTATACGGGTAAGGCAAGTTTCTTTAGCATAGGATATAATTTGAGGATGAGAAATATTGTTTATCAGAATTATTGAAGCTTAGTAAAGCTTACGTTATCGTAATAGATATAGCCATCTGTAGAAGACTGCCAGTAAGTTTCAGCACCACCGCGGAATGTTTCAAAGCAAACATGCTTCACCATTCTTTGAAGATCGTTGGTAGTCCAGCGGATAGCCTGGTCCATAACTGTAGTTCCGTTGATCACTAATTTGATTCTTCCGTCAGTATTGCTACCGGTGTTACTCTTCATGTACATCTTTACATTGTACCATGTGTTCTTTTGGATGCTTGTACCATTAGAAGGATACTTCAAACCGAAGTCATTGCCATAGGTACCTGGCTGATCTTTATAATATACATAAGGCTTTAAGAAAACAGGACCTGTAGATGTATTCTTATACCACATAACCCTGAAGCTTCCACCATTACCATCAGTACCCGGAACACCACCAGTGTATCCATTACCGATCAAATAACCGAATCCAACTTTACCGCCCCAGCTGAAGTCGAAATTGTTATCGAACATCATATCGTATGACAACTGGTATTCAGTTCCGTCTGGTGCATCGATCCTGGAGATGTTAGCGCCAGCGCCACCTAATAAATTCTTTAATACACTGATGCGAAGTTTACCATCAACTATTGATGATCTTGAGGCTTCACCCCAAAAGTTTACAGATTTAAAATCGAGTAATGATTGAGCATATCCGTAAGCACCGTTAGCGCTGTTATTGAAGTTTACTGATAAGCCGTTGTAGCCAGAACTAGTAAGGCTTGATGCAGGAGTAGTATAATAAGTACCACTGCTTGTAACGTTGCTTGGAGCAACCATTTCATCATAGTTCTTAGAACAGCTTACTAAAAAACTTGCTAAAACGAAGAACGTAGCTACACTAGATAGCCTCTTTGGCATGGAGATTTGCATAGGTTTACTTTTGTAGGATAATGAATATTTTATGTTTTACAGCATTTCCTTTCTACAGTCTGTGGAGGTATGTTTTTCCCCGTCTTGTAGAATGAGTACCCAAGATAGCAAGTCCTATACCACCAAAAACAAATTAAACCTTATATGAATATTAGAAATGAGCAGCAGTATTAAGCATTTTTTCAGAGATAATTTTTTAATAGCTGAATACCAATACTAACTCATCTTAAATACGGCAGGTTCATCACAACGAAGCAACAGGAAATAAGAAATGTTAAACGGAATAATTCTAAAAATTGAGGTTATCCTCCACACTTTTCACAATACATCCGATCATTAATGAGATGTCATAAAAGATGATTTTTTGTGAAAGTACATTAACATCTCAAGCCTCTTTTACAACAGGTGATTGATCTGTACAAAGTATAATGCGTGTGTATGTGTTATGAGATCATATTATCTAAAAGATAGCTGCATAAAATTACTCACACCTGTTACTAACTCTGAACAATAGCTGGCACAGCTACTATTTTTGCTGGCATATGATGATCCCTGCTTTTGTTGGAGAAGTTTTGTTTTATACTTTTTGCCTGATCATAGCTATTCAGCTTTTTTATTATCTGTATTTCTTTAGAAGGGTTGCAGTGTACAAGCCCAAGCCTAAGACAGTTACTGTAGAACATCCTTTATCGGTGATCATCTGTGCAAGAGATGAGGCGGAGAATTTAGCTAAGAATCTTCCCGGCATATTGGTGCAGGATTATAAAACAACACACGAGGTGATTGTGGTGAATGACAATTCCTTTGATGACAGTAAGTATTTGCTGGAGGAATTTCAAAAGAGTTTCAAAAATCTGAACGTAGTTGAATTGACGCAGGAAGCAAAGCTTATAGCAGGAAAGAAATTCCCGTTGAGTGTAGGTATCAAAACGGCTAAGTATGAAACAGTATTATTAACGGACGCAGACTGCGTTCCCGCAAGCGAACACTGGATGTACAAAATGCAGGATGCTTACAGGGAAGGCACTGAGATCGTATTAGGCTATGGTGCCTTTCATAAGAAGCCCGGGCTGTTGAACAAGCTCATTCGTTTTGAAACATTCCATACCGCACTTCAATATTTTTCGTATGCCCTTGCGGGAATGCCGTATATGGGTGTAGGAAGAAATCTAAGCTATAAGAAAGATCTGTTCTTTAAGAACAAAGGATTCTCTGCCATCAATCAGATACCTGGTGGTGATGATGATCTTTTCATCAACATGGTAGGTAAAAAGTATAATACAGAGATATTGCTCGATAAAGATGCGCATACACTCACTGATGCTAAAAGAACATGGGGCGAATGGTGGACGCAGAAAATGCGTCACTATTCAACAGTAAAATATTACAGGCAAAAACATAAGTCTTTACTAGGGTTATATACTTCAAGCCAGCTATGGCTTTTCCCTTTTATGATCGCTGCTATATTGTTATACAAAATATGGTGGCTGCCTCTGGCTGTATACGGTTTGAGATTTTTAGTTCAGGCGGTAATATGGCATAAGTCGATGAAGAAGTTGAACGAAAGTGACCTCTTTCCATATTTTATTTTCTTCGATATCTGGCTGTTCGTTTATTACTTTTTATTTATCCCTGCTATCTGGAAGAAAGCCAAGAGAACGTGGAAGTAACAACAATAGCTACATCCTATCTTTGAGTTTATGGATGTAATACTTAAATATTTTTCAGATTTCTCTCCCAAGCAACTCGAGCAATTCGCCGCCTTAGAAGAGCTATATAAAGAATGGAACGAAAAGATCAATGTGATCTCGCGGAAAGATATTGAAGGATTATACCTGAAACATGTGCTTCATTCGTTGAGTATTGCTGCAATAGTAGAGTTCAAGCCCGGATCTGAAGTAATTGACATTGGAACAGGAGGTGGCTTCCCAGGTATTCCGCTGGCTATTTTTTTTCCTGAAACAAAGTTTCATCTTGTAGATAGCATCAATAAGAAACTAAAAGTTGTTGAAGCGGTGGCATTAGGTGCGGGATTAACTAATGTGACCGTACAGCATACGCGGGCTGAAGAAATTAAGAACAGGAAGTTTGACTTTGCTGTGTCGAGAGCAGTTGCTCCGTTGAAAGATCTGTTGCGATGGTCTAATCCTTTAGTAAAGAAAGGCAATGAGATGGAAGTGAAGAATGGATTGATCTGCTTAAAGGGTGGAGACCTTGCCCAGGAAATATCAGATAGCGGAGTTAAGCCCAGGGTTGCGCAGGTATTTGATATTTTTCCTGAAGAGTATTTTAAAGAAAAGTTTGTGCTGCATGTAGCTAGATAAACTTCTTATCTTTCATTGATATTCTGTTATGAAGATGATCTGCAGGTCTTTTTTGTTTTTGATAGCACTGGTGTATTTCGGCTTTTTACATGCACAAGATGCAGGTATCAAAGTCTCAGCTATTGAAAGCTATAAAAGAATCCTTTCAGAACTGAAGGTGTTAGAATCCGCAAAGCCCGTAGGAGATATTTCTCCTTCTGAGTTTACAAAGCCCGCAATTTCAGATAGTCTTACCAGAAGTAATTTCTTTGAACGCCGTTATTTTCTTTTAAAGCTTGATTACGATGTTGCCGACTCTGGTACATTACTATATTTCTTACCGGGTAAAATGGTGACTGTAAATATTTACCATTACGATAGCACCACAAAAAGTTGGAATAGTATAAAAAAGCGGGAAAGCTTTAATGCAAGTTCCATCAGCTCTAAAATATTGCTGACGCCGTTGGGGCTGCACAGTAACACGCAATTTTTCTTGATCGAACCTGATCTTCATTTTTATAACTGGCAATTATGGAACCCCATCATTGCGCATAAAGAAGCGGTGAACGACCTGATATTGCAAACATTCGTTCAGCCTAGCTATACTTATAGCATTCTCACCATCCTTATGTTGGGGATGATGTTTATGCTTTTTAGTTATGCATTTTTAAAGTTCTACCTGAACAGGCGGAGTGAATATCTTTTTAATAGCTTATTCGCTTTTACGTTCATGCTTTTCTTCGTTGTATTGTTCCTTAATAATTTTTATTACCAATCTTGGTGGCACCGATATTCTGGATTCTTTTCTTATTGGTTGCAGGCGCTGGGATATATCTGGCTATTTGTTTTCCTGATCCGATTCCTGGAGTTACGTATCAATAATTACCTGGTGTTTTTAATTCTGCGTTTTTCAATCATTGCTCTGATGGCATATTGCTGTGTGCTACCGTTTATCGCTTTCTCCGATAGGTTCTATTCGTTACATAGCAGTGTTTTCAATATAGTTAGTGGATACTTAATATTGGTGGGGCTTCTGTCGGGGCTTGTGCTCTATCAATGGAATGACTATCTGCCCAGATATGTAGCTACCGGAAATTTTGTGCTGATCGCTTTTGTAACACTTATCATATTACTTACTACTTTCTTCACAGAAAAATTGTTCCTGGTGCAAAAGATAGGTGGACTTTCTGTTTTGTATCACGCAGGTATTTTGAGCTGCTTGTTTTTCCAGCGTTTGGCTTTAGGACATAAAGAAAGAGTAGAAGAATTACATAAGATAGAAGCGATAGAAAAGCTGAAAGTAGAAAATGAGAAAAAGGAGATGGAGAAGGTGCTTGCAATTGCTTCTTCAAGAGTTGATGAAAGAAATAAAATAGCCAAAGAAATACATGACGATATTGGATCGGGTCTTACGTCTATCAGGTTGCTCAGCGAGATCGCATTGGTAAAACCACAGAATAAAGAAGAACTGAAGAAAATTTCCGCTAATGCCAATGAACTGGTAAATAACCTCAACGAGATCATCTGGTCCATCAACTCTAAAAACGATACACTGCCAAATTTATTAGCTTATATAAGAAGCCATGTCGCGGATTATATCGAGCCGCATAACATAAAGCTGAATATTGATATACCTGAGTTCATTCCGAACATTGATATCAGTGGTGAGAAAAGACGCAATATTTTCATGGTAGTAAAAGAATCCTTCACTAATATTATTAAGCATTCAAATGCTACACTGGTCAATTTTAATGTACAGCTTACAAGAAGCGAAGTGAGTATTAGCATTAAAGACAATGGAAAAGGGTTTAAAAAAGAAAATATTCTCAGTTTTAAGAACGGCGTTCGGAATATGCAGGAAAGAGTAGAAAGCATTGGTGGTCAGATTGATATCAGTGGTGATAACGGAACTGCAATTATTTTAAGGTTACCGATCAACAATGGTAACCTCTAACCATTAAGTAGTATTGTAATAGTTTAATAGTTTTGTCTCTTTGAACGGTATGGCTATAAGAGTATGCATAGTAGAAGATAACCAGAGTATTCTTTCTGCATTGGAAGAAGTATTAAGGCTTGATGATAACATCGAGTGGGCTGGTTCTTTTGCTACACCTGAATCCGCAATCGAAGACATTCCTGAAATAGCTCCGCATGTGGTGTTGATGGATATTAACCTGGGCAGCACACTTTCCGGAATTGATTGCGTGAGAAAATTAAAGCCTCTGAAACCATCTGTGCTTTACCTGATGTGTACAGTGTATGAAGAGGACGATAAGATATTTGATGCCTTAAAAGCAGGAGCAAGTGGCTATGTTTTAAAGAAAACACAACCACAGCGGCTGATCGATGCGATAAAAGAATTACATGGGGGAGGTGCTCCTATGAGCAGCCAGATCGCAAGGAAAGTAGTTGCCAACTTTCAAACGAGGAACGATAACGGCATCGAAGGATTATCCGCAAGAGAAAAAGAAATATTGCAGCACCTTGCCAAAGGTTTGTTGTATAAAGAGATTTCTGCCGAGCTGAACATAAGCCAGGAGACAGTTAGAAAACATGTATATAATATTTACGAGAAGCTGCATGTAAGCAACAGGGTAGAAGCGATCAATAAATTGTACGGAAGGCAGTAAAATGCTGATATCTTATAACAAGAAGCCACATCATAGATGTGGCTTCTTTCTTTAGATCAATATTGGTTATACAGTACAAGTGTGCGACGCAACAGGAGCATCATTTGTATTGTACAGTTGGGATCATAATTAATCTGGAATGATCAATACGTTATTAGTTTGATTAACGTCAGCCATTCTCCCTGAAGGATCAATGTTGATCTCTTTCAGGTCCCTTAAGTTCCTGGTAGTTTCAATAATATATTCCGGATGTGTCCATCTCCATGCAGGATAAACGATGCGCTTTATTGCATCCTCTACAGGCTTCTCGCCATACATCAGGTTCAATGGTACATAATGCAATTCTTTGGTGCCATCTTTAAAGGTGAGTAGCACTTCAACAGGCATTGGCATTTTACCAATCTTTTTGACCGTGATCCTGGTTTTACCATTTTCAAATTTGATATCACCAATGTTATAGTCGATAGCTTTAGTAGAATTGATCCAATATTCTTTATACCAGTCTAATTCTATTCCACTCACTTTTTCAGCAAGTCGAATAAAATCATCAGCCGTAGGTGATTTGAATTTCCATTGATTGTAATATTCTAAGAGAATTTTATCTCTTACACTATCACCCACTATATAGCCCAACTGTGTTAAAAATGCTGAACCTTTAGAATAGGAAGCCAATCCGTATGCATAGTTGGTATTAAAATGATCTGCATGAGTGGTCATCGGTTCTTCATACGGACTTCTCTGCAACCTAAAGTAGCCATCATAGGTTTCGTATTGTTTATGCGGAATATTGTCTTCGATCTCCTGCAGTTTTTTTGTATTGTCTGCCTTGGTGGCATTACTTATATAGGGAGATGAGTTTGCAAAGTTTTTGAGGTAATGATACATTACTTCATTTTCGGCATAGTCTGTAAAGCCTTCATCCATCCATGCATACAGACTTTCATTTGTGCCCATTAAATGTTGATACCAGCTATGCATCCATTCGTGTATAACCGTACCAAGGCCTGGTCCTTTTAGCAATGTTGCCATTGCGTATTCCATTCCCCCATCTCCAGCGTGAATGAAAGAATAGACCGGCCACGGGTATTTACCAAAACGTTTTTCCATATATGGTAAGGCCTTCTCTGCAGTCCATAAAACATTGTTCCATGCACTGTCTGCACTGGCTCCGGTGTTTTTATAAAACACATGCAGCGTAAGATCTGGTCTGATCTTTTTTGACAAATGTTTGTAAGCAGTATCTGCAGCCCAAACAAAATCATGAATGTTTTTCCCGATGAAATTCCAGGTGATAGTATTGCCTGGAATGTTTGGTTTTACATTAGTAGTTGCATACCCGTGGCCAACCTGGTTAGCATTTTGCAATTCACCTGTAGCTGCAACGGTGTAATTCTTATCAATAGTGATCTTCACATCATAATATCCCCATACACCATAAAATTCCCGTGCAACGTATGGATTGGGATGCCATCCACTCTGATCATACGCCGACACTTTCGGATACCACTGGCTCATACTATACCTTATACCTTGTTCGCTATCTCTACCGCTTCTGCGAATTTGCAAGGGAACCTGTGATTCAAAAGCAACATCAAGTAAGGTCTTACTTTTTGGAAGAATAGGTTCTGATAAAACGATTTCCAAAATGGTCTCATGCAATTTCAGTTGTTGTTGCTTGCCATTGATCGTTACAGATTGCACATGCTGAAAGCCGATCTCATTCTCTTTTAATTTGCTGATGCGATCTTTCACTCTTGCATCCCAATCATATACATCTTCGTTTTTCTTATTCTTACCAAGGTAAGTTTGTCCTAATAACTGGCTTCTTACATCCATGCTGCTGCCCGGCTGAAATGCATTCCAATACAAATGCATGAAGATCCGCTTAAGTGTGTCAGGAGAATTATTGGTGTATTCAATTTTTTCAGTGCCGGCAAACCGATTAGTTGCCACATCCATTCTTACATCGATATTGTATTTTATCCTTTGCTGCCAACGATCCTGTGCTAAACCAGCGTTGTAAGTAAAAATTATTATTAGAATTCCTGATAAGTATTTTTTCATTATGTAACCAGCTTTTGTATTTCAATTGAACATCCGTTGCGTCGCACACTTGTACTGTTGTGCTACGGGGCAACAAGAAAAATTGCGACCCTTCAGCCGCAATATCATTAAAAATAATCATCAATAAATCAAAGGAACTGCTAAATGGTGATGTTATCCTTTTGCATTACACCTGTTTCGTTAAATAACAGGTTCTTCTTTTGAACCGCATTCTTCTTCACTTCGATCTTGTAAAGAATGCCATGTTCTTTCGATTCCACTTTCCTCACATCCTTTATCTCCCAATCGTTGTATTTGCTTTTTCTGAAACCGTTTTTAACGTCATCATTCAATTCTTCATATTTAAAAACAGTTTCTGTTTTCTCCCACTCAGCATCATTGTTAAACTTTGCGTACATCCTGGAGCCTTCCAGGTTAAAGCTGGCTTCAAACCCTGTTATTTTATCTTTCCATGATACATTGCTGGCGCCAGGAAAATGTTCTTTGAAAGCTTCAGTAACAGTAGCAGGAACTTTCCTGATCTGTGCTTCACAAAATGTTATCGAAAATATAAGTGCTGTTAATAGAACAAACTGCTTCATACAAACTGGTTTACGTTAGTGAACTTTACCTGCAACAACAATAACGATCTCACCTTTAACAGGTTTTTGCTTGAAATGCTCACAAACTTCATGCAAAGAACCTCTTGCATTTTCTTCAAACATTTTTGTTAACTCCCTGCTAATGCAACATTGCCTTTCAGCCCCAAAATATTGAATGAACTCATGTAACGTTTTTACTAAACGAACAGGGCTCTCATAAAAAATCATCGTTCGTTCTTCTTCTGCCAGCTGTTTCATTAGCGTCTGTCTTCCCTTCTTCAAAGGCAAAAAGCCTTCAAATACAAAACGATTGGATGGAATACCACTATTAACCAGCGCAGGAACAAAAGCCGTAGCGCCTGGTAAAGATTCAACTTTCACATTGTGCTTAACGCATTCCCTTACCAATAAAAATGCAGGATCTGAAATACCGGGAGTGCCTGCATCAGTTATTAATGCCATTGATTTACCCGCAGATAATTGCTCGACGAGGTGAGAAAGTATCTTATGTTCATTATGCTGGTGATAAGGAGAAAGCGGCTTTTGTATATTATAATGTTGCAGAAGTTTAGAGGAAGTTCTTGTGTCTTCACATAAAACAAGATCAACCGATTGTAACACTTCAATAGACCGAAGTGTTATGTCTTTTAGATTTCCCAGTGGAGTAGGAACGAGATATAGCATTGATATTAGTTCACCATCTCAATTTCATAAAATTCCATTACAGGATTAGCCAGCAGCTTTTTACTCGCTTCTTCAGCTAATTTTTTGGCCTCATCTTCTGAATTTGCATTCACCTGTAAAGTAATGTGCTTGCCGATTCTTACATCAGCAACTTTATCTAATCCTAAATTCTGTAACCCCCCTAAAACAGCCTTGCCCTGCGGGTCTAACAGATCTTTTAACGGCATTACTTTTATCTGAACATTATAAGTCATCTTCCTTGTGGTTTATAGATCAAAGATATTAGTACATAAACAACAAAAGCTATTGGTACTGCAAACCAATTCAAAAAAACAGCTGCGATAACCGTTACAATAGCCAGGATGATAAAGGGCATTAGTTTAGTAACAGATACACCTTTAAATTTCAAAGCCATCATTGATAAAGTCGAGATCATTAAATAACTCACTCCCAGGATCACTGCGTACAAAAACCATTTATTAAATAATAGTTCTATCATCCAGGCCGTATCACTATACCAATAGATCAACGGGAAAGAAGCGATCAATAATCCTGCAGCGGGAATGGGTACTCCTTTAAACCCGTATGATTGTTCGGTATCAATATTGAACCTTGCAAGCCTGTATGCGCCTGCACAGGGAAGTATGAATGCAGGTATCAACCATAGCGCTGATACATCCAGCCCACCTTCTTCCTGGGCATAGCTCATTCTTAAAAACTGGTATAAGATCATCCCGGGAGCTACACCAAAACTTACAACATCGGCAAGAGAATCTAATTGCTTACCTAATTCAGAAGATGCGCCTAATAACCGTGCAACAAAGCCATCAAGAAAATCTATCACTGCTGCAAGACCAATGAAGACAGAGGCCCAATAGATCTTTTCAGGAATGTCAACTAACTGGCCGCCGGTGTTTGCGTCAGTGGTTATTATTATTCCATTCTGCAAGACAGCAACAATAGCAAGGCAACCAAAAAATAAATTCAGTAAAGTAAATATGTTAGGGATTTGCTTGATCATTACTTGCGTTTCATTAATCGTTCGATCTCTTCAGCGGTGATTGGAATATTTTTAAACAGGTCAATATTGCCAGTCTTTTTCACCCAGATATTGTTTTCTATTCTTATACCCATTTGCTCTTCCTCAATGTAAATTCCCGGTTCTACTGTAAATAACATTCCATCCTGGATAGCTTCTACTCTTGTTCCAAGATCATGGATATCTATTCCCAAATGATGTGATATTCCATGGTACAGGTATTTACGATATGCCCTGTTCTCGGCATCTTCGTTCTTTACATCTGCTTTACTGATCAAGCCGATTTTCTGAAAGATCTTTGTGGCTTCATCACCCACTTTATCAG
>JAEZDC010000129.1 GCA_023429825.1 Bacteroidota bacterium | reverse complement strand
CCTGGCTGCTGTTTGTATATAAGCTACCACTTGCACGAACCCTGATCTTATCAGTGAATTGCTTATCATAACCACCTTTTAAGATAATAGATGGATTTCTCTTTACATTCTCATCCTGGGTTGTTTTGTAAGTAGAGTCAACGTGTCCTTTGATCATACCATTAGTAACACCTACTATACCGAACAAGCCATTCTTCTGAACCATGATCTCACCACCGATCTCCGTAGCAAATGCATCCATAATGTTTCCTTCCATGAAAGGAGCCTGGATCGTATTACCACCATCAGGACGGCGGAAGTGTGCATCACCGTAGTTTACTTCATAGTGACCTACTTTGATAGTAGTATACTTCATGAGGTTTTCAAGTAATTTACTCTTGATAGGTAATTTATTGAACTGGATATATCCACCTTTCACCCAGAATTCATTGTGGTGACGAGAAGACATGTAGCTGGTTACATTCAGCAATACACCATCAGCTAATTCAGCGTCAATGAACAGGTTTGCCTGAGATGTCATAAAACCAGGAGTCAATTTCCAAAGCCTGTTAGCACCTGTACCAGTATTATTAAGAGCCGTTGCATTAGAATGTTTAATTCCCTGGAATTGTTGAGTAAAGCCGGCGCCTAGCCTGATCTTCATGTTTTCAAACTTCTTATCTGCATCAGCCTTAGTTGCTTCGAAAACACCGATACCATCTTTTCCATAAGAACGGAAATAATTAGGTGTTCCGTAAGTCATTTTCTTTTCATCCTGTGCTAATACTAATTGGGGTATCACTGCCAGAAGTATGAGTAGGAAGGATAAGGTTTTCTTTTTCATAATGTTTTATTTAATAGAATTTACAGTTGGTTTTACTTGGTTATTTGCACGTTGAAATTGATATTCACTTCATCGCCTGTTTTAATGGTACCGAACAGGGCTGTAGGTGGTTTTACACCAAACTCGGTCATGTTGAAAGCTTTTGCACCTGAAATACTAAGGCTTTTATCTGCATTGTTCCATTTAGCAGTTACAATAAGATCAATAGGTTTAGTTACACCGGCTACAGTAAGATTACCTTTTGCTTTCACCTGGTAAGTATTACCATCAGTTGGGATAGCATTAGCAGAAAGAAGATCGAAATTGATATTCTTATGTTCTTCAGTTTTTAAGGCCTTGTATGTGTTTTTGTCCATACCGCTTTTACCGCTCTTGAGTGTTTCAGCGTTAACTACGAAAGCAAGCTTTGAAAACGTAACGGTTTTATCTCCTGCTCCCATTGCGATGGTAGCATCAACAATACCCTTATCAGATTTCACATCCCAGTCGTGTATATTAGATGTTCCTTTCACTACAATATCAACACCACGGTCGGTGTATTTCATTTGTGCAAGGCCTGCGAAAGAAAAGGTTGCAAATGTTGCCAGCAGGCAGAGGCTCTTTAGAAGTTTCATATTATTTAGTTTGTGTGTGATTAGATTGATCAAGTATTTCCTTGACTTGATAGATCAAAAGTACCCTGCGGTAAGAAGGTTATAAGTAACAGGCATCAATCATAAATATGATTATAATCATGAAATGACGAAGGGGCAAGTAGCCGTGGTTATGAGGGTCATTATGAAGTAATTATACCCCTAAATGATATCTGGCAGAAGTCTGACCTCGGAGAATGGCCAGCAGGTTAAATGAACCTGTGCCTGCTTAAATATCAATTCATCCTCTATTTCACGCATTTCATTCATCAATTCTATTCCCGGTTCTTTCGGCAAAGCAAAAAATGATAATTTAACAATGTGAAGCTAACATTAGCCAAACTGCCGAAATATCATTCTAAAGACCTGCTGGTGATGGTCCTTTGTATGGTACCGGTTGCGGTACTGCTCAATTATATGTTATATGGCGCTGGTTTATTCAACGATGTAAGAATGTTTGCAGGCACATTGGTCGCCACATTTATATTCCTTACAGTTTTCTTCAATGGTTGCGGTTTTGTAGCGGTACAACTGCGTAACCGTTTTCCTTCTGAAGCAGAATTGGTGAAAAGGATACTTATCTGCCTGGGTATATTTTACCTGATGAGTGCTTTGTTCATTTCACTGGTGCTTATTATGTACAACTCAGTGGGGTTTTTCGGTTATCGTTATAATGAAGCTCATTTTTATTATGCATATCTCGCAGCAGTGGTGATCAACACCTTTATCACCTTCCTGATGGAAGCCATTTATCGTTTTGAGCAACTGAAAGAAACGTCAGTGCAGACAGAAAGCCTGCGGAAGCAATACACGCAAAGCAAATTACTGGGATTAAAAAGCCACGTGAATCCGCATTTTCTTTTCAACAGTTTAAATACGCTAAGCAGCCTGATCCAGGAAGATGCGGATAAAGCCGAACTGTTCCTCAATCATCTCAGCAAAGTGTACCGTTACCTGTTACGTTACAGAGATGAACAACTGGTGTCGCTGGGTACCGAACTTACTTTCATACAATCATTTTATTACCTCTTGAAGCAACGACATGGTGATGGCATTATGCTGCACATGGATATACCGCGATCATCCATGGTTCACATGATTGCTCCATTGACACTTCAGGCAATACTGGAAAATTCAGTAAACAACAACTGCGTCAGCAAAGATGCTCCTTTGAAAATATTAATGTATGTGCAGGACGATTCCCTGGTGATCTGTAACTCTGTGCAGTGCAAGATTAATACGATCGTTGATAATACACTACTTGAGAACATTGCTCGCAAATACGACCTGCTTTGCAGCCGGGCAGTGCAGGTAACTGAAAACACCATACAGCGAATGATCTCCATTCCATTAATTCCCGACCCTCAAATAGTTATGGCATGAGAAGCATGATCGGCAACACGGGCTATTTGGAATGGATGAGTTTCCTCTTGCATATCCCTGTTGTGAGTGCGTGGGTCAATTATATTCTATTGGGGAACTACGCTTTTACATTAAATAATGCATGGCTGATATCTTATCCTCTTATAGCGATCTCGATTTTTATAACCGGTTGCATACAGGTGAGCGCATTGATGTGGGCGAGAAAACGTTTTCCAACAATGAAACAGATCGCCGTACGAGTAACGCTGCAGGCATTATCTCAGTTTATTTTATCTGTGGCTTCACTTACCGCACTGGTGTATGCATATGATGCATGGCATATATTAGACTACCGGTTTTCTGCAGATGATTTACTTCCGCTGCTCTGGACAGCATTAGCACTTTCACTTATTGCCGTGAGTACATGGGAGGCTGAGTACACTTTGGCGATATGGAAGAAAAATATTGCTGAACAGGCAATGCTGGAACAATTAAAAACAGAGGATGAATTTGAAGTGCTCAAAAACCAGGTGAACCCACATTTCCTTTTTAATTGCTTCAATACTTTATCATCGCTGATCACCGAGGATACCAAACAAGCAGAGATCTTTTTAAATGAATTGAGCAAAGTATATCGATATCTTTTAAAGAATAATGAAGATGGGCTTAGTGCATTAAATACAGAAATTCGCTTTATCGAGTCTTATTACAAACTGTTAAAAACACGACATGGTGAAGCTGTGCAGCTAAATATCAATATTGATTATAGATACAGTGAGCACCTGTTACCATCATTGAGTTTACAACTACTAATAGAGAATGCCGTAAAACACAATGTACTGTCGAAAAACATACCATTGAAGATCGAAGTATTTACAGTTGGCAACCAATTATTGGTTAGTAATAATTTACAATTGCGTTCTCAAAAAGCACCTTCCAACAAAGTGGGGCTGCAGAATATCGCAAACAAATACCTGTTATTGAAACAGCAAGGTTTCCAGGTATTGAAAGACCACCGCTCATTTACTGTTGCATTGCCATTGATAAGAAATAAACACAAACCAGATAAACCTACAACCGTAACCGATGAAAGTACTTATAGTAGAAGATGAAGAACTTGCTGTAAAAAAACTAAAGAAGACTTTACAGAATGTTGAAGAGAGCGCTTTTATTGCCGGCGAAACAGATAGTATCAAAAGCACTGTGCAATGGCTCGAGAATAATCCTGCGCCAGACCTGATATTGATGGATGTGGAATTAAGTGACGGCCAAAGCTTCGAGATATTCCACCATGTAAAAGTGAAAAGCCCTGTAATATTTATCACTTCGTATGATGAATATGCACTCAAGGCTTTTAAGGTAAATAGTGTTGATTATTTGTTGAAGCCTGTTCAAAAAGAAGACCTCGAAGCTGCGATAGGCAAATACAAAGAGCTCAGGAATATGTATCGTGATGATAACGATAATGCAACAGCTGAAATAGACCTGCTGATGAAAAAGCTGCAGAGCCTTGAAACAAAAGAATACCGCAAACGCTTTCTTGTAAAACAGGGAACGAAACTGCTTTCAGTGGAAGTCCAGGATATTGCTTATTTCTTCAGCGATGGAAGGCTTAACTTTTTTAAAACAACAGACAACAGGAAGTATATAGTTGATTATACTATGGAAGAGTTGAATGACATGCTGAACCCCGAGCAGTTCTTCCGCATTAGCCGTTCATTTTATATTGCAGTGAACAGCGTTGTCCAGGCCCTTGAATATCCGGGTAATAGGCTTGAATTACAACTTGAGCCTGCGAGTGAAAAAGAAGTGATCGTGAGCCGGGAAAGGGTTACTGATTTTAAACTATGGCTTGGGAAATAAGCGGATGTATTATATAACATTATTGAAGGTGCTGATTCCTTCCGAGGGGAAAGAAAACTACGATGGAAATATTACTGTGGTCGATAACAGTATCGCATGTTGCATCCATCGATTTTAGCCTTTGTTGTAAATGTTCAGGCAGTAATTCTGTATCCTGTATTGACCAGTATTTACCTGTTTCGGCAATGATCTCAAAGCGCATTCTCCCTTTTACTTCTTTCCAGTTTACAAAAAGTTCTTTCGCCCTCACCACCTCTATCATAAAACGAACAGAGTCTTTATAAAAGATGTAGATATCCCTGCGAAGCAACATGTCCTGCTGGGTGATCATCCATTTATCATCAGCAGAAAAATCAATAGGCACACCGCTGTTAAAAGATGTTTCTTCACTCCATTCCCGCATTCTTTCAAGCATGTTGAGGATATTATCATTGGCAGGATCCATACTCCATACCGTATCTTCCACTGTCTCGGTAATGTTCCTGCTCTGCTCTCCTATCTGCCATATAAATCCTTTCGCAGTTTCAGGATCATTTACAGCCCTCATACCTGCCATTTCGCTTAACAGGTGTATCTTATTTAAACCGGTACTCACCTCGTTTTTTAGATTAGTTCTTATCTCGTTCCGGAGAATATGTAGCGCTTTTCTTCTTCTCATTCTTTCTTTATCTATAAGGTAAAGTACAATTACCACTAATAAAGCAAGCAAACTAAAGAACCACCATGTTCGCCAAAAAGGCGGCCTTACATTGATGGGTATAGAAGCGATGACAGGATTAGATATCCCATCAGCATTCTCGGTTTTTACTTTAAAAGTATAATCACCGGGCGGCAAATAGTTATATAAAACCTCACCTGGCTTATCTGTTCTTATCCAATCAGCATCTAGCCCTTCCATCATGTAGTAGTACAGTAATTTATTTTGTTGCAAATAACTGAGTGCACTAAAACTGATGCTTACTGAAGTATTGTTATGATGCAGTGATACTATTCCGGCTTTTGCAATAGAGTCTGAGTTAAGAATGTAATCTCCCAGCCTAAAACTGGTAATAACCGGATTGGGAGGAGTACTGTTCTTTGTAAATTTATCAGGATCGAGTAGCATGAAATTATGATCCGTAAAAAATACGAGCCTGCCATCTGATAACTCCTTCACACCACCAAGGCTGAATTTATCATTGGCAATACCATCACGCTTATCATAATAGGTGATCTTTCTTCTTTCAACATTCACACGGCACAGTCCATTCGCCATGCCTACCCACACTGTTCCGTTCCTGTCTTTTTCAACAGACATAGTAGTATTTGAAGGAAGACCATCCGCATTTGAGAGATAGGTTACTTTATTAGTCCTGGTGTTAATAATGTTTAAGCATCCCGCCGTTACCAGTAATGTGCTGTCATTGTAATACGCTATATCGGTTGGTACATCGCTGAATAAACTTTCACCATCTTTGCTTTCAGTGGTGAATGTGCGGACTACTTTGCCGTTACGGGTATCCAGTTTAATGAGTCCTTTATTTAATGCGGCGATCCACAAATAACCTGATGGATCGTAATGTAGTTTATGAACAAGGCCTGTTTTCAGCATTAACTCATAACCTTTAGAAGGATCACCATTTGCCTTTTTATAATCCCACTTTATAATTCGCCCATTCTGTGTACCAAACCACATATTACCTGCTGTATCTTCTTCTACCTGCCTGATCGTTGAAAGATCGAAGGCTTCATCTTCATATCTTTTGAATGAGTTCTTCTTCGGATCATACACTAACACACTGCCTCCCTGCATGGCTATCCATAGATTTCCTGTTTTTGAATGTACTGTCATATCCCAGGTAGAGATATCACCTTTCGGGGTCGGGGGCAACGGTAATGGTATAAAGTCTTTATCGTAGCTGGTAATGCCACCACTGCCCCATGAGCCAATGAATATTCTTCCATCATTCAGCTGTGCCATTGACTGAACAGGTGCATCTAATGCAACGGAACTCCCGGGCCGCATTATATAATATGTGTTGAATACCTGCTCATCGGGATTGAATACATACAAACCATTATCAGAAGATAGCCATATATTATGTTGCTTATCTTCAAAAGCATCATGCATATAATCAAAACGTATGCTTTGTTCGTCTTTGTATTCGTTGGGTATTGGAGTAACAACAGATTTTCGATTTGATGCACTCCATTCGGATATGAAAGGCATTCCATAAATCCATAATCTGCCGTTTGCCTGCTGCATGAAATAACCGATCTCATGATAGCCTTTGTCATGCGCTGCTACTTTCTCAATTGTTCCGGTTCTTCTTACATACCTATATATAAAAGGCATTGCAGTACGCGGAGCCCAGTGTGTGAAAATGAAATTACCGGCAGCATCAGTAAATAATCGTTGAGGATGAATGATTTTTTCAAATGCAGTGATCACAGGATCATTGTCAATATTATGTCCGCGGTAGTTTAAATGTTTTGTGACGAGGTCATATTGCACCAGGCCAGAGTCGCAGCTCATCCACATTTTTTTGTATTGCTCATCCCAGTGTATCCATCTTCTAACCCACCACCGGGGATGTGGCAGGATCATTTCATTATGTTCAAATGTGTTGGTCTTCGAATCGTACACGAGAAAGTTGCCATCGTGCTTCAACACAGCCAACTCACCGGAAGGCAGTTCGATAAATCCCTGCAGGATAATAAGTGCCGATCTCTTCTCACTGATCTCTGCTTCATGAAACCTGAACGTACGCGTATTGAATACACCAGTTCGCTTGTTATCGCCCATTACCCAGAGATTACCACTCTTGTCAACGTGTAGCAATGCGATCTTTACATCAGGAACCGATAGCGGATCACCTGGAATGGGTTTGAAAGTGATAAAGCTACTACCATCATAACGCTGTAACCCGTTTGAAGTAGCCATCCACATATAACCATCTTTATCCTGCACCACTTTTAGAACGTAGTTCGAAGCAAGGCCGTTATTGACTGAGAATCGTTTAAAGGAATACTGTTTTGGCTGCTGGCCATTTGTTGCAACTGTACACCATAGTACGATAGCGAGGCAAATCAATAGTCTTCTCTGTACGGGCATCATCCAAAAATAAAAATTGCACTTAAGACTTCATTGCATTTCATACAGGAGAAATAACAATTCATACAGGAATTTGCTTTATCCGCTTGTGCTTAAATAGAGTGTAGTGCTCGAATCAAAAACAATTCATACATGTGCATACACAATCTATCCGGTTTTATTGCAACTAATGAATGATTGACAAAAGCGCTGTATCGCATATTTCAATTTTGTACCCTAATCAAACAAAAACACTAAAACCCAAAAAGATGCAGCGCAACACACTTTTAAAAGCAGGGATGCTCACCTTGGCACTGGTGATGATCTTCGTGGTTTCATGGGAGGTATACCTGCGTAACCAGGGATTTATACCAACGTATAATGACGACAAGATACTCTGGGCACAAAAAAGAACAGAAGTATACCAATCTCAAAATGATGCTACAGTATTCATTGGATCATCGAGAATAAAATTTGACCTGGATATTCCTACATGGAAACAGCTAACAGGTGAAGATGCAGTACAACTGTCATTGGTAGGTACGTCACCGTTAATGCTGTTGGAAGATTTGGCCAACGACGCAGAGTTTAAAGGAAAATTGGTTATTGATGTGACAGAACCACTTTTCTTTTCACAAAACCCTGTATTTCATAAATCAGCACAAGAATCTGTAAGCTTCTATAAAAAAGAAACTCCTTCTGAGAAAGCCAGCAGTTGGATCAACTTAAACCTCGAATCGAAGTTTACTTTTCTCGAGGAAAAAAGATTCTCGCTTTCAACACTGTTGAATGATCTTGAAATTCCTAACAGGCCCGGGGTATTTTCCATGCCTGCCTTTCCTAAAACCTTTGAATGGAATACGATCGACAGGCAAACCTATATGAGTGATCTTTTCCTGGCCGATACAAATGCTATCAAAAGACAAACTGATATATGGAAGATGCTGATCCTTGGTGATAAAACACCACCAATGACAGCAGAACAACTTAATAAAGTGTTCATGCAGGTTGCATCAAACGTTGAAAAGATCAAAAGCAGGGGCGGTAAGGTGATCTTTACCCGAACACCTTCCAGTGGTTTTATGGGTGAAGGAGAAAAGATGTTCTTCCCAAAAGAAAAATATTGGCAGCCATTATTGTCTTCTGCAAAAGCAGATGGTGTTCATTTTCTTGATTACAAGGAAACAAAGGATCTTATCTGCCCGGAGTGGAGTCATTTATCAAGAGACCAGGCAATATATTATACTAACCACCTGGTGAGCGTATTGAAACAAAAAGGATGGTTTTCTCACCAGCTCGCCAAACGTTAACCTTTAAAAAACCCGATCATGTTATTCAACTCATTATCATTTATACTATTCTTCGTAATAGTTCTTGCATTGCACTATGCAAAGTTTCCATGGAAAGTGAAGAAGATCAATTTGGTGATCGCCAGCTATATCTTTTATGCAGCATGGAACCCGCCATTTATTTTACTCCTCTGGATATCTACTGTAGTAGACTACTTTGTTGGCAAGTCTTTATACTATCAACAAAACAAAACGAAAAGAAAGCTGTTGTTGGTAATAAGCCTTATCGGCAACCTCGGCATGTTAAGCTACTTTAAGTATGGCAATTTTTTCATGGAGAATTTCATCAATCTTGCCAGCACTGTGGGCTTGCAGTTCCAACCCGTGCAGGCAGATATTATTCTTCCTGCCGGCATATCGTTCTATACATTCACTACGTTGTGTTATACCATAGACATGTACAAAAGAGAATGTGCGCCTGCAAAATCATTACTTGATTTCTCTTTGTTCGTTACGTTTTTCCCGCACCTTGTCGCCGGGCCTATCGTCAGGCCAACACAATTGCTTGATCAATTTGACAAGCCAAAATCTGCCACAAGAGATATGTTCATAAAAGGTCTTTTCTATTTGTCATTGGGTTTGTGTATGAAAGTAGTAATGGCAGATACAATGCTTGCTGGCCCGTCTGATATGGTGTTCAATTCAGCTAAGCCTCTTCAAACGATCGATGCCTGGATGGGAGTACTGGCATTCTCCGGGCAAATATTTTTTGACTTCGCCGGGTATTCCACCTGTGCAATTGGTGCAGCGATGTGCTTAGGATTCTGGCTGCCTGACAATTTCAAATTCCCTTACGCAGCGATCGGTTTCTCTGATTTCTGGAAGAGATGGCATATTACTTTGTCTGCATGGCTACGTGACTACCTGTATATCCCTTTAGGAGGTAATCGCAAGTCCGGTGTAAGAACGTACATCAACCTGATGTTAACCATGCTGATCGGCGGATTATGGCATGGTGCTTCATGGACATTCGTGGTATGGGGTGGATTACATGGCCTGTATCTCTGTATTGAAAGATTGTTAAAGCCTAAACAAAATGCTTCAGTACTGATAGACGAAACACAATTACAAATAGGTGAACCAATAGTAGCAAGAGCTTCATTTGCACCGGCATTTCTTTCTAACAAAAAAGCTAAGCAATTTATGCTGGCATTGGGAACCTTCTTCCTGATAAATGTAACATGGGTATTCTTCAGGGCGGATAGCTTCACCACTGCTTGGCAGTTGTTGCAATCTATGTTCGGATTGGAAAAGAATGGTGGAGCGATATTACCAACTTTAGATATCATCAAAGTAGCTGTTATAACTATTGGATTGATAACAAGCCATTGGCTGCTGCGAAACACATCATTATGGGAAGTACTTAGCAAAAAGAAATGGTGGGTGCTTTCATTGGTGTGGAGTATACTGCTTATACTCGTCATACTCAGCCAGAAGAGTAGCGACTCATTCATCTACTTTCAATTTTAATAAAAAAGTCCTGCGGTTGCAGGACTTTTTTTAACCTGGTAAATAACTCCCTGTCACGCAGTACTTATTAATAGGCCATCAAAGACTATTAGTTCTCTAAATAAATTCAATACAATTAAACCTGCAGGCCTGCTTTCATAATGCAGCTCACGATATAACAAATGCTTTTCTATTCTCGTGTACCCGTTATTAGTGTGAAACTAAAACACAGGTTCATGTGCAATAATGTAAACCCCCTGGAAATTATACCGGTATTCTACAGCATTCTAACTGCTATCCTGCAGATGTTCCGCCTCTTATAAGAGGCAGCATATATACAGCTTATAGACCGGTATCTGCGGAATCATGAGCAGTGTTGCACTACGTATGCCCTAACCTTCAGGATTGCTTTCTCAATAAAGTAGACGGAATGAGATCATCACGTGTTCATGATGGTATTGGTAGTATTACGAACGACTTCATCTAAATATTCAGTGAAGCTTAGTGAAAACAATAAAAGTTATGTGGTAAAAAGAAAAAACCCTGAAGTTCAATGATCTTCAGGGTTAGTGTTTCGTACTGAAACTTTAGGAGTGATCCCGCTGGGACTCGAACCATTATTGAAATGCAATATGTTATCGTGGCAGTTTCCGTTTGCTAACCTATCTCCTAACCTAGCTTTATGCTTTATACCATTATGATTAACAAAGAACTAAAGTGCTTACTATGAAGATACAAAAAAGGTGGCGATAATAACACAACGAAAGACAATATTTATCGCTGCCTGAGAAAGAAGGATAACAGTTTAAAGTAGGCGTTGAGTGGGCTTTGCTATGCTTTTGATTAGGAATTTCTAGCTGTTCCTTTCAATCTGGCAAAAAGCATGTAGAGCATCTAGTTGGTGCCTTGGAATATTTTGACTTGGATCAGAAGGTTCTTTGGGATCTGCAATCGGTGACCAAACAAATGAGTCTTGTTGACCTCCTGGTAATGTAAGATCGAATATGAGACGTTGAGCTTTCTCAATCTTGTTTTCTACCGGAGTCACGCGTACATGTGTACCATCTTTAAGACTGAATTCTACAGGATAGCTTAACATAAGTCAGGTTTATTGAATCTATTCGACTATTTGAAGATATGAATAAATGCTTTCCTCCTCTATACCTGTAAATGCGCTGAATTCTTTTACGGTGATGAACTGTCCTTTTTGTTTATTGTAATGTCGTCGAATTTGAGCAAGGAGTTTCCAGGCGGCTCGTTCTTTACGACCCGTTATGTTGATCACGTCTTTCGCATAGATGACTATGCGCACTGGTATCTTTTCCTGCATAATGCTGCACGGACTGAACCGCTTCTTTTTTACAATTCTTCTGCATTCTAATCTTGTGGTGACAGCTGCAAAAATATAACGATTAAGAGCTCTAATCAAAGTATTGCAGTAAACCAATTTCCTAATGAAAACAATTTATCCATGGCAAGACAACGTGGTATAATGAAGTTAGAAGGTACTATCGGCGATATTACTTTCTACAAATCGAAAGATGGCTACCTGGCTAAAGAAAAAGGTGGCATTCCTGCAGAGCGGATTGCTAACGATCCAAACTTTCAAAGAACCCGTGAAAACGGTGCTGAGTTTGGAAGAGCTGGCGCTGCCGGGAAAGTTTTGAGAAAAGCACTTCGTGCTTTGTTGCAAAATGCAAAGGATCCTCGCGTGGTGAGCAGGCTTACGACCGAGATGGTGAAAGTGATCCAGGCGGATACTACAAGCGTAAGGGGCTTGAGGAACGTGATCGATGGTGAAGCAGAACTTCTTGAGGGCTTTGATTTCAACATCAATGCGAAGCTGGGAACTACCCTTTATGCACCTTTCACTGCATCGATCGATCGTGTGACTGGTGGTTGCGAAGTGATCATCCCTGCCTTTATCCCAATGAACATGGTTGCGCCTCCGGGAGGTACTACGCATTTTAAAATTGTATCTGCAGCTGCAGAGATCGATTTTGAAAATGAGACGTTCGTTGTTGATTCGAATGAGACAGCTATCCTGCCGTGGGATGGTGCACCAACTGCTAACATCAATCATACAAATGCATTGACTGCTGCGAGCACCCATCCGTTATTCCTTGTATTGGGGATCCAGTTCTTCCAAGAAGTAAATGGCGTGAAGTATTCATTAAAGAACGGCGCATTCAACGCTTTGGCTTTAGTGAAAGTTGATGGTGCATAATTTTTCATCCTGTGAAATCCCATAAATGGAACTGGAGTTAATAAGGACCTATTTTCCTAACGGTACTAATGGGGTGCTTCGACATTCTGAAAATGGCAACATCATATGTTATACGATCGAGCTTCCCTGGCGGAATAACCAATCGAAGATCTCATGCATACCAGAGGGAAGATACGAGTTGCAGAAACGGTATAGTGGAAAGTATAAGCATCACCTGGAAGTGAAAGCAGTTGCCAAAAGGTCTTGCATATTGATACACCCGGCAAATGATGCAATGAAAGAACTCAAAGGCTGTATTGCTCCAGTATCCATTTTGACGGCAGAGGGAAAGGGATTACGATCAAGAATAGCAAGAGATAAACTACATGAGCTTGTTTATCCCGTGCTAGAAAATGAAAACAAAGTCTTTATCACCATAAAATCGAATCGATATGAACATAGTTCAAAGGGCGAAAGCACCAACTCCTAAGTTTTTTAAGAAGTTGCGTAACATTGGGATAACCCTGGCGGCGATCAGCACCGCTGTTTTGACTGCACCTATTGCGCTGCCTGCTGTTGTGGTTGCTGCAGCGGGGTATGTTGGTGTTGCCGGTGCGGTGGCCACCACAGTGAGCCAGTTAACTACATCCAGTGAGTTGAAGCAAGCAAAAAGAAGAAAGGAAGCTTATAATGAATAACGGGATGAAAGCCGGAACCATTGGGGGTACCTTTTTAACTGTGGTTGTAAATATTAAGGGTGAAGATGTAATAAAGACGATCATCCTGGCAGCTATTGGTGCGGCGGTGAGTTTTAGTGTTTCTATGTTGCTTAAAGTTGCAGTAAAGAGATTTCGAAAAAAATAGTCTGCATGTTGTGGTGACGAGGCGGATTCATAGAAGGGACTTTTCTAAGTCCCTTTATCTTTTAATTTTCGATCTATGACTTAACGTAAGACCCATCAATCCTTAGCTGACTTTCATTTCCATTATGTAAAACATTAAATAAGCCATCACTAAAGCTTATCACTTCTTCAAATCGTGCTTTAGATATTTTATCCCCATCCAAATTGACAATTTGCCAGTAAGAATTATCAAAATTTGTTTTCCATGTTATAGTACCATCTTCATCTATTGGTTCTAAGATTTTGTACACCTCTACAACCTTAACTTTGAAAAAGCTACCACCTAAATAAACAATTTCATCATAGAAGTTGCCAATTGTCACTATATCCTGTGAATCTTCCATCCGGAATTTCCTATATTTTTTATTGAGCTTAAAATTTTCAAGTGTTGCAAACTCATTATAAAGTTGATATATCCCCATCCTTTGATTGTAAAGATTAATCCCAAATTTCATTAGGAACGTTTCATATCTATCTTTCAATAAAAAAATCACTTCACTGTCGTGGCTAACATTTATAACACCTTCTGAACTATTTATATCAACAAGTGATCTCGAATTTTCGAATTTTTCCCTGATTCTAGCTATAATAGATTTGCCAGAGCATTTTAAATTGATCTCTTCAATTAATTGGTCCTTCTTAAAGTGATAAAGGGTTATATCATCATATTTGGGATGTAATAGAAATTTTTCTGAGCTTTTAATCCCATAATAATTGCCTTCCTGGATAAGTGTTAATTGCATGAGTTTGCATTTTTTCAATTCAGAGTTAAGTTAAACAAAGCAATTCATTTGAATATTTTCAAGTTATGCAAAGCCTAAAAAGGCAATGCACTGAGTTGACGACGACCGGATGGAAAGCACCATACGTACACACTGAACAATTTGAAGTAATACACACGAACACCAGGAGAAGGACGATAATGGACCTGGAGCCTACCAATGTGACGACTGAGGACGAGAGACGGATAGCAGGGTGGAATTAAGGACAACGAAGCGTCAAATGGATTTACTGAAATGCGACGACTTGTAATGATGCGAGTTTGCTTTTGCATAATGTGATTTTTATAGCATCATCACCAGCGAAGGCAGATAAAAAACCAAAAGGAAACGGAATAAAGGATGGCCACTCAAGAGCCTCAGTGTGCCAGCCGTGGGGTGGATCCTGCGTTTATGCCGTAGGCTTTTGGTTTTTTTGGGCAGGCACTTCCAGAGCCTCAGTGTGACAGCCGTGCGTGGGCTGCCGGAGCGAACTTTGCGATAAAAACACTTCCGGCAAAAGCTGAAGCACTTACCGGAAGCATCTGCATTAAATGGCTTTGTTGTGACCCGGTGTATGCTGCGTAAAGTATGAACGGATTAAGAGCGATTGCAATTTTTCTGTTGCGATGATCTGCTCAGTTAAAGAAGCTTTTTTCTTTTCAAGTTTACTGAGCGCTTCAACAATTTGCTGATACCTCTTCCAATCCGGATAAATTGCAGGAGCAGTTTGCTTTAATATTTCAAGCACATCTCCTTTGTTGATGAAAGGAATTACACTGCCGCGTTGATGCTGCTTAAACTTACCTGCTTTAAAGAGACCATAGCAAAGCCAGAAATAGAAATCGAACCAATCGCTTTTGTTGCAAACTACCTGGAAAGAATTCTGCCAGGGATTGAAAGAAGGCTGGCCAGCATTATTGCCTTTTGACAACAGATAGAATACATGGGATTGTTGATTAGCTGTAGGGTGATAACAGCGAATTTGTGGAATATACATTTCATTGCTACGCTGATTTTAATAACTGCTTAAACGCAATTATGCCAGCGATAGGCAACCCACATGCAGCAGAGCCGGGGAGGCAAGGTTTTGCAGCAGAAAATACTACCTGTGAGTTGAGCAAGATTTGCGAAGCCTAGCGAAACGAAAGGTGGAGATTTTATGCAAAAACCGAAGGCGAGCACAACGGAGTTGTGGCGAAGACCTTGCCGACCTGAAAGGGCATAACTTGCCTAGGAGCTGGCGGGCGAGTTAGGGATTTCATTGTTCTAGTTTTAGCAGGGCAGAAAAGCAACCTGTGGATATAGATTGCTCCCAGTCAATCCTGTTCAACGCTTTCATAGGGGAATACATTGTAAGGCAAGCTTGTTAAGGTTCAACTATTTTGAAATCTTCGTTACCCGAATCAACTATGTGTTCATCTTTTCTTGCCTTTGAACAGTGTCAAAAATTGCTCTTTGTAAACAGCACCTATAGGAATCTCTTTGGATCCCATTCTGATATAGTTTCCTTCGATGTAATCGATCTTGCCAATACAAACAAGGTAGCTTTTGTGAACCCGCATGAACCTCGATGGTGGCAATTCATCCTGCAAGTTCTTTAGTGTGTTGTTGGTGAGGAATTCTTTTGTGCTGGTGGCTACTTTGACGTAATCATCCAAGGCCTCGAGGTAAAGGATCTCTTCGGTGGCTACCCGGTATAGTTTCTTATCTACTTTGACGAAGAGGGCTTCTTCATCGGTTTTAGTTTCCTCTCTAGGCTCTAGTCTTTGCATTGCTTTGTTGACAGCTTTAATAAACCGTTCCAAGGAAAATGGCTTCAATAGGTAGTCGACCGCATTTAGTTCGAAACCTTCTAAAGCAAAATCCTGGTAAGCTGTTGTAAAAATGATTAGCGGAGGATTGGAAAGGGCTTTCAGGAAATTGATGCCTGAGATCTTTGGCAGATTTATATCTAAAAATATAATGTCGGGCTTCGCACGATGAATGAATGCTTGTGCCTCTACCGGATCGCCATATATGCCAATGAGTTCAAGGCCAGAAAACTGCTGAATGTAGTTCCTCAGTACGTTCTGAGCCAAAGGCTCGTCTTCCAGAATCAAGCATTTAATAGGCATTGGTGGCTAATTGGAGATGAACGATGTATTTATTGCCTTCCTCAGTGATTTGTAGCGAATGCTTTTCGGGATACAACAACTCAAGTCTTCGTCGGATGTTGGACAAACCAACCCCGCCATATTGTTTATCTTCTATGTCGTCGATCAAGCCTTTTTCGTTTTCCAAATAAAAGTCAAGCCCGTTTTTTTCCACTTTGATTTTTAAGATTAAAAAAGGTGCACCTCTTATGGTTTTATCGCCATGCTTGAAGCTATTCTCCAGGAAAGTGATCAACAACATTGGCGCAATTTTTTGTTCAGCGATCTCGCCTGTAATTTCGGATTGTAAGTTAAGTGAGTTGCCTAGCCGAAGCTTTTGCAGACTCAGATAATTTTTGAGTAGAGATAGTTCTTTAGAAAGCAAAACGAAATCGTCTTTTGCCTCGTACAAAAAATATCTCATTAGATCGGACAGTTGAAGAATCGTTTGGGGTAGCCGTTTATCGTTGTCTAGTGACATTGAATAAATGCCGTTAAGTGTATTAAAGAAAAAATGAGGATTGATCTGGGCTTTCAATACCTGTAGTTCTAATTGAACTTTTTGTTTCTCTGCAGCTGCCAATTCTGATCGCACTTTCCATAAAAGAAACCACGAACGGGTTCCTTTCATGAGCGTTGTAATCGTAATATATACGAAGTAGATGATCGCAATCTCCCACCATGTGAAGTAGGAAATAAAATAGTAGCCCGGTATAAGAAAAATTGACCAGTGTTGAAAGAAGCTGTAGTTGATGTACGTTGCTACCGATAACAGAACGATGAGCTTGGCGAAATAGATATACCAACCGTACGGTATCCGTAATTTATAGAGGAACCTGTTAAGATTTATATAGACAACAGGGAGCAGTAAAAGATGAAAAAGGAAAGTATATAAAATGTCTACTTCCTGAATTTGTCCCTCCTGAGTGGTCATCCAAAGAAATGCTGCGAATGACAATGCCCAAAAGCCCAGGTGCTGGATGACCTGCATCGTCTTATTGTGTATCCTTTTTTCGATTTTCATCGTCGTTTCAAAATAACAACATTTGATGAAGGAAAGAAGGACTTCTCGGGTCCATACTTTTCTATAAATGATCGAAGATGGCTGGTAGATGCGGTTATAGCGAAGACGTTGAACATTGGTTCGTATTCGTGTTGTAGCTTAGCCCTTCCTTGCAGAATAAGTTCCTTTAGCTTGTGTCCATCGGGAAACGAAACGGTTAGTTGTACTGGTGAAATGGCGGTTGAAGCAATCATATATCCTTTCTGATAATTTGGTGAACCGGTGATACTATCATCATTCACGATTGAGTAAGGGCATAATTGTAAATAAGTATTTTTACCAATGCGAGTGAGCTGACCCTCGAAGGAAAAGAGAATGCCCTTGTCGTAATAAGAAATCATATATGTTTTCGCGGCAAAGGCAGCAATTTTTG
>JAEZDC010000104.1 GCA_023429825.1 Bacteroidota bacterium | reverse complement strand
GTGTAAGTCCTGATGATGCTGCCAGCCATAAAAAATTCGAAGAAAAATTCCAATTGCCCTTTACTTTGGTAGCTGATCCGAAACATTTCATCATTAATAAATATGGCGTATGGGGACCAAAAGTTCTATACGGGAGGCATTATGAAGGTTTACATCGAACCACGTTTGTGATAGACGAACAAGGAGTGATCAGGAAGATATTCCTAAAGCCCACGAATAAAAAGCATGCAGAACAGATCGTTAAAGCATGGAATGAGCTGACTAAAAAGAAATAGCACTAAGCCAGACGCGAATACACTGCAGGCTATCATTTAGTATCATTAGCCAAATAAACGCGGAGTACATTTCCTCCCAGGATCTTTCTTACATTCTTTTTGCTATAACCTCTTTTCAGCAATGCTTTGGTGATGAGCGGAAAACTGGTAACATCATCTAATCCTTCAGGCGTGGAAGAAATACCATCAAAGTCAGATCCGAGACCCACATGATCAACACCAGCAAGCTTCACGATATGATCTAAATGATCCAGCAGTATTTCCAGCGGTGGTCGCAACGCCTCTTTCTCCGTTTTATATTTACCATCGAAAAAGTGATCGATCATGTCTTCATTCCACTTCAACCTTTTCAAAGAATCCGCTTCTCTTTTGTATTTATCTGTAAAAGCTTTTCTTCTTTTATCATAAGTACTATCTAAAAACCCTGAATAAAAATTCAGGCAGATAACACCGCCATTCTTCCCAACTGCTTTTACCTGCTCATCTTTTAAATTTCTGAATACCGGGCATAAACTATGACAATCACTATGTGAAACGATCACAGGCTTCGTGGAAGTGTTGATCGCATCCCAGAAAGTCCGCTCTCCCACATGCGAAAGATCGACCATCATTCCCAATTGATTCATTCGCTTTACAACAGCTTTTCCAAATTCATTTAATCCCCTGAGAATTGAATCTTTCTTTTTTGTTTCATCCATTGCCGAAGTTGCCCATGATGTGGAATTGTTCCAGGTGAGGGTCATGTAACGAACTCCTCTTCTATACAAGCTATCAATATTTTCCAGCTTATCATCGATCATATGACCGCCTTCTACACCCATCATGGCAGCCAGCTTGTTTTGTTTTATTGCTGAATGCAAGTCTGAAGGTGAATGAATGATTTGCATCTTATCCTGGTTCCTGTTAACTACAGCGTATAAGGTATCGATCAGTTTATTTGCTCTTGCAAAGCGATGCATTGAATCTGCCCACACAGAAAATATCTGTACATCTATTCCGCCTTTCTGTAGCCTATTTAAATCAGAATGTGTTTTGGAAGAAAGATCAGAATCGATCTTAAGACTACTATCCACAGCTTTATACAAAATATCATTGTGCGTATCCGCTACGATCGCTTTCTTGTGAATACGTACGTATCGCTGGGCGGAAGTATTTATCGAAATGCCTATCAGGGCAAATACGAATAATTTTCTCATAGCTGGTTTTTAAGCGACTTTCCGCTTCTTGTACCAATGTGTTTACCATCTTCTACTGTCACCGCACCATTCACCAAAACGAATTTGAATCCTGTAGAATACTGGTGTGGTTTTTCATACGTGGAAAGATCTTTTACCTGCTTTTCATCGAACACTACTATATCTGCTGCAAAGCCTTCTTTGATCAAGCCTCTATCTTTTAAATTGAATTTCTGTGCAGGCAATGAGCTCATTCTTCTGATCGCCTCTTCTATACTCAACACATTTTCTTCTCTAACATATTTACTCAACACTCTTGCATTGGTGCCGTAACCTCTTGGATGAGGGTTTCCTTGCTGCCATATCCTTATACTTGCGTCACTGGCAAACATGTTGAATGGATATTGCATGATCCGTTTTACATCATCATCACTCATCCCGTGATATACCATCCCCGCCCCGCCATTCATCATCATGTCCAAAATGGTTTCAGCTTCTTCTTTCATTTTATGTTTTCTTCCCTTCAATAAATTGATCTCCTCTATACTTTTTCCATTCAAAGTTGTATCTGCCCTGTAGTATGCAACCACTGCATAACTCCAGTGTTTCAGTTTTCTTTTCTTAAGCCTGCTGATCAAATGATCTATTACCTGCCTTCTAACGTCAGGTCTTAAAAGCCTTGCTTTAATTGAATCCTGTCCATCTGCTAACACAGCATCGGGTAACAGGATACTCAAGTTTGTACTTGCAGCAGTATAGGGATATTGATCGATCGTTACTTCCACTCCTTCATTCCTAGCATTAATGATCAAGGGAATGGTTTCTTTACTTCTGCCCCAATTATGTTGTCCGCTTAGTTTAAAATGAGATATCTGTACAGGAATTTTTGCTTCTCTTCCGATATGCAATGCTTCTTCAATGGCCTGTACTACACTATCTCCTTCATCCCTTATATGACTTGCATATACGCCATTGTATTTAGATGCAGCTTTTGCGAGTGCCACCACTTCATTCACATCAGAATAAGCACCGGGAGTGTATTGCAAGCCAGTAGAAAAACCTACGGCCCCATCTCGCATTGCTTGCTCTACTATAGATTCCATTTTCCTCATTTCATCAGAAGAAGGCTTTCGGTTTGCTCTTCCCATCACTTCCCTTCTAACATCATTGTGTCCAATAAGAGTAGCCACATTAACAGAGAGTTTTAAGCTATCAAGGAATTGAAAATATTTTTTGATATCTATGTTAGATGCGCCGCAGTTTCCTGCAACAACTGTAGTCACCCCGTCGTAAATAAAATTGGTAGCAAGCGGGTTATTCTTTTCGTCGCCTTCAATATGCGTATGCACGTCAATAAACCCTGGAGCAACAACTAAACCTGCAGCATCAATTTCTTTGGCAGCTTTCCAACCTGACAATCGACCAATTGCTGTGATCTTGCCGTTCTTTACAGCCACATCAGCATAGTACCAATTGTTTCCGGTGCCATCAATAAGCTTTCCGTTCTTAATTAAAACATCAGCATAATTTTGACCCAGGGAAATAAGTGGGAGCAATAGAAAAACCAATATTATTCTCATAGCAGTAATTAACGCTACAATTTACATTGATTTATGTTAGAGATAAAGGCAGTTACACAAGAAGGTGAGGAATTGGATATCATCCGCCAGCTTTTCCGGCAGTATGAAAAAGAGTTGGATGAGAACCTTTGCTTCCAAAGTTTTGAAGCAGAATTAAAAGATCCGATGAAGAAATATGGCCCGCCTAAGGGTGCACTGTACATTGCATACTGGAATGGTGTTGTAGGCGGGTGCATCGCTTTATTTGATCTGGGGAATAACACCTGCGAGATGAAACGCTTGTATGTAAAGCCTGCATTCAGAACGTACAAAATAGGAAGAGCACTCATAGAAGTATCACTGGATAAAGCTAAAAAGCTTGGATATGCATCTATGAAACTGGATACGTTAGAAAAGCTTCAGCCTGCCATCCATTTGTATAGAAAGTATGGCTTTATTGAAACTACTTCCTACTATAATAATCCCCTGCCCGGTGTTGTGTACATGGAAAAGCATTTATAATGATTACCGCTGCTGAATAACACTGCTATGTTACAACTTATCTTTGCCGCCAAATGGAAAAGACCAACTTCATTGATTATATCAGGATCTTTTGTCGTAGTGGGCATGGCGGTGCCGGTTCCAGGCATTTTCGCAGGGATAAACTTACCGCGATGGGTGGACCCGACGGTGGCGATGGTGGGAGAGGTGGACATATTATTCTCAAAGGAAATTCGCAGCTCTGGACTTTATTGCATTTACGTTATTACAAAAATGTTCTTGCTGAGCATGGTGAAGGTGGAAGTAAAAATAATTGCACTGGCCGGGATGGTAAAGACGTGATCATCGAAGTGCCATTAGGTACAGTTGCAAGAGATGAAGAAACAGGTGAGATTGAGGCTGAGATCTTAGAAGATGGCCAGGAGATCATCTGGATGGCTGGCGGACGAGGTGGACTTGGTAATAGTCATTTTGCTACACCTACCAACCAGGCACCTGAACATGCACAACCGGGAGAACCTGGGGTAGAAGGCTGGAAGAATCTTGAGTTAAAAGTATTGGCGGATGTAGGTTTGGTTGGTTTTCCCAATGCAGGTAAGTCTACTTTATTGTCAGTGATAACCGCTGCAAAACCAAAGATTGCTTCGTATGCATTCACCACACTCACTCCGCAGTTGGGTATGGTGGAATACAGGGATGGAAAAAGTTTCTGTATTGCCGACTTGCCCGGCATCATTGAAGGAGCCGCAGAAGGAAAAGGTTTGGGTCATCGCTTTTTACGTCATATCGAAAGGAATGCTGTGTTATTATTTCTGTTGCCTGCTGACAGTGCAGATCACAAAAAAGAATTCGAGATATTAAGGAATGAGTTAGAAGAATATAACCCAGAAATGCTGCAGAAAGATTTCATCATCGCCATAAGCAAAAGCGATATGCTGGATAATGAACTGCAGGAAGCGATCACCAAAGAACTTCCTAAAAACATCCCCCATGTATTTATCTCATCTGTTACACAAAAGAATTTACAACAACTGAAAGATCTTTTGTGGAACACATTAAATAAAAAAGCAGTGTAAAGCAAAGATCCCCTTTGCATTCAAAGAGGATCTTATAGCAGCAAGTAGTACAAAGTTAGTTGACTCTTATCTGGCTTCCACCACCCATCCTGTTTCCGCCCATCATCCTGAAAATGCCCGGCATTGCACCTTGTCCAAATTTCCTTAGATTATAGGTAAATGAAGCCATGAAGTAGCGTTGCAATACCTGGGTATTCACGTCTTCTATATAGTTAAGCTCAACGTTACGTGTAATGCTTTTGTTTTGCTTCAACACATCGAACGCACTGATCCTTAATTCACCGGATTTATTCTTGAATAAGCTTTTAGAAATATATGCATTCAATAAAGGAATAGATTGATTATAACCATCGGCCTGCCCGCGGGTGAAAGTGTAATCGAAATCTGCTCCAAACATCCAACCATTGGTTGTGGTATAAGTTGGCTCAACAGAAAACACCTGGCTGAAGAAGTTTCCATTTTGTTGTGGCTGTTGCGTGTACTTGGCAATGGTATAAGTAGAACTGCTGGAGAAAGTAAGATCAAATTTTTCCTTCAGGTTCATTCCAAATGCTATTCGTTCGCCTAAAGCATAATTGCGGGTATACGATCTTTTAGCACTTACTTCACTCACATCCTTCACCATATTTACGTCCTGTGAAAGATTTGCAGTAGTACTGAAGCTAAGGTTTCCTTTAATCTTTTTGATGGGTATCCCGATATTTGAAAACACACTGAAATTGTATGCACCATTCATGTTGACAGGCGTGGAATATTGACCGCCGCGATACAATGTATCTGTTCCATTCACCAAAGCATAAGGGAATTGATTTTGATTGGTGATGATAGAATTGCCAATTTTATTAGAGATCGTACTTCCGTTGATACTCACAATAAAATTCCTGAAGGTAAATACATCAAACTTGCTATAGGTTAAACTGAACGTGTTGGAAAACTCCTGTTTTAAATAAGGATTACCTCTCGAGATATATAAGCGATTTGAATTATCCAGCACATCCTGCAATTGGTTAATGGAAGGCTGACGTGTACTGCCTCTGTAATTAAAACGTAAACTCTTCGCCCTGTTCTTACTGTACTGTATCATCAGGGTCGGCGTAAAGTTGTTGAACGACTGGGTAAGGAAAGTGTTCTTTGTTTTATTATCACTGGTAAGTTCAGCATGTTGTACGCCCAACCCAGCAGTATAGTTCCATTCTTTATTGATCTGCCTGCGATAGTTCACACTCACCCGGTGGGATTCATTTGTATTTTCAAAGTAGTTGGTGAGAATAGCATCAAGGTTGTCATACTTACCGGTGGCGCCATTATAATTTCTCGTTTGACGATCTGATAAATTTTTATTGTTGCTATAATTATAGCTTAGCTCCATTAAACTTTTCTTATCGATCGGTTCTGTATAGGATATATTACCACCAAATGTTCTTCCTTCTCTTTCAGTTTCCATTAATTGGTTCGTCGTGTCTTTTCTATTGAATGCACCTGCATAAGTATCAAGGTAATTGAGATTATGCCTGTCAGCATCGTTCTTATTCATCGCCTGTGTAAGACTGAGGGAAAGTGTCCTTCCTTTTTTAGCAAATTTGTGTCGCCATAAAATGCTGTTGTTGAAATTATATCCTTGGGTATTTGTTCTTGAATAGGCTTGCTGTGCATTCAGGTTCTGCAGTTTGCCTTTTGTGGCCGAAGATTTTGTTTCACTATAAGCATCATTTTCCTGCAGCGATATTGAAGGTCGGATTAGTAGTGAATTGAATGAATCAATACGTTGGTCGATCTCAAAATTGAATCTGTGATTTTGATTCTTATTGATCGAGTATTGCCTGTTGTTACTGAATATAGATGAATCCAAACCAAACGTTTCCCTGAAGGTTTGCCTGTTGTTGGTCACATTCAGGTTATTATAAAAGTAACTTCCGGTTACAGAAGTGTTTTTACTCCAGGCATCGTTATAATTTAGTCCAGTTGCAATTGTTCTCGCAATACCTGCTTGTGTTCCGCCTAAGTAATTGCCAATATTACTCATACTCATTCCACCCCCACGGCCACCTGTTGTTACTTGCATCATTCCGCCGCCACCACCAAACATTCCGGCGCCACCCATTGCACCCAAAACATCCTGGATAGAAAAGTTCTGTTGATTCGTATTATTTGCCTGCGCCAAAAGCGAAACTCTTTGATTACCATTAAACCTGTTTATTGAAACATTGCCTGCGTATCTTTCATTATCTCCTGCACCCGCACTTACTTTTCCAAAGTAACCTTTGCGTCGATCTTTTTTGGTAATGATGTTGATCGTCTTTTCCCTGTTACCATCATCAAAACCACTGAAGGCACTTTGTTCACTTTGTGCATCGTACACTTGTACTTTATCTATTACATCAGCAGGCAAATTTTTAGTTGCTTGCTTTGGATCATCACCAAAGAATTGCTTTCCATCCACCAATACTTTTTTTACATTCTCTCCCTGGGCTTTCACTGTTCCATCTTTTTCAACCTGCACTCCGGGAAGTTTCTTCAATAGATCTTCTGTACTTGCATTAGGTTTAGTCTTGAACATACCTGCATTAAACTCTGTAGTATCCCCTTTTATAATTACAGGTGGTGCTTTCACTGTCACCGTACCAAGATCTTTTGCAGCAACATTCATATATATCGGCTTCAGCTCTATCACCGGATTTTCTTTCGTAAATGTGAGATTGTGATATACTGTTGCAAAACCCTGGAAAGTGATCATCACAATATTATTACCATAAGGGATCGTATTTACCTGGAATGTACCATCGCTTTTCGCGAGTCCATAAGAAAGCAGAACAGTGTCTTTATCTAATACTGAAATGGTAGCGCCTTGAAGATTCTGCTTGGTTGCAGTGTCCTTCACCACACCTTTTAAAGTGCCCTGCGCGAAAGTTGTGGTAGTGAACAAGGCTAGTACGAGGGTAAATATATTTCTCATAGCTGAGGTTTATGTTACGAAGCTATTCGTTACGTTTGAAACTATAGGTTAACGAACGTTAATGACAATATGAATGGCAAGTTACAAGGATGAGTTGCGGTTATGGGGTTAAAAAATGGTAAAGTTGTTGAGGATCAATGAAAAGTGCCATATCCAAGCCCATGGATACAGATGGCATTAAAGGTATCATCATGTTCAACATATCTTACATTTGAGGCATGAAGTTTATTCCTTTGCCAATATGGTCAGTCGCAGCTCCCATTCTTGCATGGATATTATTTTTTGTATTTAAAGAGCCTGTGGGTGTTATACCTGTTTTTCTTCTTTCATTCATGCTGATATCGGGTGTGATCTCAGCCGTCCACCATGCCGAGGTTGTAGCACACCGTGTGGGTGAGCCCTACGGAACATTATTGCTTGCAGTAGCGGTAACGGTTATTGAGGTGTCACTGATTGTTTCGCTTATGTTAGCAGGTGGTGAAACTGCAACTACCCTGGCAAGAGATACAGTGTTTGCTGCCATTATGATCATCCTCACAGGAATAATAGGACTTTGCCTTTTAACCGGTGGGGTTCGGTTTAAAGAACAAATCTTCGCTAAGCAGGGCGTAAGTGCAGCATTGGTCACCCTCACTTCTATTGCCGTATTAACGCTCATGCTTCCAAATTATACAACAAGTATTTCCGGGCCAAAGTATAACAATAGCCAGCTTCTTTTTGTCGCTATCATTTCCCTGGTATTATATGGAACTTTTGTGATGGTGCAGGCGGTAAGGCATAGAGATTATTTTCTTCCACCCAATGCCGATGAGAGTAAAGATGTGCATGCAGAACCACCCACAGCCAAGGTAACTATGATAAGTGCGTTATTGCTCCTCGTTTGCCTGGGAGCTGTTGTATTATTGGCAAAAACACTCGCACCTACAATAGAAAAAGGAGTAGTGGAGATTGGTGCACCCAAATCACTGGTAGGTATCATTGTAGCGCTGGTAATATTATTACCTGAAGGCATGGCCGCTTTTAAAGCAGCAAGGAAAAATAGGTTACAAACAAGTTTAAATCTTGCACTAGGCTCAGCATTAGCGAGTATCGGCTTGACCATACCTGCTGTTGCGATCGTTTCTATTGTTACAGGGTATTCGGTAACACTAGGGATTGATACAAAATCAACGCTTCTTTTGATCTTATCCCTATTTACGATCATGCTTTCTTTTGGAACCGGAAGAACAACCGTTTTACAAGGTGTAGTACTACTGGTGATCTTTTCTGTGTACCTGTTCACCACGATCGTTCCTTAACTGAAGAGATATTCTACATCAGCTCGTGTAAGGCTCTTCACAAAACCTTCATCATCGGTGATAAGATCTTTAGCTAAGGCTCGTTTCTTTTCCTGGAGTTTAAGTATCTTATCTTCTACTGTGTCTTTACAGATCATCCTGTAAGCGAAAATGTTCTTGGTCTGGCCAATACGATGTGTTCTATCAATAGCCTGTTGCTCAACGGCAGGATTCCACCATGGATCAACGATATATACATAATCCGCCGCAGTTAAATTCAAACCCACACCACCTGCTTTAAGTGAAATAAGAAATACTCTGCAATTGTCATCATTTTGAAATCTCTCAATGGCTCTTTGTCTTTCCGGCGCGGAAGTACTTCCATCGAAATACTCATAATCAACACCCAGTTCTTTCATCTTTTCTTTGATCAATCCCAGCATTCCCAGGAATTGGGAAAAGATGAGCGCCTTATGGTTGCTGATATTCTCCGTGATCTCTCTGCCGATCTCTTCCAGCTTTACTGAAACATTTGGATACGGTTCTTCTTCTTTCATGATGGCAGGGCTATCGCAGATCTGCCGCAACTTCATCAATCCTTGTAAGATGGTGAGTTGTGATTTTTGAATGCCCTGTTGTTCTACAATTCCTAATATCTTATCTCTAAAGTCATTTCTATAGGCATCATAAATTCTTCGTTGCTCATCTGCCATTTCGCAGAACAAGATCATCTCTTGTTTTTCAGGAAGATCTTTTGCCACCTGTTCTTTTGTTCTTCGCAAAATGAAAGGATATAACAATTTGCGTAGGTGGTCTTTCTGTTCTTTTTCATTGAACTTATCTATTGGTATAGCGAATTCCTGTTTAAAAAATTCAATAGTACCTAACATCCCCGGGTTAAGGAAGTTCATCTGGGCATAAATATCAAAGGTGTTATTCTGTAAAGGTGTCCCGCTTAAACACAAACGATTCCTCGCCCTGAGTAAACAAACTGCTTTGGCAACTTTACTTGAAGGGTTTTTGATCGCCTGGCTTTCATCCAGTATCACATAATCAAATGGTGTTTCTACAAATTGCTTGATGTCGCTTCGCAACGTTCCGTAGGTGGTAATGATCACATCAAGACCCTCCATCGCAAATGTTTCTCTTGTTCTTGCTCCGCCATGATGTATATAATAGGTAAGCTCCGGGGTGAATTTTTTTATCTCGTTCTCCCAGTTATACATCAGTGTTGTCGGGCAAACCACCAATGCCTTTAACTGTTCGTTTTCTTTTTTCAGATAATGTAAAAACGATAAAGCCTGTATCGTCTTACCCAATCCCATATCATCAGCAAGAATACCACCCCACTTTACTTCACTTAAATAATTCAACCAATGAAAGCCACTTACCTGGTAAGGACGAAGTATAGGTGCTAAGTGTTGAGGTGGAGGGATCTCTTTGATAGAATGATGCTCTTTGATCTTTTCATACTTTTCCTCCAACTGAAAGAATAGCTCTTCTTCATTTCTCTCTTCATACAACTCTTCAATAACGCCAAAGTGATACTTACTGAGTTTCATGTTCCCTGCCTTTCCTTCACCAACACGGAAAAGCAAAGAATATTTCTTGATCCATTCCTCAGGAAGAATTCCTAAAGTGCCATCATCTAAATGAACGAACTGTTGTTTATTGGCAATGGCTTTTTTTACATCAGCCACGGTTATTTTCTGCTCACCAAAGCTTATCTCAACTTTGGCATCAAACCAATCGGTATGGCTACTGATATAGATCTTTGTAGAAGGCTTCGCAGTATTAAAACGAAAATTCTTTAAAGCTTCAAAACCATACACCGGTACATTCTGCTCTTTCATTGCGTCTACAAACAGAAAGAACCAGTTATTCTTTAATACATCATTTCCTTTAAGCGCTAACGCTCTCGTTCCTTCGGGATGAATGAAATTCGAATGCAATTGCTCTACCTTGTCGATGAATTGCTGTTCAGCTTCAAGGTTGCGCTGGATGATCAGTAACCTGTCACTTACAGGAATGATCACTTTCTCTTTATCACCCGACTTCACATCATACCCACGATAATTAAAGATGGGTTCGAATAAAAGGTAATCACCCTTCTCCTTCAACAAAAGTTTAGTATCAGGCTTTATATCTCTTATCTCTTCCTTCTTAAGGTTACTGAAGTTTACGTTATAATCTTTTGATAAAGGGAGAACGAACTGCTGTAGTTGCTTCATCCATTCATCTTTCTCAACGATCATCTTTCCTGATGGCAGGAACTTTTCTACCAACACCACATCTTCAGCTTTTTCCCATAAGAAAAAATGATTGCCACTTTGAAAGATCAATGCTGAATCATGTTCATTATCAGCAATGCTTAATTCACCTATCTCCGTCTTCACCGTACACTCTATCTCGTATTGGTCATTCTCAAAGTTTATTGTAAAGCTCGGTGAGATCAGTTTAGATGAAATGATCGCAGGTTGCAGGTTGGCAGTCGTAAATGATTTCTTATTAGAAAGATAGAAGACAAATAAACTCTCAGAAAGTTCTGCAAACAACTTCCTGTACTTCGGATGCAAATACTCAACTATTAAATGCCTTGTTTCTTCAGGCAATTCATCATCATGCTGTTGAATGATATTCTCCCAAATACCACTGAACGGAGAATTCCTGTTTAGGTAACGGCTCACCTCTCCCGGCAGAAATTTTCTCAGCTGTTGTAAAATATTTTTATCCCCTTCATCAAGCTTTTCTGTTTCTATATATTTCCCTAAGTCCAGCCGTTCAGTCTTACCAACAAAGGCCGTCTGGTCGTCATTGGTCTCTGCCTGTATCGCGTCTAACTGCACATAAGGGTATTGATGTGCATTATTTGAAATAACAACACCTATTCTGGTTGTTGCTTTCAATTGTTCTTTCTTCTCTTCAACTACTTCTTCAGACACTACAACAGGTTGTGGTTGTTGTATTGGAAGTGGGTTGGATGACGTAGGCGCCGATACTCTTTTGATAGAAGCATCCAGCACTTTTAAAAACGGTTTTCCTTCTTTATATGTAAATTCGAATTTGCCTGCGAGATCATCGCTCAAGCTGTAACCATAGATGGCCAGGAGTTTGTTTTTTTCTTTATCCCAATTCCTTATCGTGTCAAAATATCCCGGGCCATAATTATGAAGCAACTGCAACAAAACAATAGCCTTATGTTCACATAAAGGATAATGAATATGACTGCCGCAATTACAGCTCGTGTCAAAATTCCGTTCTTCGTTTTTTTGGATCACCACTTTAAACACTTCACCATCCATCTCCAGTTCCGCTTCCACTCTTTCATCTTTTGCAAAAAGAATATTCGCTTTAAAGCTTCTTAAATAATCCTGTGCCTGGGTTATAGAATCAGGCGGAGTTAACAGCTTGATCATTTTCAACTCCAGCTGTTTCATCTTTATCACGGTATGCCGCTGATCGTATTGCACATCATCCTTCTCTCCTAACATATTCCTATCTATCAGGTCCTGCAACTGAAACAACGCAGCAGCTTCATGGCGGCATATCTCTCCTAAATTATAAGGACAACCACAGCGAATAGAAATGTTATTCGGATCTTTAAACTTGCTGATGTATACTTTGTAATAAGTTGCGTAGCTATCGTCCTTCACTCGAAAAACAACAGAGCCCACCAAGTCATCATGCTCTATTAATTCCAGGTTTCCATTAGCATGAATTTTCTTTCCACGGCGTATCACTTCATCAGTGCCGTTATTGTAAACATATTTTATCAGGTGTGGTAAAGCCAAGCGATAACATTTTTACGATTAATGCCTTTCATTTTGATGCCAGCTCTTATGCTTATGGCATCGCCTGTTGCGTCGCACTACGTTCATCGTTCCGATCCACGTGCAACAGTTGCCTTTTACAACAACATTTCCGTTCTGAAAAGGGCAATCTGCAAAAGTAAAGGAATAAGTGTGAGGCTGTCAAATTCAAACGTCCGTTTAAAGAGGGAAGAGTGTTAAGTTTTGATTAAATGCCGGTTTAGTAAGGAACTCAGCGTTGAAGTATGCGACGCAACGAATGACATAGCGGCCTGCTATTATACCATAATCTTATCCTGCAATAAGGTCGCCATTGCTATACCAAGGAAGAACATTTGCCACATCTGCAGTAACACAATATTCTAGATCTTTTTCTAATCCAAACTTAGCCAACCGGTGCCAATGGGTTGTTCTCCTGATGAATTGCTTAAGATCATCTTTATGCAGGTTATACATCTCTTCAGCCATCAGGCTACTATCGCAATGAATAGTAAAATGTTCTTTAATACAACTTACTACTGCGCCAGCAAATAAAGTGTCTTCCAGGTTAAAACGATCTTTCCATGCACTGCACCCGAGAATAACATTTTTGTTTTGCTTCAACAGGTGATCGCATACTGCTGACAGGTTCGGAAAAGATCCGGTGATAACTTCCGATGCCCCATTCAACAAAGCCATGTGCAACAACCTGGTCCCATTTGTTGTAGTAAGCACGAGTGTTTTTCCTTCAATAAACGCTCTGGGATATTCTGCAGGTGAATTACCATGGGCCAACCCTTCAATCACTTTTCCATCTCTTTCCCCAGCTGTGATACCCCCGGTTTTTGTTCCAAGATCAATACATTTTTCTACTGTGTCCACAGGTATCACTCTTGCCGCACCATTATACAAAGCTGTTGCGATCGTAGATGTAGCTCTGAATACATCTATAATAACGACTATAGAATTCGTGACATCATAGATATCTAAAAGACGTGGAGAAAGTAAAGTATGTAAGGTTGGTTTGCTCATTTGCGGCAAATATAGTATCAGCTTTCTTTACGATCATCTGCCTTGCTAATGAGTTTATCTAACCCGGAGCTAACAAAAGAAACGATCAGGCTAAACAGCAAAGCTTTGAACCAGCTATCTACTCTAAAACCACCAACGATATCATCTACTAACAACACAATGATAATATTGATGACGATAAGAAATAATCCCAGTGTGAATATGGTAATGGGAATTGTAAGTAGTATAAGCAATGGTTTTACAAAAGCATTTAGTAAGCCAAGTATCAAAGCAACCAGCACCGCTGTGAATGCATCTTTAACATAAACACCTTTTAATAACCAAGCTGCAAGAAGAACTGCAACAGCAGTTACTAAAACTTTACCAAGGAATTTTGCCATAAGTGTAGTTTGGGTTAGATCACCACCAATTCATAAAATTCTTCTGGTTGCAAATATTTTTTTGCCAGTTCCTGCAATTCTTCAGCCGAAACTGTTTTTATCGTTTTGATGCTGTTATAAAAGTACTCTTCTGTAAGATTATTCAGGATATAGTTTTTCCACCTGGCAATGATCTGGAATGGACCATCCAAATCTCCCAATATTGTTCCGATCATGAAATTCCTTACAAGGTTCAGCTCCTCGTCATCTATTATCTCATCACGTAGCTCAGCCATTTCTTTGTACACTTCATCAATGGTAGCCCGGCACACATCTTTTCCTGCTTCTGTACTTATCATCCATGCACTGGTTTGAATATGATTTTGCAGGTAGCTGTGAATACCATAAGTATAACCTTTGTCTTCACGAATATTACTCATCAACCTTGATCCGAAAAATCCACCAAAAATATTATTGAGCACAGATACTTTTGGAAAGTCAGGATGGTGACGATTGGGAAAAGGCCTGGCTATTCTTATTGCGCCCTGCACGCCATTTTCATCATTGAATAATTCGTATTTCTTCTGATCGCCCGGCTGTGGCAGATACGTCTTTTCTGCCGGTGTTTGATTGTTTATTGAAAGCTTACCGAATACATTATTGAGTTGTTGTTGTATATCGTTTGGAAATTTGCCTGCAACAAAGATGATGCACTTACCATTAGTATAGTACCGGTTATAAAATTTCTGCAACGCATCTCTTTGTAACTGATCATAATCTTCAGCTGAAGTATACCTACCATAAGGATGATCGAAACCAAAAAGATATTTATCAATCAACCTGTTTGCAACGAAATCGCATTTTTTGAGGTTTACATCCAGTTTTTGTTTTTGATTCTGTTGATAAATGGCGAGTTCTTCTTCCGGAAATATTGAATCAGCAAACATCTCTGCAACTACAGGCAATAATTCAGGAAGATGTTTAGTTAAGCAGTGCAATGAAACTGTTGCTGTTTCATTATAACAATGCCGGTTTAAATAAGCTCCATAAAATTCGAAATGCTGGCTTATCTGAAAAGCAGTTTTATGCCGCGTTCCATTCTTAAGTAAAAAATTAGTGGTAGCGGCAACTATGTTTTGTTCTTCATACCAATTACCGGCGAAGAAAACCCACTCGCATAACATCACCTCTTCCTCTCCTGCATTTACAGCGTATACTTCCACTCCATTATCTAAAGTGAACTTTTGATGTGGTGGAAGGTTGAGTTCGAATTCAACCGGATCATATATCCTGGGAGCCTGCGTTCTGTTGATCATTAGTTGTTACTGTAGTAGTGAATGGTATTGCTGTTGGTTTCTTCAAAGATCTCCTTACTGTAGTTCAATACGTCTTCGGTAGTAATAGATTGATATTTTTTCAGCTCTTTGTTCATTAGATCCGCGTCACCCAGCAATTCGTAAAAAGCTAAACTGTTTGCCCTGTTCATCACGCTCATATCTTCAAAGGCGATGATGCTTTCTGTTTTATTCTTCACCTTCTGCAATTCATTATCGGTGATCATTTCCTGCTGCATCCTTTTTATTTCAGTGTTCACTGCCTCTTCAGCATCCTGCATCTTTACTCCTTTTACCAGTTTACCTTCTATAGTAAGCAGGCCTGCATCTACTGTTCCGAAATGATAGCATTCAATATTAGAGAATAACTGTTTCTCTTTAACCAGCACCTGGTATAGCCTTGACGAAGAACCGCCACCCAAAACCTCTGTTATAAGATCAGCTATATAATACCCTTTATCTAACCTGTTGCTCATGTGCCATGTTTTATAAAACGCGTCGAGCGGTACATCTGCTTTCACTTCAAGCAATCTCTTTTCTTTTTGTTTTGGTTCTTGGGGCAGCTTACGATCGTACCGCTCACCGCTTTCGATGTCTCCAAACCACTTATTGGCGAGCATCTTCACCTCTTCAGTTTTTACATTTCCAGCCACAACCAGTATTGCATTTACCGGGCGGTAATGTTTGAAGAAAAATGCTTTCACATCATCGATTGTTGCATTCTCTACATGACTTAATTCTTTCCCGATCGTCATCCATTGATAAGGATGTTGCGTGTAGGCCAAAGCTCTCATCTTATGCCATGCATCACCATAAGGCTTGTTCAGGTAATGTTCTTTGAACTCCTCACACACCACTTTGCGTTGTACTTCCAGACTCTTTTCACTAAAAGCGAGGCTTAGCATTCTGTCACTTTCCAACCAGAATGCTGTCTCAATATTTTGTGCAGGAAGCTGGCAATAATAATTGGTTAGATCGTTTGTAGTGTATGCGTTATTCTCTCCGCCTGCCCGCTGCAGGGGTTCATCATAATCTTCGATATTAATACTGCCGCCAAACATCAAATGCTCGAATAAATGGGCGAAACCTGTTTTACCGGGATGTTCATCTTTTGCACCCACATCATACATGATATTCACTACCGCCATTGGCGTAGAATGATCTTCATGTACCAGCACCCTCAACCCATTATCTAAAACAAAACGATTGAATTGTATCATATTAGAAAAGTGTTGCAAAATACACTAACACAGTTACTAAAAACGAAAAGTCCTGCTTAACAGCAGGACTTTTTATATAAGATCAACCTGTTTTATTTAATTACCTGTATTTTCTGGATAAAAGTCTCTCCGTTAACAGTCAACTTCACAAAGTAACTGCCGCTTATCAGGCTTTTTGTAGATACCTCTGCCAAGCCATTATCCACTGTAAAGTTACTCTTTGAAACTACTCTTCCGGCAAGATCAGATATCTCAATAATCACTTTATCGTTGATGTTACTATTAATCTGCACTTTAATAAAGGATGAAGCAGGGTTGGGGTACACGCTAATCCTGGTATTAAGTGAAATATGCAGACTAAAGACAGCACTGTAACTGAACTTACCATCTTTGTCTACTTTCTTCAGCCTGTAATAAATTCTTCTTCCCCTGTTTGATTCTATATTGTCGTTGTAAGAATAATTCGATCTATTTGAAGCCGTTACTTCCCCAATCTTATTGAACGATACTCCGTTAAAACTTCTCTCAACTTCATACCTGTCGAACCTGATTTCGTTTACAACATCCCAGCTAAGTTCTACAGTATTGCCTTTCAATTTTCCGCCGAAAGAGATAAGATCAACGGGTAATGCAGCAAGGCCGGGGCATGAAGCATTCCAAACCATTTCTACATATTCGGGATGATCTACAAAGGGGTTTCTATTTCCCTGGAAAGAATAAGCGCCGTTATTCCTGTTTCTTTCTTTCTGGCTCACCGGGTCTTGGTTGTGCCATTTTATCATGAGTTTTAGATAGTCAACTTCAACACCTGGAAAAACTGATCCATCCAGGGTTTCGGCTCCTTCTGTTGCATATCCATTCCATGTGGGTAATAAGTTTTCATAACGGGTAACCATGTACAAATATGCTCTTGCCACATCTCCTTTGTATTCGTTGATAGGTTCAAAAACAGGGCCCGTAATACCTGCGGTTGCAGATGATCCGAGTTTGCTTCCATTTAAACTTGTCCATGTAGCTGAAGCAACTTCCCCATATTTGTAATTACTTCTTCGTCCATTCACATAACCATCCGTTGGAAACAAATGATGGTAATCACTGTACATAGGCGAAGCATCGTTGAACCAACTTTTTGGAAAACTATGTTCTCTATTATAACAGCTTGCTTCACCGCTGTAATTACCGCATTGGTTTGTTCCCGGTGTATAGTTATATGGATCTGTTCCGGAAGGATTATCAGAATAAATATCCCAAATCACATTAGCGCTTCCACTACCAACTTCTCTGGGCTTTATATCTGATATTTTATATTGATCCCAAAGCCTGTCGTATGATTGAGGATTATGTGTGTATGTATCGCCTGAAAAAGATCCGGAACTATTGTCTGTGATCTGGCGTAGAGCAGTTTTTAGTGATGAACAGCTTTTACCATCAGCATAAGTATAATAACCACTCGGCCAATCACCGGCGCCCGATGCGGTAGTAGTGGTATTGGCGTTAACACTCGCGGTACGGTAAATAGGCCCGCCAGTGCAGTTGAAGTTATTTACGGGGTAAACAAAAAAGTAATAAGCAGTGCTGGCATTTAAACCACTGGCAACAAATGTGGTTCCTGTACCATTCTTTATCACTGTTCCGGAGCCTGCGGCATCACCAACAGAATAATTGACACCATTTGTGGGCGTAAATCCTGTAGAAGAAGAAGTACTTCTCACTACCAGGTATCCGTCAGCCGTTGATGAAGCGTTGAAGGATCCATTAATACTTGTCGAAGATGCTGTTAATTGTAAATTAGAAATATCTGTTGTAGGGGCAACGCATGCAGGTGGTGATGTGGTTGATGTGCTTCCCGTTAAAGGTGCGGTTGTATAATATGCAGGGCCTCCCGAGCAATTTAAATCGTTGAAAGAATAGATGAAAAAATAGTATGTAGTGCCTGGCAAAAGATCGGAGGCTACAAAATTGTTATTAGCACCTGAATAAGCAACTACTCCATTACCCAACGCATCACCATCAGAATAAGAAGTTCCGTTAGCAGGCTGTTGAGAGAGCGTAGATGAAGTACTTCGTATGGCTAAATATTTATCAGCGCCTGATGTTGCCGTGAAAGTAACGTTAGCTGTAGTATTTGTGATTGAGCTAAAGCTAATATTTGTTGGCTGTGCCGTTGGTGCGCTACATGCTACACCGCTATATGCCGTCCAGGAAATATCATCAACGCCAATTCTTAAACCGGAGGTTGTTTGTTTGATCTCAAGATTAAATGCACCTGTTACATTAATGTTATTGAATGTAGCTGTTTGAATTGAAGAAGTAATATTGGTCACGGAGCCTATTAATACGCCATTAATACGCACTTCTAACACAGGATTACTACCCGTGAAAAACTGTTTGTGCTTGAAAGATAAGCTTCCAATACCATTGGGAGTACCATTACACGTCACCTGCCCATTTCGGATTATGATGCATTTGGCCGTCATGGTTTCATCTGTCCTAGCATCGGTAGCTGTCCATCCTATACCATTGTCTCCTGTCCAGTTCACCGTTGTGTAAGAAGAGCTCGTAGTAGAAATGTTTGTGAAAGTTTCAGATCCCTGGCCACTCACCAGAAATGAAAATAATACCGGAATAAAAGCAAGCAAACTTTTCATTAGTAAAAAATTAGGGAAGCGAAGTTAGATGATGCCGGCTGCGAAATGCCTGTATATGAAAGTTTAATCTATTTTTTACGCAGAATATTTCTAACTCTAAGGTTAAGTATCTGCGGCACTCCATCTCTCATAATCAACACCTTCAAAGATATCCCGGTGGTTTGAAGCATTGCTTTGTATACCTGTATATTCAAACCGAAATTATTATTGATCGCAAGTATTTTATCTCCCGGTAAAAAGCCGGCTTTTTCACCGGGAGAGTGTTTAATCACGTCTTCCACAACGATCTCACCATTCTCTGAATAAATACCAAGACCTGTATATGAATAGTCAAAAGCTTCATTGAAATGCTCGTTGGGAATAATGTGAATCACTTGGTCAGGATAATTCAAAACTACATTGAACCTCCGGAAAATATCATTTCCGATCAACCCACCCGTAAAAGGATATGCCGTGACATTATTTTCATCTTTAAAGACATAGGCAGGCACTTTCCTGAAACGGTATGGGCCAACTTTTAATTCCTTAACAACGGTAAGACGCATTTCCGCCTTGCCTCCTAACCCTTCCGCCTGGGTAAGCACCATTCTTTTGTTTTTGTTCAACACCATACTGTCTTTCACAAAGTCTTCATTCATTAGAAAACAAAGACCAGCCCCCGTATCGAAATAAAACTTCCCCGTTACTGTTGTAGCATCTTTTACTACAGCAGTTTGCGTAGGTATGGTGTTGAATGCCGGCTTTAATAACACGCCTCCTTTGGGATATTTAAAATATCCGGGAGTATAGATAGCCATCTCATGATTATCGTAATTGAGAGCAACAATATATCGTCTGAAAAAACTATAGCCTATGATGCCGTCGATTTTGAATCCGTAGACAGTAGTAAGCAGGTAATAATCATTTATATGAAAATCGAGATTTTGCACGGATATACCCGGCAAATGCAAAGTGTGATCGTTAGTAAAATCAACCGTTTTGATCCCGGCAATTCCTCTTATCGTTCTATCTGTAGTAACGGTTTTCAGTTGGTAATAAGCAACGGTTGTTGAATCGAGCGAGATGCCACCACTTCCTGTATCTAGTATAAAATTCAAAGAATCTTTATAATCATTTAAAAATGCTTGCAGGATCACTATTCCACCTGTAAGCATCTTGAATTTAAATTTGGTAATGAGCTTTGCAGGAGTGGGTTCAAAAACCTCTTGCGAAAAAGAAGCAGGAGGAATGAAAAACAACACACAACTTATAAGGCAAGCTATGGCAATCCTATTTCGCTTTGGTTGTGTCATTGTTATCTTGCTTGCAGGCTACTAAACGCGTGGCGCTTTTCTACTCTGTAGTATAGGCTTAAAATACGATTAATCAGTTATACTCAGCTCCAATATAGAGACAACATTGCCTATCGTTTTGATGCACACTTTGTCATTTCCTTATAACCGTTGTCATGTTTTGGCAATTGAAACGCTATACCTTTGCCAGCGGATAAATTATAATAGATGCAACTAGCTGATCTATACCAAAAGGCTTCACGATTTGAATATCTTTCCATTGAAGAAGGAATCTTTCTTTTTGAGCATGCACCGCTTACAGACCTCATGTATGTAGCGGATGAATTGAGAAAAAAACAGGTTCCACATGGTAAAGTTACATGGCAGATAGACCGCAATGTTAACACTACCAACGTGTGTATTGCCAATTGCAAATTCTGCAATTTTTACAGGATACCGGGACATTCAGAGGCTTATATCACCGATATGCCTACTTATAGAAGAAAAATTGAAGAGACCTTTCAATACGGTGGCGATCAATTGCTTCTTCAAGGCGGACACCACCCGGGATTGGGATTGGATTTTTATACAAAAACATTCCGCCAGCTTAAGCAGGAATATCCGTATTTGAAATTACATGCATTAGGCCCCCCGGAAGTAGCTCATATTTGTAAACTTGAAAAGGCTTCACATCACGAAGTACTTAAAGCTTTGAAAGAAGCAGGATTGGATTCCTTACCAGGAGCAGGAGCTGAAATTTTAGTAGATAGGGTGCGTCGTCTGATTTCGAAAGGTAAATGCGGTGCAGATGAATGGCTGGCAATTATGCACGAGGCACATAAACTTAACATCACAACCAGCGCTACTATGATGTTTGGTCATGTGGAAACGTTGGAAGAAAGGTTTATTCATTTAACGAGGATACGGGAAATTCAAGCGAAGAAGCCTGAAGATGCAAAAGGTTTTCTTGCGTTTATTGCATGGACATTTCAGGATGTAGACACGCTTTTAGCAAGGATACGCGGCGTGCACAATATGGTTACCTCGGAAGAGTACATCAGGATGGTCTCCATTAGCAGGATCATGCTGCCAAATATTAAGAACATACAGGCTTCATGGCTTACGGTAGGAAAGCAAACCGCACAGATCTGCTTGCATTCAGGTGCGAATGATTTTGGCTCCATCATGATAGAAGAAAATGTGGTAAGTGCCGCAGGTGCACCGCACAGATTTACATATAAGAGTATGCAGGATGCCATAAGAGAAGCAGGTTTTGAACCGCAGCTTCGTAATCAACAATATGAATGGAGAGAAATGCCTGAAGCTATACAGGAGCAGGTGATCAATTATTAATACGCATTAAGATAGTAGTGCCAGCGTTGATGCTGGCATTTTTGTTTAATATAGATTTGTAGTGATGATTGCTTGCTGCACAAAGCATCTGCAGTACAATTGTGCGACGCAACTTAGATGACCTGGAAGTTTTAGCTGGTATCATTATTAATAATATCCTTATGGCAATGCGAATTTTTGTTACAGGCGGAACCTTCGATAAAGAATACAATGAACTCACGGGCCAGCTTTTTTTTAAAGACACGCATTTGCCTGAAATGCTTACGCTCGGTCGTTGCCGACTTGATGTACAGATCACTACTTTGATGATGATAGATAGCCTGGAAATGACGGACGCCGATAGAGAATCCATTGCGGATCATTGCCTCACCTGCAAAGAAGAATACATCATCATTACACATGGAACTGATACAATGGCGGAAACTGCACGGCTCCTTGCTGAAAAAGTAAAGAATAAAACAGTTGTACTTACCGGTGCAATGATCCCTTATAAATTTGGTAGTTCTGATGGGTTATACAATCTTGGTAGTGCTATGGCTTTTGTACAAGCTTTATCACCTGGTGTATATGTTGCGATGAATGGAAAATACTTTCATGCACATAACGTAAGAAAAAACAGGGAAACAGGCCAGTTTGAAGAATTGCAATAGATCTCTAAGTGTAATACGGGCTTATCATTAAGTATACAACAGGCCCTGTGATAGCCACGTACAACCATAACGGCCATGTATATATCGATAGCTTTTTATGTTTTTCATAGTCACCGGTTAATCCACGATAAGCAGTGAATAAAATGAAAGGCAGAATGATTGCTGCTAAAAAAATGTGCGTAAGGAGTATAAAAAAATAAACGTACCTGATCGTCCCGGTTCCGCCGAATGGAGTGTTACCCGACAGCAGGTGATGGGTGATATAACTAATTAAAAAAAGAATGGAGAGGTACATTGCCCATAGCATGATGCGCTTATGTTGCAGATATTTCTTTTGACGAACCGCCACGTAAGCCCAGGTCAATAAAACTGCCACGATAGAGTTGATAATAGCATTGATAGCAGCGAAAATGTGAATATCAAACCCCAGGTCCACTTCAAGCTTAGGCATTTTGCCTAACACTGTGATCACCCCAAACACCACGAACGAAAAAATACCGATCAACCATTTGGCTTGTTTATCATTCTTTTTTATTGAGGCAGGTAACATATAAGGAATTACTTAGATGATTTAATAGCCACTTCCGTTTTCTTTCTTTGGTTAGTGATATACAATACAAAGATGATCACTAAGAATACTACGATCAGCCACAACCAGGAAAGGTCTATTATCTTAGTGAAAAGCGTACTTTTCACTTTATGATCTTTCTCCAGCATCAGCAACCCAATGTCCTTTGACATCTTGGATAGTGCGACCGTATCCAATCCATCATAAAACCCTCTTACTACATAATTCTTATCCAGCACGACGAACTTATTGGTATGGATGAAAGAACTGTCTATAGGCTCATCATTGAACTGATCTACTTTAAATTCTTCAAAAGCAACTTTATTCAACTCTGCTTTGCTCCCTCTCAAAAACCACCAGTTATCATGATTCACATTGAACTTATCTGCAAACCATTTTAATTGCTTAGCGCTATCTCTTTCAGGATCGATAGTGAATGAAAGAAAATGTACAATAGATGAATCAATTGTTCTTCTGCCGGCTTTATAAGTGGCAAAGGAAGTTTGCACCTGCTTCATATTCCTCGTCATTGCAGGGCAGATGCCGGCACAATGTGTGAAGATGAAATTCGCAACGATTATCCTGCCTTTGATATCGTACAGATTCACGGTGTCGCCAAGTTGATTTACCATTTTGAAATTGGCGGTCCGGTGCCAGATGGTATCATTCACAATCTTTCCATTTACAGTATCCTGCACTACATCATCAACAAAATATTTACGTGGCATCACCACAGCTTTTTCACCGTAGTACTTTACCAGTAAATAACTTGCTACAGGAATTAAAATTGCGATCAGTAACCCTAAGAAAGCACTCCTTTTCATCTCTTGGTCTTTACGAGTATGTATAAAAACAAACGTTCCGCAAAAGTCGGAACGTTTGAATAAAATAAAATCAAATATTAATTAAACTATTTCTTCTCATCATGTCCCGGTCCTTGTGTTGGCGGATGCTCAGCGCCTTCTTTCTTCACACCATGCTCAGCTTTTTCATGGCCCACACCTTTTTGCTTTGTTCTCACTTCTTTATAAAAAGGATCGTACGTTTTTCTCAATTGCAAGTAAGAATGACCATCGTATAAAAAAGCTATAATGAACCAGATAAATAATGCCAAAGGAACTACAATGGTCATGATCATATTTCTCAGCTCATGACCCAGGTGCATGAAATAAGAAACAATGTAAAATGCCTTTGCTATCATTAAGATGATGATGGCGCCTTTGATTGCATTCATCAAAAAGCCTCTTTCCATACCTATCATCCAGAAACCCAGAGCCAATTCCACCAATGTAAGTACGGTAAGGATGATCGTTACTCTCCATATCTCTTTTTTCCCTGCATTCGCATCGCCGTGTGCTGTATTTGCCATATTCTGTAGTTATAAGATTAAATAAGATAAAAACAAGTAAATACGAATACCCAAACAAGATCTACAAAGTGCCAGTATAAACCTGCCTTTTCAATCATCAGGTAATGACCACGCTTCTCAAATTTATTATTCATGGTCATGATCAGCATAACAATGTTGATGACCACTCCACTAAATACGTGAAAACCATGAAAACCTGTAATGGTAAAAAAGAAATTGGTAAAGTCCTGGTGACCTACAGTACCATCAGCATTCACAAAAGGATTTCTTCCCCACCATGCACCTTCATGATACAAGTGAGTCCATTCCCATGCCTGGCAACCTAAGAAAGCAAAACCTCCAATGATCGTCCAGATCAGATATTTTACTACACCTGCCTTATCACCTCTATGACCAGCATGTACAGCCAATACCATTGTTACAGAACTGATGATGAGAATGAAGGTCATCAAACTCACGAACACCAACGGCAAGCCATTACCCAATCCAGGGAAGCTTTGGAAAACTTCGTTAGGGTCAGGCCAGCTATCAGCCGAAAAACGGATAGTACCATAAGCGATCAAGAATGCACCGAAAGTAAAAGCATCACTCATCAGGAAATACCACATCATCAGTTTACCATACTCTACATTGAAGGGGCTTTTACCACCACTCCACCATTTGGTTCCTGTTGTTACAGTTGTTGTTGCCATGTTTGGTTAATAAAGTTTCTGTTTCACAAATTTATACGTCTAAATTAAAGCCAGTTCAAAAAAATGAACAGGTATATCCAAAGCCCGCCTACAAAATGCCAGTACGTACTCAATATTTCAATACCTGTGCTGCTGTATGTTTTCCTGTTGCTGAAGAATGCATTCATCAGCATTACGATCACAGCGATCACCCCACCAATCACATGCAGTCCATGCAATCCTGCAATGATGCCTAAGAACGAAGCTGCGGCATTACTATCGCTTCCAAAGATGGGTATGCCCTTTTCCTGCAGCTGCTGAAATGCTATCCATTGCAGCACTATGAAAACTCCACCTAATAAAGCGGTGATACTGATAAAAGTTCTGTAACGGCTCATCTCCCTCGCTCTGAAACTCTTCATCGCCAAATGAATCATTATACTGCTCACCACTATCACTAATGTCGAATACCAGAACAACTGCGGCATTTCTATCGCCAGGAAATTCTCCTGGTTGCGCTTAACAATGTAAGCACTTGTTAATCCGGCAAACATCATCACAATACTTGCCAAAGCCACCCACATGGTGAACTTGTGGGGGTGCAATCTTCTTCTTTCTTCTGAACCCGCTGTAGCCATCATCACTTTATAATTTATTTTGTCAGCTTTAAATCTTATTTCTACTTCCGTTGCGTCGCACTCTTGTGCGTTTCATTCTTTATTCAACAATCAGAACGCTTTATCTGCCAGTAATGCAAGTAAAACAATCGGTAAATAAATGTAGCTGCTGAACATTACTCTTCTTGCCGCTTTCACATCCATATCATTATAAAGCCTTACACTCTGCACTACCATAAAAATGTTGCATACCAAAACGATCCACATACTCACTTGCCCTGTCAGACCAAAATAAAAAGGCAATAATCCAACAGGTATCATCAGCACAGAATACATGATCGCCTGTATGGCTGTGAACTTTGTTGGTCCTTTATCGCTCGGCAATAATTTAAATCCTGCTCTGCTGTAATCACCATGTGCCACCCATGCAATCGCCCAGAAATGTGGGAACTGCCAAAGGAATTGAATTCCAAACAATGCCCACCCCGCCATGTTGCTGATCTCTTTCCCGTTGACTTCCATGACTGCAAAAGGATTTACCAATCCTGTTCCCGCCACCCATCCTATCAAACAAGGCAACGCTCCGGGAAATGCACCTACCAATACCGCTATGCTGCTCACCTTTTTTAATGGCGTATACACATATGCGTACAGGAATAAGCTGAAAGCAGATAACAATGCAGCATCTGTGTTAAAGAAATACCACATCATTCCAATACCCAGCACTCCTGTGATCGCTGCAAAAGTGAAAGCTTCATTCTGGCTCATTCGTCCATCAGCTACAGGGCGTTTGCCTGTACGTTTCATTTTTGCATCTGTATCTTTTTCAACAGCCTGGTTAATGGCATTGGCACTGCCTGTTACCATCAATCCTGCAATAAATAAAAGAACTATATAATACCAATCGAACGGAGCAGTGGGTGCCAGCAAGTAGCAAACAACGCAGGAGAACACCACTGTAAAGCTCAAAGTGAACTTCATCAGCTGCATATAATCCTTCACCTTAGCGCCAATGCTAAAAGAACTTGAATTCTGTACACTTTCTGCCATCATCTTCGCTCTGCTCTTTTTTAAAACTAATGCCCTGAACGTATCAGGGCATTTTATATTTCAAGGTTGACAACCCTTTCAGGATGTCAACCTTTTCAATTAATGATGATTTTCATCTGCCCCAACCGGTGTTGTCTGCGGAATATATTCTTTTCCGTCCTTACCATAATCATAAGCCCATCTATGCACTTCAGGAATTTCACCTACCCAGTTACCATGACCAGGATTGATTGGCGTAGTCCATTCAAGTGTAGTTGAACCCCAAGGATTAGTGGTTCTCACTTTTCTTCCTTTCCAGATAGAATAGAAGAAGTTGAAGAGGAATAATATCTGCACTGCAAACACGATCATCGCAACTGTACTGATGAACCTGTTCAGGTCAACAAACTGCTTGAAACTTTCCCAGTTGCTGTAATCATAATAACGGCGTGGCATACCACTAAGACCCTGGTAGTGCATAGGCCAGAAAATAAGGTAAGCACCCGCTATCGTCACCCAGAAATGGATATATCCTAATGTATTGTTGAGATAACGGCCGTACATTTTCGGATACCAGTGATAGATACCTGCAAACATTCCGAACATACTTGCCACACCCATTACAATATGGAAGTGTGCGATTACAAAATAGGTATCGTGCAAATGAATATCTAACGCTGAGTTACCTAACCAGATTCCTGTTAATCCTCCGGAGATGAACAAGCTCACAAATCCTATTGCGAACATCATTCCCGGTGTGAACCTGATGCTGCCCCGCCATAGTGTGGTGAGCCAGTTGAACACTTTGATAGCCGAAGGCACCGCGATCAACAAAGTCAACAATACGAATATCGCTCCGAGGAAAGGATTCAATCCTGTTACGAACATGTGGTGCGCCCAAACGAGAAACGCCAACACAGTGATTGCAAACAAAGAACCCACCATCGCCATATAACCGAAGATTGGCTTCCTTGAATTCACTGAAAGAATCTCGCTCACCATACCCATTGCAGGTAAGAGAATGATATATACCTCAGGGTGGCCCAGGAACCAGAACAAGTGCTGGAATAGAATTGCATTACCACCTTCGTTAGGTAACGCTTCACTCACACCACCGTTTGCTATGAAGATATCCGAGAGATAGAAACTTGTTCCAAAGTTTCTATCAAATATCAAAAGGATGAAACCGGATAATAATACAGGGAAAGATAATACGCCAAGTACAGCGGTGAAGAACAATGCCCAGATCGTCAATGGCAATCTTGTCATGCTCATCCCTTTCGTACGCATGTTAAGTATCGTAGCGATGTAGTTAAGACCACCAAGTAATGATGATACAACGAACAATGCCATGGCGATGATCCATAGGTCCATTCCTGTTTTAGACCCCGGTGAGGCTGCACCCAGTGCACTCAACGGTGGATATGCTGTCCATCCGCCACTGAACGGACCAGTCTCAACAAACATTGAGCTTAACATTACCACACTCGCACCGAAAAAGAACCAGTAAGAAAGCATGTTCAGCATCGGAGAAGCCATATCTCTTGCACCTACCTGCAGGGGAATTAACAGGTTCGCAAAAGTTCCACTTAATCCGGCGGTCAATACGAAGAATACGAGTACCGTTCCGTGTATGGTAACCAATGCATAATAGGCATCGGCGGTGATTTGCCCCTTATCATTCGCCCATTTCCCTAAGATGTCTTTAAGGAAAGGAAATTCCGCATCAGGATATCCTAATTGCAAGCGAAAGATCACTGACATCAATCCACCCAGCACAGCCCAAACCATTCCCGTGATAAGGAATTGTTTGGCGATCATTTTGTGATCCTGGCTAAAAACATATTTAGATATAAAGGTCTCATGGTGATGGTGCTCATGGTGAGCATCATGAGAATGATGAACGTCGTGTGAATGCAATACAGCTTCGTTACTCATATCTGGTCTTTATCAATAATTTAAGATCGCTTTTGATTAGCAGTTTTCGTCTCAATCTTTACAGTCGCCTTGGTTGTATCTGTGCCTGTTGCTTGGGCCGGGGCAGTTACAGGAGCGGTTGGTGCCTTATCAGGAAAAGCAGCAAAATAGTTAGGCTGCTGCTTTGCCATCCATGCATCGAACTCGGCCTGTGTTACTACTTCAATAGTTCCTTTCATTGAGTAGTGACCATTACCACACATTTGATCACAAGCAATTTCGTATGTAAAATTCGGATTCTTTGTGATCTCTCTCATTTCTGCAGTAGTATACCTTGGTGTAAACCACAAAGTGGTTGGCGTACCCGGAACTGCATCCATCTTCATTCTGAAATGAGGTAAGCCCACATCATGGATCACATCTCTTGCCCCTATAATAAGCTTTACAGGACGATCTTTGATGAGATACATGGTTTGTGTAACTACCACATCATCATTATTGGCAGCATCTGCTTTCAACGGGGTGCGCAATGTATCTCCATGAGAGTTTACTCTTACCAATGTAGTATCCTTCCAAACCTGGCCGAGAGGATTACTATTAGCATCGTCGATCATTCTATAGTAACGCTGGCCAAAGATGCTGTCTTTACCCGGATATCTCATTATCCAGCCAAATTGCTTACCTGTTATTTCTACTTCCATTGCATGTTTTGGTGCATCACCAGTGAAAAGGAACCAGTTTCTCAAACCAATTACAACTAACACTGTTAATGCAATTGCAGGAATAACAGTCCAGATGATCTCCAGCTTTGTATTATGAGGGAAGTAAAAAGGTTTACGTTTATCAGTTTCCTGGTATTTATAAGCAAACCAGAAAAGAAGTATCTGTGTAATGATGAAGACAACACCTGTTACGATCAAGGTAACCCACAACATCTCATCCACTTTCACACCTTCTACACTGGCTGAAGGTTCGTCCAGCAAAGTATCATCATAATATAATTCGTTGCAGTACCATACCCCGATTAACCCCAGCACTAAGAATACAACCATCAGAAAGCCGTTGATCTTATTATTTTGCCTTCTTGAGTTCTCTTCTCCTTTTAGTATAGATACATACTCACTTGCCTTAGCGATCTGGAAGATCACCACGAAAATTAAAATGATAACCGCAATTATAAAAAACATTGTATCTAAAGTTTATTCAGTTTAATTATTCCAATCAGTTTAGGTATGGTGAATGATACTTTCTTTCAGGAATGGATGATACTTCGGCACCAATGGCTTGCTGGCCAAAGACCTTCCTACAAAGAATATGATCATACCGATAAATAATGCTGCTACTCCAAAATCAAACCATCCCAGCGTTACATGCTTAGGCGATATACTTCCCATCACCATTTGATAAAAATCGATCCAGTGACCAAAGATGATGAGCACTGCCATGAAAGTTACCAACGTATAATTTCTCTTCGACCCTCTTCTCATTAATATCAATAATGGGCAGATGAAGTTGATAATAAGATTAAAGAAGAAAATACCCTTGTATTCACCTTTTACTCTATGCCAGAAGTAAACTGTTTCTTCCGGTTGGTTAGAATACCATATCAACATGTATTGAGAGAACCACAAGTAAGTCCAGAAGATAGAAAACGCAAACATGAACTTACCTACATCATGAAGATGTTCTTCGTTTGCAAGCTCCATGTACCCTTTATTCTTAAGATAGATAAGCCAGATGGCGATCAAACTCATACCGGCCACAAATGAACTTGCAAAAGTGTACCAGCTATACATAGTAGAGTACCAGTGCGCATCGATACTCATCATCCACAACCATGGAACAGTTGAGCCCACTGTTAATGCAAACCATACGATGAATAAAGAAGCACTTACTGTATTTCTCCAGATGAAACTTGCACCCTTCTCATTATCCATGTGACCTTCATCTGCTTCCCGGCTTAATTTTCTCATTCTCGCACCTAATAAACTCCACAATCCAATGGCCAATACTGTCCAGATGATGAAGAATACAGGATTCAGAAAACCTAGTTTGCCTTTTAGGATGTGATCCTGTGCCGCTGCTTCCTGGTCTGCCCAATGATAGATATGTGTACCAAATAATACAGCCATCAATACAGCAAATGTGATGATACCGAAAATGGGAACCAATGTAGATATAGCTTCACTTATTCTTCTGAATACGATTTGCCATCCACCCATTGCCAATGTAGTGGCGCAGATGAAGAACATTGCCGCATTACAAATGAGCATAAAGAAAATGCTGTTGTACATCAATGTACCCCAGAAAATATGGCTGCCTGGCACGTGGTCTCCGCCATGTTCGCCATGGCCTGAGTCTGTTCCATATACAATAAAACCAAGAATGATAGCAATGATACCCACAGCCATTAAACCTAATGACCATGTTCTCATTTTTCCCGGTATTTCAAAACGCTCTCTGATTGATGCCATCTTAAATTCTTTTATCAGTATCAGTTATAGTCTATATTATTTTGCCGCAGCAGTTGTATCTGTTGTGGCGCCTGCAGCAGGTGCAGCTTTTGCTTTAGCTTTAGCCTGCTGTTGTTTGATGTAATAGATCACCATCCATCTCTGCTTTCTTGTTAACTGCCCCCCGTATGGCCCCATAAGGTTCTTACCATACGTTACCGAATAAAACATCTGGCCCTCAGGCATTGCTTCATACTTAGCATCCCCTACAAGTGTTGCAGGCTTTGCACTGTATTTACCATTACCGCTATTATACAACGGGCCGTTTCCATCCAGGTTTGTTCCATGGCAGATACCGCACTGTATCAGATACAATCTTTCAGCTTCACCCAGCTCGGCTCCGGTTAAGAATGTGATCGGGTTCTTTATCGCTTTAGATGCATTGTAATTGGTGCTGTCTCCCCCTCTGTCTTTCGCTAAAGGAAAAGGAAACTCTTCACCTCTTGCAACAGTTCCTGCTACAGGTTGATTATTATAAAAAATTCCTGAATCTGCAAGACCGCTATGATCAGCATATGTTTCGTAAGCTCTGCTATACGCCATATCCGGCATGTACTGATCGCTTGGTTCTCTCTTAACTCCTCCACAGCTAACAACTGCCGCAGTAGCAAACAAAGCAATTATGATAGGTAGTCTATTCATCTTTCTTTTATTAAGCAACAACTACTTGTTCTTCTTTTTTAAGTTCAAAAGGCATTTCGTCTTTATCGTACCTGCCAAGCCACCATCCGTCTTCAGCAATGTCTTCATAGGTTTCTAAAGCACCGTTCGATGATAAGAACCCTTTGAGATCATTCACATTGGTTTTACCAGTTGTCTCTATCACCATTACAAACGTATCGTCTGTAGCTCTCGGGTGAAATACGTGTTTCTTAACAAAAGGAGCCAGTTGACATAGGTAGCAAAACGTTAACACCATTCCTACAGCAGAGAACAATACTGTTAACTCGAATATGATAGGTATCCATGCCGGTAAAGCAAAATGGGGTTTACCACCAATATTCAACGGCCAGTCGCTGGTGAATATCCAGCTGATGCAACTGATAGCAGTGGTGGTTCCTGTGATGCCGTAAATAAATCCTGCAGTATGCAGACTTGTTTCTCTCAAACCCATTGCATGATCTAATCCATGCACCGGGAACGGAGTATATACATCGTGGATCTTGTATCCTGCCGTACGAACTTTCTTCACCGCAGGAAACAATACATCCTCATCCTTAAACAAGCCAACTACAAATTTTTTTCTTGCCATTTTCTAAGCTTTGAACTGTCAGCGTATAGCTGTCAGCTTTATTTTATGTTGTCAACTCTAAACTCAAAACTTCTAACTCATACGCTTTCTCTTTCAACTCTGCACTCTCTAATGTTCCATTCCACTTCTTCCCTTGCCACCATCTGTTTGTGCATGGCCAACATGAGCATATTTATATGCATAGTCCTCTAAAGGCTGCTCTTCAATATGACCCACTTTATTCTTATAGCTCTCACCTGAAACTTTCAGCACATGCTTGATCTCAGCAATAGCGATCACAGGGAAATATTTAGAGAACAGGAAGAAGCAGGTGAAGAACAATCCGAATGTTCCTAAGTAGAACCCGATCTCCCAGATGGTAGGGCTGTAGTAAACAGACCATGAAGAAGGAAGATAATCTCTGTAGAGGGAAGTAACGATGATCACAAATCTTTCGAACCACATACCTACGTTCACGATAATACTCATGAAGAAAGTGATGAACAGGTTTCTCCTGAACTTGCGGAACCAGAATATTTGCGGGCTCAGTACGTTACAAGCCATCATTCCCCAGTAGCTCCATCCATAAGGAGAGAACAGGTTAGCACGGCTGTACCAGAAAGTGTATCCTTCATATTTGTTCTGAGAATACCATCCCATGAACAATTCAGTTAAGTAAGCACAACCAACGATAGAACCAGTCAATACAATTACCTTATTCATCGCTTCGATGTGGCCCATCGTGATATAATCTTCCAAACGATATACTTTTCTTATTACCAGCAACAACGTCTGTGTCATTGCAAATCCTGAGAAGATCGCACCGGCAACGAAGTAGGGAGGGAAGATCGTAGTATGCCAACCGGGAATCACCGATGTAGCGAAGTCAAAGGATACGATCGTGTGTACTGACAATACAAGTGGCGTTGAAAGACCTGCCAGCACCAATGAAAGTGCCTCATGTCTCTGCCAGTGTTTGGTAGACCCGCTCCATCCAAATGAAGCGACACCGTATAAAAGTTTACGAAGTTTTGTTTTAGCCCTGTCTCTTACGGTTCCAAAGTCAGGAATCAAACCGGAATACCAGAACAATAATGAAACAGTGAAGTAAGTAGAGATCGCAAATACATCCCACAGAAGTGGTGAGTTAAAGTTCACCCATAACGGACCTCTTGTATTTGGATAAGGTAGTACGAAGAACGCCATCCATACACGACCCATGTGGAAGATCGGGAACTGTCCCGCACACATTACCGCGAAGATCGTCATCGCTTCAGCAGCCCTGTTCACACCTGTTCTCCATCCCTGGCGGAAGAGCAACAAGATAGCAGAGATCAACGTACCGGCGTGACCGATACCTACCCACC
>JAEZDC010000039.1 GCA_023429825.1 Bacteroidota bacterium | reverse complement strand
CTCTATAGGAGAAGTCCGTTGTATGGTAGGGAGAAATGCAGGTAAAAGTTTAACCCAAAAACTGAGAAGGAGCTATTTATCTGTTAAGGTCTCTAACTCAGGTCAAACTAAAACGACTTACGTCCATCGAATAGTTGCATTAGCATTTGTCCCGAATCCTGCTGGAAAGCCTATTGTAAACCACAAAAACGGCATAAAAACCGACAATAGAGCCGAGAATCTTGAATGGGTATTCCATAGCGAGAATATCAAACATGCCTATGACTCAAACTTACTTATACCATCTAATACAAGGCGTGTTATAGATTGTATAACATCAAAAATCTACAACTCAATACGAGATGCGGCAAAAGAGATTGGTGTAAATTATAGCACATGTAAGAACATGCTCTGCGGTTATAATAAAGATAATGGGCGTCTTAGGTATCTCTAAGTGAAGGGGTGGCATTAAGCCACCCTTTTCATTTTGAAGTAAGTTCAGCGAGTTTCTGCATTTCTGAGCTGACCTTCATATCTGTTATAGCTGCGTATTGATAAGTTATTTTACTGGTTTGCGTATGGCCAATTACAGATCTAATCGTTTCAATTGAGATTCCATTAGCAAGAGCTATAGTTGTAGCGAATGTTCTTCTTCCTGCGTGAGAAGATAACTCTTTAGCTATACCGCAGAAATCAGCTATCTCTTTTAAATAAGAGTTGAACTTTTGATTTGAGTACAACGGAAGAAGCTGCTTATCGAGCTGAATCCTATACTCGGGATTATACTGCTCAAGAATTTTCAAAGCAGGAGGTAGAAGTGGTATAGAGCATCTGATGTTAGTCTTCTGTCTATAAGTAATAATCCAAAGTTTCCCATCTATGCCAATAGTGACATCTCTACCTTTCAGATTAGCCATATCACTAAACGCTAATCCAGTGTAACATTGGAAAAGAAAGAGATCTCGTACGAGAGATAATCTTTCCAGATGGAACTTCTTTGTCTTCAACACTGCTAGCTCTGACTCGTTCAGAAAGACTTTCTCTTTTATTTTATAGGGTGCTTTAAAAGCAATGAAAGGATTTCTATCCATCCAACCATTAAGGATGGCTACATTGATAAAGGTTTTTAAATTCTTTATGTGCTTAACTGTGGTATTATGATCATTGCCTAATTCTGTCTTCATAAATAGATCAAACTCCTGAATGAACTTCAATGAAAGATCTTTAAGTCGCACATCTTTCTTTTCCAAGTGCTTCCATAAGAACTTCTCCAGTTTACCTACCGTTACTTTGTATTTCTTGATGGTAGCAATCGCATAGTCTTTCCCAAGTCTAGCTTCCATATGTTTCATTTGGTATTGGATCAACTGCATCAACGTATAATTCTCTTCATCTCTTCCTAGGAATTGATCAATAACCTTATCTAGATAAACGTCGCCCTGTTTTAGTTGACTTGTGAATAGGTCTTTCAGTCTGGCTTCAGCAGTTAATATGTAATCATTGATCGCAGATGAAATGGCATCCTTTCCTCTGACTTTGGACTTAACAGAATCCCATTTTGAAGGCTCCACATTGAACCCTGTGGCGAGTTGTTTACGTTCATTTCTGTATGTTATACGGAGTAATAATGGCGCTAATCCTTTCTTGTTTAGCTTGCTCTTATTTAACCAAAAAAGTATCTTGATATGATTGCTCATTTGTAGTTATTTGTAAGTGAGTAATGTGAAGAAAAGTGGGTACCTTTTTAGAATTGATGGGTACCGAATTGGTACCTTTTTTAAGGTGGAATGGAGGTTTTTGGGCACAAAAAAAGCCTCGTAAATAATAGACTTACAAGGCTTTCGTGGGCCCACCTGGGCTTGAACCAGGGACCCCCTGATTATGAGTCAGGTGCTCTAACCAGCTGAGCTATAGGCCCTATTCCACTTTCATGGAATAAGAGGGCTGCAAATATAAATGCTTTTACAGGAATTCAACCCTAGTTCAGAACTTCTTTAGGCTAAAAAACGTTTAAAGGCTTTGAACATTATCTTTATTAATGCTATTTATATCATTATGCTTCTAAGAAAATCTTTAGTCTTATTATCAATATTTCTTCTTCCGTTCTTATTAGTCGCACAGGATTCCACATCTTCAGATGGTCTTTTTCAAATGGCAAGAAAAGCCGCGTTTGAAGAAAAGAATTATCCCAAAGCCATCGATTATAGCAAAAGGGCATTGGCTATCAGTCCTGCTTACACCGACATTAGGGTTTTTTTAGGTAGACTATACACATGGAGCAATCAATACGATAGCGCCAAGGTAACATTCGAATATGCATTGAGTCATGCACCTGAAAACGAAGATGCCATCGGGGCATATACTGACTTGGAATATTGGAACGACCACTATGAGGCCGCTTTGAAAATAGTGGACGGGGGCCTTAAGCATCATCCTAATTCAGAAAACCTGTTGTTGAAGAAGGCTAAGGTATTGATATCAATGAGGCGGTTTAAAGAAGCTGCACTTATTACTGACCAGTTACTTAAAATAAATAAGAACAATGCGGAGGCAAGAGTAATGGCGGCGAGAATTAAAGATGCTTTGGCTGCAAACAGTATTGGTATAAATTATAATTACACCACTTTCGATAAACAATTTGCTGATCCATGGCATATAGTAAGTTTCGATTACGGAAGACAAACTAAATTAGGTTCTTTTACTGCCAGGGTAAATTATGCAAATCGTTTTAAGAGAAGCGGGCTTCAGTATGAGATCGATGCATATCCGCATATCAATAAAACTTTTTACAGCTACATAAGTTTTGGATACTCTGATGATGTAGGCGTGTTTCCAAATTATCGTGCGGGGTTTTCATTATATGCAAATCTTCCTAAATCTTTTGAAGCAGAGGCCGGGCTGCGTTATTTGTATTTCTCCGACGCAACTTTCATTTATACTTTATACCTGGGTAAATATTATAAAAGCTGGCTGTTTGGAGCAAGAACTTATTTAACTCCGGGTAATAGCAATGTATCCCAATCGTACAATGCATCAGCAAGATATTATTTCGGCGGAGCTGATGATTTTATTGCAGCTAATATCGGTTATGGTATTTCTCCAGATGAAAGGTCACAAGCGATCCTTCTCAACAGCAATTACAAACTAAAGTCTGTTCGATCATCTGTCTCTTACAAGAAAACATTCAATCTCTTAAATGTGTTTGGTTTAAGTGCAGGATGGGTTCACCAGGAATATCTTCCTAATACAAAAGGAAACCAGTTTGATATCGGCATTTCTTATCAACGCAGATTTTAATTATGTGGTTTAGAAAAAGAAGACCTCTTATTTTATTAGGCCTCGTATTACTCCTGCCATTATGGATGTTCATTGCCTGGCTCTTAATACCAAAGAAAAAATTAGTGGTGGGGATCGTGGACAAAACAGTTCTTACAAAAGAAGGACAAGAGCATATTTCATTAATGTGGGTGCTGAACCATGAAAGGTACACAAAGACCAAAACTGAATTATATAAAACCAGTAGTGATTATTTCGGGTTCTTTCCTAAACGTGATGAGAAATATGCGATCAAAGGTCTAGAGCGATTTAATTCAGGTAAACTTGAAGAGCTCAGTAATGACTGCGATGTTGCTTATATAACCGATGCTTACGGCATTTATAATAATGAGTGGTACGATAAGCAAAATCAAACAGAAAGATCTGCTATAGTTTATGGAGGAATGAGCCCGCAGGATATGGATTTTTTGAGAAGAATGAAGGGTAAGAAGAAACTGATATTAACAGAATTCAACTGCCTGGGCTCACCTACAGAAGACACTATACGTAGTGCTTTTGAAAACGAATTTGATGTTAGGTGGACGGGATGGATAGGAAGATATTTTGATTCATTTGATACCGCAGCAAATGCAGAGCTCCCAAAGTGGTTGGTGAATAATTATATGAATCAAAATAATGGAAAGTGGCCGTTTAAAAGCAGCGGTATTGCTTTTGTTCGGAATGACGACAGGGTTGTGATCCTTGAAACAAAAACTCATCTTACTGCAGATTTGCCTGTTATTACCTTTACGTCGTTTGCGCAAAAGCATTATGATTTACCGAAAGAGATCAGCTATTCTTTTTGGTTTGATATTATGCAGCCGGGATCAACAAATGATGTTTTGGCGAGTTTTAATCTTCGTGTAAATAAAGGTGGACAGGATGAGTTAAAAGCTGAAGGAATACCATCTACATTCCCTGCAATCATCGCACATAACAAAAATGATTATCGCTTTTTTTACTTCTGTGCCGATTTTTGTGATAACCCGGTTCCAACGATAACGGCTTACTTCAACGGGATTGGAATCTTTAAACGATTTTTCTATAACAGTTTTGATGAAGGGGATAGAAGGATTTTTTTCTGGAATGTTTATAGGCCTCTATTAACTAAGATCTTCAAAGACTATTACGACGCTATAAAACGATAGCTATTTAAACCTGATATAAATGCTATCAGGAATAAGCTTTGCACCTTCTGTGAGTTTTTGATTTTTTATCTTAAACCTTGTAAATAGCGCTTCGGCCTTTTTTCTTATTTCTTCATCACTAACTTCAACGACATCCATTTTTGAAGTAATTCTGTAAAGAATATTATTGTTCAGCAAATACTCTCCCATTACCTGGTCAACCATTTCAAGTTTTGTTTGCATTAATGGCGCATTATGAATATTTCTGAAATTTCTTGCTGTGTCAATTCCTGTTCCAAGCCAGCTAACTGTAGAAGGCGTTTGAAGGTTATAATCTTTTCTTAGCCAATTCAACAAAGTTGGTATCACATCCAGGTGAGTGGATATAGAGGAGAATATTGCAGTTCTTTTAAGTAATGGTGAGTATATGATAAATGGAACATGATACCTGTCCAGCTTATCTTTTATCGGGATCTCCGGCATTCTGTGATCACCAGTAATAATAAAAACCGTGTTGGAAAACCCTGGCTTCTTTTTATACTGGTTTACGAGGTTTCTTACGGCATCATCTGCATATAAAATACTTGCATATTGCAATTTATATGGATCGTACATTTCTTTTTTTGCATTAAGGCCAAGCAATTTTAAATGCTCCTCGTATTTGTTTAAATAGCTGGCTTGCTCATTTATCAAGAATGGGCTATGCGTAGAAACAGTTAGTATAATATCAATAAAAGGTTGAGACTTATTATCACTGATATATCTTCTTGCGAGTTCTTTATCGCCATAACCCCAGCTAAATCCTTGAGAGGAAACGGGCATTTTGAAATACCCTGATGGAAAGTTGAATTGATCATTCACTTTCACTCCATTTTCTAAAAGGTATTTATTCATGTTATCAAACCGGCTATCTCCGCCGTAATAAAAAGAAGAACTGTAGCCATTCTTTTGCAGAATACTCATTAGCGAAATATGCTGCGGCATTTTCTGCATTTCAGCAAAACCACTTTTTCCATAAGGTAAGGAAGCTGTTAATGAAGGTAACAAGCCAAATGTTCTTCCGCTTGCACTGATGAAATTCTCCCAATAAAGGCTGTGATTTGATATTGAATCGAGGAAAGGTGTCCAACTTCCCAGGTAAGCATTATTATTACTGAAAGCTCTGCCCAGCCCCTCTACAACTATAAAAATAATATTAGGAGGCGTAGGTGTTTTATTAAAGAAAGGTCCCAGTACATCAGTAGTGTCTGCTGCATGTAGGAAAGGATATTGCTGTTCATCAATGTAAGTTATAGTTCTATCCTCTTCAAAGAAAGAACCTGCATACATTTCAGAGTAAATGTCAATGCCGTCTTCTCCTGCTAAATAGGCAATTGTTTGTTTAATAAAGTGATGCGTCTTGGTAGTGCTGAGATTATTATTAAACTCTGAGCCAGAGTTGTAAGAATTAGCAACTGATGCAAGATTAAGTGCAGCGCAGATCGCAGTAGTTAATATCAACCCCACTGCAGCTTTTTTGTTGAATTTGATTTTGGCAGGAAGCTTTAAAAAAAGAAGTGCTACGATAACAATAGCCGATAAATAAACAATTATGGTTAATTCATTCAGAGAGCCTGAAGCGCCGATAGTTTGCTTTATATCGCTCCATGAATACGCCCATACATCAGCGCCTAATAAGGAAAGTGTTGTAAGAAAATACTGAACGAGGGAAGCTTGTAATATTAATATTGCAATGGCTGAAAAAATTGTAAAGCCCCGCGCAATGGGTTTATATACCAGGTAAAGCAACACGAAGACCGTGTAAAACCAAATGGCAGAAGACAATACAAACAGAAGGTCTTTGATCACTCCGGCAGTAATTACCCAACTTATATCTTTCGATTGCTGATGTTGAGAAAGATTAGCAGTGAACTCAAACACCCTGATCAAAAGAAAGAGAATAATGAACACGAATAAGTAAGATGCAAACTCTTTTGTAGCAGAAGTAAGCCTTATGCGTAACCCCGTTTTTGATTTCTTTTTTTCTTCCTCCACAATTGGTTCTGCCACTTGTACAGGCGCAGGTTGTATGGCGGGCGTTACTTTTGCATCTGGCGATCCTAAGCCGGTCCTTGTCATTTCGCCCCAGCTACTTTGCTTTTTGATCTTACTTACATATCCCGTTATTCCACTCCACACCACAAACGGATGAAAAACGAATGGCTCAGTGATAGCGGTGAGCAAAAGTTTTAAAACATCCGTTCGTTTTTTATACTGGTTATACGTGATCACTTCCATGAAAATTGCAAATGCGGAATACACGTACCCAAAACAAATAATGAAGATCAGGAAAGCCATGAATGCAGACCAATCGATCACACCCGCAAAAGCCATTATCAGCAAAGCGATAAAACCAAAGAATTCAATAAGCGGAGCACACATTTCAAAGAAGAACCAATATGGATAACTGATCATACCAAGCTTACCATATTTAGGGTTGAAGAACATCTTCTTGTGCATCTTCAATGTTTCGATCGTTCCTCTTGTCCACCTGTTTCTTTGCCGGCCGAGAATTTTATAATTGACGGGAGCTTCAGTCCAGCAAAGCGGATCAGGAATAAACGCCACCCTGTAATTTTTTTGCCCACTCTCTTCCATATATCTTCTCATCCGCACCACCAGTTCCATGTCTTCACCAACGGTCGTATGATCATATCCACCACATTTTATCACGATCTCTTTATCGAAAGCACCAAAGGCGCCGGATATAAGCAATAACCCATTCAATCTGCTCCACGCCATTCTACCCAATAAAAATGCACGGATGTATTCTAGCGTTTGCATTCTCGGCAGATAATCTTTCGGCAAAACAACCTTCAAGAGCTTACCATGTTCGATCACACAAGAGTTGGCAATTCTTACCACGCCTCCCGTAGCGATTACTTTCGTTTCTGTTTCTTCGATAAAAGGTTTAACAAGTTTCAATAGTGCATCCTGCTCTAATACACAATCCACATCGATACAAACGATATAATCATTCGAAGCTATGTTAACGCCAACATTCAATGCATCGGCCTTACCTCCATTCACCTTATCGACTACTACCAGTTTTTTATAGACGGGATTCCTGCTTTTGTAAACACCTTTTACTTCTTTAGTTGGTATCTGGTATCTTACGAAGAAATCTACTTTCTCAAGATCGTATGCCTTAATTAGTTTTTCAAGAGAGTCGTCCTTACTTCCGTCATTGATGATCACCACTTCAAGATTGCTGTAGTATATGGATAGCAATGATCTAACGTTTACAATAATATTTGCCCCTTCGTTATACGCTGGCGCAAGAATGCTCAATGAAGGGAGATATTGAGAGGATGCAAGTGTTGTATAATCTGTAAAACTGTTCTTATTCAGGTATTTTTTGGTTTCACCGATAGAGAACAAACCAATAAAGACATAGAATAGTAGTAACACACCTGAATATGTGAAAATCAGGTAGGTGAGAATATCATATACTATCTCGTACCACGTCATAAAGCCAACTCCTGCTTTACGTGTTTATAGATCTGTTCAAAAGGTTGAGGTTGAATTTTAGCTTTCTGCTCCAGCAGTTCAGTACCAGCAACCCTAGCCAATGCTTTTGCTGCGCTTAGTTTTAAGAAATCGTTTTGATTGTCCAGTTCCTGGTAAAGAAAGGTTACGTGTTGATCTTCCGATAAGTAAAACAAGCTGTTTAAGATGTTGAACTTATTAGTGAATCGCTCTCTAGGGTATTGCCTGATCATCTGGTCAGCACTTTCCGCGTCACCAATTCTTATCAATGCTTTCACAGCTTCTATTCTAACCTCTTCGCGAGGATGTTCTAAACACGCTGCCACCTCATTTACTACCTGGAGTTGCTGATAGATGGCTGAAAGTTTGATTGCAAAGATGACTACCGTATAATTGTTGCTCTTTAGCCATTTAGAAAGCTTGGGCATAACCTGCGGCTGAAAATTCCTGAGTTGTTCTAAAAGTTTGATCTGCTGCCATTCTGAAATAGGGTTGGTAACAACATCTAAAAATCTCAATCCATTAAAACCACTCCAATGAATAATGGCAGTTTGAGCCTCCATTCGTACAAATTCATTCTTGCTGTTGGTGAGCCGATACACTTTAATGAACTGGTTAGATTGATCCATCAGGTATAATTCCTGGATGCCCTTGGCTCTATCATACCAAAACCTGCTTTTTAATTTTTTAATTGAATCCTGTTTTAGATCGAGGCGTTCATAAAGCTGCACAATATTCTCAGCAACGAAACCGGAGAAAGATCTTTTATTGAGAATAAGATTATCTATCGCATATTGGCGTGCTTCAGGCGATTTGAATATTTTTTGGAATTTGGATGGAACTTTAAACTCGCCTCCTTCATCTTCATTGAGAATTACATTGCTTATCCATAATTCTAAATTTTTTTTGATGCGTGTACGAGCAAAAAAAGCTTTTCGCCTAAGATAGAGATAGAGATAAGTGATTACAACCAAAGAAATCAATGTGCATATGAGCAAGAAAGAAAGGAGGTACAGATTCTCAGGAGTAACCAACCGTTGAAAGGCATCTTTGAAGCCTGAATTTAATAAGCATGATAAATGTGCTAATAAACTCATTGGATTATAGAAGACTAAACGTTCGGGCCAGTTTTTTGATTCGGATACTTAGTTCACTTAAACTAAATGGTTTTTTTAAAAAATCATCTGCTCCTAAGGCAAAGGCTTCTTCAACGATATTTTCCTGCCCCATAGCCGATAATACAATAACAGGCGTATCCTTCGTTTCTTCATTCTCCTTTACTTTTCGGATGATCTCCAAACCGGAGGAGTATGGCAGCATGATATCGGTGATCACAAGATCGGGCGTTTGCTTTTCCAGCTTTTGAATAGCTTCTAAACCATCTATGCATTTAATGATCTCATAACCTTCCTTCTTAAGTTTAAGCTCCATTGTTTGAAGGATCAGTGGTTCATCTTCTGCAATAAGAATCTTCATTTCACACAATTAATAGCCGGCAAAAATCGACAAAAAATTTTTGAAGGCTTAGGTTGATTATGAATTTAATAAGCGTTTACTTCTTTTTTAATAGGCGTTTAATTCTCATACTTAACTCAGTTGGATCGAACGGCTTTATGATGAAATCATCTGCGCCTAATTGAAAAGCTTCGATTACAGTTGCTTCTTGACCCATAGCCGAAAGGACGATAATAGGTGTTGCCTTGCCGGAACTATTTTTGACCACTCCAATGAGTTCTAAACCCGAAGTATACGGCATTAAAATATCTGTAATAATAAGGTCAGGCGAATGTGCTTCAAATTTTTCCAGGGCATCCCTTCCATCTGTAGAGGATAACACCTCGTAGCCTTCTAATTGAAGGTTGTGATGTAGAGCTGCCAGCATCATGGGCTCATCCTCCGCAATAAGTACTTTCATTATTACTGTTTCAGCAACAAATTAGGTAACTGAGTTAATAAAACGAAAATTTTTTGAACCGCGAAACTGATCGCAGGATTTCTAATGCTTAAAAGAATCGTTCGTGTTAGTGGACGTATGGCTGCGTGTTATATCCAAAACCAATTAATGTATATGGCTGGGCAAGTGCCTTTTCTATTGCTTCATAAAGCACTTCAAGTGTGAAAGGTTTGAAAACATAACCATTCATGCCGAGGCTGATGCATTTTTCTGCTTCGCTTTTTATAGAAGCTGTCATAGCAAGTATCGGAAGATCGAGGTTGAGCTCTTTGCGAACGATCTCTGTAGTTTGATACCCATCCAATCCGGGTAGGTGAATATCCATTAAGATGAGATCATACTTTTTGTTGTGGATCTTTTCTAAGGCGGTGGCTCCATTATCGCAGATGTCTATCAAAGCGCCGGAGGCCGAAAGGGTGTGTTTTACAAGAAGTTGGTTAATGTGATTGTCTTCTACAACAAGCACACTCTTTCCCTGGAGGAGTTGGGTATTCATAGGTAGTATTTCAAGGTTAGTATACCAGATTCACCAGTGTTATAACGTATAATTACGGTGATAAGTATTTAGTAATAGATATTTTTTGAGAAAAAGACGCGTTCGTTTTGACTTTATTTTAACCACTCATCTCCTTGTAATTCTGTTATTTTTGTCGCTCTTAAACAATCCTATAACAGAAATTCCATTACAATTCAGGGATATTTAAGCTATATAAACAAGACCATCTGATGAAAAAAACATTTTTACTACTTATTCTTTTTACTGTAGCACGGTTCAGTTTTGCTCAGGATACTACCACCACAAGACCATCCAAATTAGAATTTGATTTGAGTAATAGAGGAACTGATCACTTACTTATTCAATTTGGGGCTGATAGTTGGATGGGTAAACCGGATAGCATTCGTACCAAAGGTTTTTCCCGGCATTTCAATGTGTACTTTATGCTGGATAAACCATTCAAGACCAATCCAAAGCTAAGCGTGGCTTATGGTGTGGGCATTGGAAGTAGTAATATGTTTTTTGATAATACTTATGTTAATCTGAAAGCTACCGGAACTACCAATTTGCCATTTAATAATGTTGACAGCGCTAATCATTTCAAAAAGTTCAAGCTTACTACCGTATATGCAGAGGTGCCGGTAGAGTTAAGATGGTACAGCAATCCGGCCGAGCCTAGCAAGAGCTTTAAGGTTGCTGTTGGTGCTAAGGTAGGAACCATGCTAAAAGCATACACTAAGGGTAAAAACCTGGTTAATAAGAACGATGTGAGCCTGTACGGAGAGAAATACATACAAAAAGAAGTTGAACGCAAATTTTTCAATGGTACCAAACTGGCTGTACATGGAAGAGTAGGATACGGCATATTGGGTTTACATGCCCAATACCAGGTAACCACTTTAATTAAAGATGGATTGGGACCGGAGATTCGTCCATTTTCTATAGGATTAACGATCGCGGGTCTATAAATAATATATTTAAGTTTGTAAACCCTGCTGGTAACCGGCAGGGTTTTATTTTGCACTTAGTTTGATATATAGTTAAAAACATCAGCATTGATAGAGAAACAAAATAAGATAAAAGAAGAAGAAAGAGCAGTACTGGTAGGCGTTGTCCAAAAAGAACAAACCCAGGAGCAGGTGGATGAATATCTTGATGAACTCTCGTTTCTAGCTGAAACCGCCGGAGCGATCAGTGTAAAACGATTCACCCAAAAATTGCAGCATCCGGATAGCCGCACTTTTGTTGGAAAAGGAAAACTGGAAGAGATCAAGAATTATGTGCAGACGAAGAATATCGATATTGTCATTTTTGATGATGAACTAACAGGTTCTCAAATACAAAATATCTCCAAGGAGGTAGGGGTAAAAACGATAGACCGAAGCGATCTCATCCTCGACATCTTTGCTCGTAGAGCAAGAACAGCTCAGGCAAAAGTGCAGGTAGAACTGGCCCAATATCAATACCTGTTGCCAAGATTACGCGGAATGTGGAGCCACCTGGAACGTCAAGGTGGTGGTATTGGTACAAGAGGCCCGGGTGAAACAGAGATCGAAACGGATCGTCGTATTGTAAAGGACAAGATCTCATTGCTGCGAAAAAGACTACAGGAAATTGATAAGCAATCCTTCACTCAACGAAAAGAGCGGGGTGAATTTATCAGGGTTGCCTTGGTAGGTTATACAAACGTTGGTAAGAGTACATTAATGAATCTTCTAACCAAGAGCGATGTCTTTGCAGAAAATAAGTTATTCGCCACGCTTGATACCACTACACGAAAAGTTGTTTTCGAGAATACGCCTTTTCTGTTAAGTGATACGGTGGGCTTCATTAGAAAGCTTCCACATCATTTAGTAGAGAGCTTTAAAAGCACCCTGGATGAAGTGAGAGAAGCAGATATCCTCTTACATGTTGTTGATATATCGCATTCCCAGCATGAAGACCAGATCGGTGTAGTGAATAAAACGCTCCAGGAAATAAAAGGGTTTGATAAACCCATTCTCACCATATTCAATAAAATTGACCAATACGAAGAAAAGAACTTTGATGCATGGCTGGAAGATGATGTGAAAGTCGAGATCATCCGTGAGCTTCACGAAAAATGGGAAAATATCACCGAAGGAAATTGTGTTTTTGTATCTGCGACAGAAAGAAAGAATATCGACGAATTGAGAGATCGAATATTAAAGAAAGTGAGACAGATGTATCATATCCGTTATCCGTATAAGAGCGAGTTTTTCTATTAAACGCTTTGAAGCTGAACCGGTTTCCCAAGCTTCTCAAAAAAAATAAAAAAGCACTTGGGTGGAAAGTAAAATCTCCTATTTTTGCCACCCTGAAAATGATTCCTCAGTAGCTCAGTTGGTTAGAGCATCTGACTGTTAATCAGAGGGTCCCCCGTTCAAGTCGGGGCTGAGGAGCAAAGCCTTATCGAAAGATGAGGCTTTTTTATCTTATAGAAACTTCTCAACTTCATATGAATTGCATATAGCTTATGCCCCTGCTTAAAAAGCCAACATGGAAAGGTATATGGAAATGGACAAAACGGATTTTCTTCTTTATGTTCATATCCTCCAGCATATATCTTATTATTTGTAAATGGATGATGCCGCCAGTCACACTAACTCAGGCTGGTAATTATATAGCAGGTCATGGGTTGAAAAAAGAGTACGTTGAATGGGATCAAATATCTTCAAACGTTAAACTTGCTGCGATTGCTAGTGAAGATCAACTCTTCCCTGACCATAGCGGCTTTGATTGGAATGCATTGGAAAAAAGCATTGACGAAAAATCAACTAAGAGAAAACGCAGCGGAGGAGCCGGAGCAAGTACTATCTCTCAGCAAACAGCAAAAAATGTTTTTTTATGGCAGGGTGGTGGTGTTGGGAGATACATTCGTAAAATTCCGGAGTTTTATTTCACAAAAGGAATAGAATGGGTATGGGGGAAGAAGAGGATTCTGCTTGTATACCTTAACACAATTGAAATGGGCAAAGGGATTTTCGGGATTGAGGCTGCTGCAAGAAAGTATTTCAACAAATCCGCTAAAAACTTATCTGCGGTAGAAGCCGCGACTATTATCGCCTGTTTACCTAACCCTAAAAAGTATACGGTAATCCCGATGAGTCGATGGGTAGCCTGGAAGAGACAATTGATCTTACGACAAATGAATAATCTCGCAGGTGATCCGGAAGTAAAGAAATTAATTAAGTGAAAATTATCGAATAGCATCAACCGCCTCGATGGCTTTCCGTAAACGTTCTTCATAGCTACCGCATATATCGATCCAGGGCGTAACCTCCTGTATCATCAATTCTTTGTACATCTTGTACAACTCTTTTCTTGGTTTTTCATCAGGATATTCCCGTAGTTCATCTTTTACCCAAGGGAGATCAATATTGGTAAGTAAATACAGGTCATATTTTCTTTTCACGATCTCATCAATAATTAATTGGTGACATCTTCCATAGACATACTCGCACCAAACCTGCATTACGTACATATTGGTATCTATAAAATACAATTGATTTTTAGACTCATCAAGCGTTTTATCTTCTAAATCTAACTGGCCTTTTGCGATGGTGAGCAGATCATCGTAGCTATAGTTCATTCCATTCTTGAGCAAATATTCTCTTGCGTATTCTTTACACCAAATGGTTTGATAATGATGAGCAAGTTGTTCGCATAATGTACTCTTGCCTGTAGATTCAGGACCTATCACAACTATTTTCTTCATTGCTTAGCTCTTTTTCGCCATTCCGCTAATCCCCAGAAAGCGAAGATCAACAATACAAAATAGTACACGCTTGTGAAAACGTAAAGCTTCACGAAATATAAAGGTATAGAGGCGATATTGGTTGCTATCCACCAATACCAGCTTTCTACTTTTTTCTTTGCCATCAACCACATTCCTGTAAAGGCTGTAGCACTTGCAAACGCATCGGCCCATGGGATAGCGCCTTCTGCAAAGACTTTTTTTACAAATGTGAGCGAGATAAAAATCATGAGATAAAAGAAGGCAAAGAATAATATATGTTGCAGCCATTCTTTTGCCGAAGAGACTGTGATGCGCACAACATGTTCATGTTTTTCGTTTCTTCTTGTCCACAACATCCAGCCATATATACTCATGATGGTATAATATAGATTCACTGCAGCCTCACCAAGCAAATGCCCCTTAATACTGATGTAGATATAAATGATTGTATTGATGAGCCCGACCGGGTACACTAAAATATTTTCTTTTCTGCTGAACCATACACTTGCAATGCCGGCGAATACGGCAACATATTCATACCAGGTTGTAAGTTGCATCCCTGAAAGAAACTGTTGCCATATTTCCTGCAAGCTCATATAATGAAGATAAAAGTTATTGTGGTGGATAAACAAAAAGCACTTCCGAAGAAGTGCCTTTCATTCCTGTGAAATTTTATTGATTTCTTGGAGGGATATTTAAAGGAATATCTCGTTTGAGCATCGCGTCCCTGTTGGCCATTTCCCAGGCAGTGTAAAACACAAGCCTTGCCCTTTTTTCCATCAGGTCGAAGTTGATCTTATCAATAGTATCAGTTGATCTATGATAATCTGCGTGTGTTCCATTGAAATAAAAAATGATCGGAACCCCTTTCTCTGCAAAATTATAATGATCACTCCTGTAATAATACCGGTTCGGATCTGTTACATCATTATATCTCCTGTCGAGCTCCATATTCAGGTATAGCTTATTAATTGAATCCGTGATCGGAGCCAGATCACTACTTAATTTATCATCGCCAATAACAAAAACATAATTCATCGAGTCTCCTTTGTATTTCGGATCTATCCTGCCGATCATATCAATATTCAGATCAACAGTTGTTTTCTCAAGCGGAAATATTGGGTGCTCTGAATAATATTCAGAACCGAGTAAGCCCTTTTCTTCTCCCGACACAGCCATGAACACAATACTTCTTCTTGGTCCGTGTTTTTTCTTTTTTGCTTGTGCAAATGCTTCTGCCAGTTCTATCACTGCGGTTGTCCCGGATCCATCATCATCAGCGCCATAATAAATTACATCTCCGCGTTTTCCTAAGTGATCATAGTGCGCAGTAAGAAAAACATATTCATCTTTTTTATCCGTTCCTTCTAATACGCCCAATACATTTGAACTTTCAAGCTGAAGCCTGGTTTTTGTTACATTCAGTTTTGCATTTGAAGACTGTGTACTTTTCGTCACTTTAGAAAGTGAAGCAGAATCTGTAATTGACCTTTCATAAAAAGCAGATGCCACTTTATAAGAAACCATGAAAGCAGGATATTCAGAATTAGCGGCCGCGTTTGGTTCAAGCCTCATTCTTCCTTTTGGATCAGTAGGTGTCTTCAGAGGGAATAATTTTGAAACAAGCAACACACCTTTTGCTCCTTTCTGTTGGGCAGCAGCAATTTTAGCTCTGGCAGCAAATGGATTTCCTGCATCAATGATCACCCATTTGTCTTTAACATCTAAGTCTTTGTAATCATCAACTGTTTTATTTACAATCCCATTTCCTGCAAAAACAACACTGTCAATATTCCAATTTCCACCAGGCATTGTTTGAGCGCTCAGGGAAAAATCCTGGTCCATGTAAAAATTCATACCATTCACCGTAAATGTAACTGCTGCAAGAGAGTCCTGGTA
>JAEZDC010000014.1 GCA_023429825.1 Bacteroidota bacterium | reverse complement strand
GTGCAGAAGATTGCCTTGTCTTTAACAGTGGCGCTGCAGCCATTTTTGCTTCTGTTCTGGCTAATGTAAAAGGCGGTGACCACATCGTAAGTGTAAGGAGTCCGTATACATGGGCACAGCGAATGTTTGAAGTGATACTTCCACGGTTCAACGTAACGCATACATATATTGATGGAACTGATATTGATAATTTTAGAAATGCAATTCAACCAAATACAACGCTCTTCTATTTAGAATCTCCTAATAGCTGGACATATGAATTGCAGGATCTGCAAGCGGTGGCTGATCTTGCTAAAAAAAATAACATTATTACTATCTGCGATAATAGTTACTGTACTCCTTTATTTCAGAGACCGATCGATTTCGGAATTGACCTTGTACTTCAATCAGCCACTAAATACATCAGCGGGCACAGTGATGTTGTAGCCGGGGTGCTTTCAGGTAAGAAGCAAATGATCGAAAGAATTTTCAACAGCGAGTATATGACGGTCGGATCAGGTATCCAACCGTTCAATGCCTGGCTTTTGATAAGAGGACTTCGCACTTTGCCCGCGAGACTGGAACGCATAACAAGAACTACCGCGATAATCGTTGATTACCTGAAGCAGCATCCTTTGGTAGAAAAGGTTTATTTTCCTTTGGATGACACATTCCCGCAATATGAACTGGCAAAGCAACAAATGAAGGGGGCCTGTGGCTTGCTTACTTTCATTATAAAAGCCGATAAAGCGGAACAGATAGAGCATTTTTGTAACAACCTGCAGCACATCTTAATGGCAGTAAGCTGGGGTGGGCACGAAAGCCTCATCATTCCTAAAGTGGCGGCGATGAAGCGGGAAGCATTTGATCCTAAAGAAGCCTTGCATCGGTCTTTGCGATTATATGTCGGGCTTGAGGAAAGCGATTACCTGATCAGGGACCTGGAAACGGCTTTCGCTGCTATATAACCCCAATAAAATGTAAGATTTCACTGTAAAACCTTACTTATACTATTAGCCGTGTGCTATCTTCCTTTAATTTTGAAGTATGAGTCGTTTTGTATTGCCCCTTGTCTCTCTTTTACTGTTTTTTTCAGCTACTGCACAAGACACCGCCAACAAATGGACACTAAGAAAGTGTGTTGATTATGCTGTTAGAAATAACATATCTATCAAGCAGGCGGGAACGCAGACCCAGCTATCCAATATTGATGTGCACCAGAATGAAATGACCAGGCTGCCTACTTTGGGGGCAAGTCTTTCCGGTGGATACAATTTCGGTTTAAGTAACAACCCTGCAACTGGTGTACTTGAATCGAATAACTTTTTCGCTGCACAGGCTGGCGTACAAACCAACTACACCATTTTTAATTGGAATGTCAGGAGAAATTCCATCGAAGCCTCAAAGCTCGGATTGAAAGCTGCAGAAGCTGGTGTAGAAAAAGCGCAGAATGATATTTCGCTGAACGTTGCAAATTCTTTTCTGCAGGCAATGCTGAATAATGAAACGGTAAGGATCGCTGAGATACAACTTAACCAATCTTTAGCGCAACTTACAAATACCAATGTTTTAGTTAGAGCGGGCAGTGTTCCTGAATTGAACTCATTGCAAATACAGGCACAGGTTGCTACTGACAGTGCGACGTTGATACAGGCAAGATCAAATTATCGACAGGCGATCATACAATTAAAAGCCTTACTCAATCTTCCGCAGGATACAACCTTCGATATTGTAATTCCACCCATTGAGTTGATACCATTGCAGAGCCTTGCTGATCTTGCGCCGGCGTATGTGTATAGCATGGCGATAGCCAATCAACCTTTACAAAGAGCAAATGAATTTCGCTTGCAGCAAAGCAGGAGACAGGTTTCTATCGCAAGAGGCTCCATGTATCCTTCCATAGGCGCACAGGGAAGTTTGAGTACGAGCTATGCGGCGATTAAATACCCGGTGGCGGGGTTAGGTACAGGCTTCGATACTAGCATTGCATTCATTAATACGGGTTCTGGAATTTTCCAGGTGCTTTCACCTAAAACCATCATTGCGGGTTATCAGAAAACACCGTTCACTACACAGGTGCGAGATAACTTCGGCCAGTTTATTGGAATTGGCATCAACTTCAACATCTTCAATCAGCACCAGGCAAGAAGCCAATGGGAAAGAGCGAAGATCCAGGTGCGACAGTTTGAATTACAACAGCAGCTAGACAATCAAATATTGCAGAGTGATATTTATAATGCTTACGAACTTGCAGTAACGGCCTTACAGCGTTATAATGCATCACAAAGGCAAGTGGAAACCAGTGAAAGAGCAATGGAGTTTGCTAACAAGAGATATACATTGGGTTTATTGAATGTGCTTGATCTTCTTACAACACAAAACAACTTGCTCAGGGCAAGAATAGAAATGGTGAGAAATCAATATGATTATATTTTCAAAATGAAAGTACTTGAGTTCTATAAAGGCATGGGAATAAGACTATAGTCAGCGATAACTGACTGCTGACATCTCACTGCTCATAAATTTATACATAACCTCGTTCAAAAATAAATTATGGAATCAACCACGATATCACAAACAACGGTCAAAAAGAAAAAGAACAAACTTGTCTGGTGGATAATTGGCGGCTTACTCCTGATCATTGTCCTGATCCTTGCTTTTGGAAAGAAAGAAGATAAAGGGATCAAGGTTACTGTAGAGACAGCAGCAGTGCGTACGATCATCGAAACCGTAAATGCCAGTGGTAAGATATTTCCTGAAGTGGAAGTAAAGGTGAGCCCGGATATAAGTGGTGAAGTTGTTGAGCTGAACATTGCAGAAGGAGATACGGTTAGACGTGGACAAGTGCTGGCAAGGATATATGCGGATATATATGCCTCACAAAGAGACCAGGCTTCGGCGGGTGTTGCACAAATGCAGGCACAAACGGCTAATGCAAGGGCTTCGTTGAATGCATTGAAGGCAACATTAGACCAGGCTAAGAATAATTACGATAGACAGAAGCAATTGTTAGATCAAAGAGTGATCTCCAGAGCAGAGTTTGAACAAAGCGAGCAGGCTTATTTGTCTGCCAAAGCAAACTACGAAGCAGCTCAGCAAGGCATAAGAGCCAATGAGGCAGGAGTGAGAAGTGCGATGGCCAGTTTGAGCAGAGCAAACAAAGATGTAAACAGGGCTACGATCGTTGCTCCTATGGACGGTGTGGTGAGTTTACTCGCCGTTAAAAAAGGTGAGAGAGTTGTTGGTACAGCACAAATGGCAGGTACAGAAATGATGCGTATTGCAGACCTGAGAAGTATAGAAGTACAGGTGGACGTTGGTGAAAACGATATTCCTAAAGTGAAGTTTGGTGATACTGCTTTAGTTGAAGTAGATGCATTCAACAACAGGAAATTTAAAGGAACAGTGTATAAGATCGCTAACCCCATAACAGGGATGGCATCCGGTGCAAGCACTGGAAATGAAGTGACAAACTATAAAGTGCATATTCGTTTGATCTACGATAGTTATAAGGATCTGATCGGTAGTGGTAAACCTTTTCCTTTCCGGCCGAATATGAATGCGAGCGCAGATATTCAAACCAGAACAGTAGCTGATGTGATCGCTGTTCCTTTGAATGCCGTAACTACAAGGGATAAGAAAAGCGATAAGGCTGCTGACAGAACCAAATCAGAAAAGAAAACTCCTGATGAAGAATTTGAAAGTAATGACAATCCCGCTGAAAGAGTTACGGGTGATGAAACTGAAGAGGTAGTGTTTGTATTGCAGGCTGACGGAACGGTAAAGAAAAAAGTGGTGACTACCGGTATACAAGATCTCAATTATATACAGATCACTAAGGGATTGCAGAAAGGAGAAAAGATCATTACTGGTCCGTATAATGTAGTTACAAAAACATTGAAAGATGGCAGCAAGGTAAAAGAGACGAAGAAAGAAGAGTTGTTTGAAGGAGGCGATAAAGACTAGGCCAATGAAATAATTTTAAAAAGCGGTTTTACACCGCTTTTTTTGTGCAACGGTTTTCAAAAACGCATTGTCAACCCCTCATGAAAAAGATATTCATAGCATTCGTGATAGTTGCACTCGCAGCTTGCAGTAAGGACCAGGCTGGTAAAAACCAGTTTGCCAACTTCTCCTATAAACAAACCTATTGTGCCGATCCATGGCCAACAGGCAGTACTGACAGTATCACACTTGTCAACGTTGGTAGCTTTCTTAGTTCCCAAAGTATAACGGTGGATAGCCTGCATATAAAACAAGATGGCCCACCCGCACTTTGCCTGGCCTGCCAATGCAAAACAGGTAAAACCATTTACGCTTCTGTATTGGCTGGTGATAGCTTAAAAATGACTGCTATTGGCTTCGTTTCATATTAAGTGTTCGCTTCTTACACCTTCATGTGATTGAATCCCTTTTGCAGGTTCATTTACTTTCATTTTTCACACATGTATGTGGTTTTATAACATATACTGTGGTAATAGTTTTGCATCAAATCATTCGTATGTCATTCGAAAAGTTCATCGCTTTGTGTTTTGTAATATGGTCTCTCAGTGCATGTACAGACAAAAAAGTAGTAATCCCCTCACAACCTGTAGTAGAGATGGAATATACTACCATTAATAAAGAACTGAAGTATGGCATACCCGGCTTTACCCTCGACCTGAACAAAGACAATTTGAATGATGTTGTGTTTGGTGTGCAACTTGTCGGCGACCCGTTAAGCCAGAGCGATAAAAGACAATTCTTTGTAGCAGGTGGATTTAATACTTATATGATGTTTAGCGGAAACGATGAGAGTCCTGTATTCACTACAGGTGAGCAGATAGCTCTTGATGATTCAAATAAAGGCGCATGGTACAACGCTCCTTTCGCATTACTTGTTGAAAGAGTAGAACACATTTCGGGTACCATCACATGGAATGGCAACTGGCTCAATGTAACGAATAAATATCTTGCTTTCCAGCTTAAGAAAAATGATCAGCGATATAACGGGTGGATAGAACTCTCGATCGATATTCCCAATCAAAAGATCATCGTGCACCGTTCTGCAATAAGCAAGCAACCAGAAAAGATCATTAAAGCAGGGTAGATCATTCAACTTTCTTTGCAAGAAAGAAAATATCAGTTGTAAACGAACCATCCATTTCAGGATAATCTTTGGTGACGAAGTGTTTGATGCAAAAGCCAGAATGCTTCAGTAATTCTTCTATTTCTTTTCTTTCATAATAGTTGATGTACATCTCATCGTCGCCCGTAAAGCTCGTCTTTTCAAACCCTGATCTTTCTTTTGTTCCTTCCATGCAGCTTACATAAATCCATCCTTTATCAGTAGTAAGTTGTTGCATATTGCGAAACAACTTTGGCACATCATCGTAAGAAAGGTATGGCAGGCAAAATGCGGCGATCACAGCATCAAATCTTTCTTGTATGCTGCCTGCATCAGTTATATCCATCACTTCAAATTGCTCAGAAGGATTGGCTCGTTTAGCTGCATCAATCATCCTCGGCGCAAGATCAATTCCAAGGAAATGAAGATCTGGCC
>JAEZDC010000010.1 GCA_023429825.1 Bacteroidota bacterium | reverse complement strand
GAGTATAAGCTATGTCAATTTTGATACCAGCTGTGTTTTATGCGTAATCAAAGTCTTTTTAGTGTTTACAAAGTCAAACTGTGGCGATCGCTCTACATTTAACTATTTCCTCTTCAGAAAGCTTTGTATTAACCTTATTTTTGAATATAATCGCAGTTTATGAAATTCCTGATTTCCCTCTTATTTATTCTTGGAGCATATACCGCTTCTTCACAAAGCAAAAAAGAATTGCCCGCACCAGACTCAACAAAAAAGATACAGGTGGTGAAAGCCGCTTGTGGCCAATGCAAGTTTGGATTAAGAGGAGAAGATTGTACGCTAGCGGTGAAAATCAATGGCAAAGCTTATTTGGTCGAAGGCACTACAATCGATGATCATGGAGATGCACATGCAAGCGATGGATTTTGCAATGCAGTAAGAAATGCGGAAGTACAGGGTGAAGTGATAAATAACCGGTTTAAAGCAACTTATTTTAAATTAGTGTCTAAGAAGAAGGGCTAATTTTTATTCGTTTCTATCCTCTCGAATTCATATTTGTCTTTAATATTTTCGTTAAAGAATATTCCTTTCGAAAAAGAATCTTTCATCTCTTCATAAATAGTAACAGGCACCTTCCTGTAATGATAAACTGTGCCCGATACAAAAACAATCTCCAATGTTTCTGCTTCAGGAATATAGCTGAATGACCGAATTACAGTTGATGGCATAAAATGTTCAGCTTAAAAACTGTGCCACCGGCAGGCTTCAGATATCAACGCCAGTAATTACCTTTGCCGCCTCATCAAAGTCGTCTGTAAGGGCGACTTTCTAATCTCTGTATATGAAGTTTTACAATATCATCATCAAATATCGTTTTTGGCTAAGTCTTGTTGCAATTGCGCTTGCAGTCTTCGTTCATTATTCCAGTGGATTCTGGCCTGCTTTCATTCTTTATTTTCTGGGACTGATCGGGTTATTAAGTCATTTCCTGATTGGCCCTATGCGTTTGATACAAGAGCCGATGGAGCAGGGAAATATTGAAGAAGTAGAAAGAATACTCGGAACTATCTGGTTTCCCGGTTTACTTATCAAACCTGTACGTTCAACTTTTTATACGGTAAAAGGAAATCTTGCAATGATGAAGCAGGATTTTGACACTGCAGAAAAGCATCTTAAGAAAAGTTCTCAACTCGGTGCACCACTTCCTGAGGCCGAAGGAGCCAACAAATTGCAGTTGGGTATGATGGCTATGCAAAAGGGAAACATGAAAGAGGGAGAAAACTATATAAGATCAGCCATTCGCCTGGGAATACCGGATAAAGAAAGTGAAGCCGTCGCTTACCTGAGCATGTGCCAGATATTTATGAACAAAAGAGAGTTTCGTGCTGCTAAAGATTATTTCAGAAAAGCAAAAGCTTGCAAGCCTAAAACAAAACAGGTAGTTGACCAGATAAAAGAAATAGAAAAATATATTTCACGTATTCCCGGCTAATCTTCCAAATATTTCTTCTACTTTTTGCTTCCTGTATTCAAACATCTTGTTTAGTTTACTGCGAACAAGTAAGGCATTTGCAATATCTCCAATAAACCACATAGGTATTTTATAATGCACTATATCAGTCATCTCAACGCCACCTTCAACTTCTCTAAATAAGTGTTGATGGTGCCAGAATGAATACGGACCATATCGCTGCTCATCAACAAAGAATTTCATCGGCTCTACATGTGTTATTTCCGTCATCCAATACAGCGGGATGCCTAATAAAGGCTTCACCTTATACTCTATGATCTGCCCCTGGTACATCTGCTCACCGTGATGCCGGCTGATGACTTCAAAACCAAAAGTCGCAGGCGTGATCTTCACCAGGTTTGCAGGACTGCTAAAAAAACTCCATGCATCCTGCAATGAACACGGTATCTGTTGAACAAATTTTAAAGCGTAAGTTTTAGACATAGTTAAACGGCTGCGGTAAAGATTCAAAATTCATCTTACGCTTGTTTTCGACTTAAGAAAAGAATATGTTTATCAGTAACACTCGTATACATATTCCAATAAATTTGCTTCTCATTTCATTATTATTCATTTAAAAAAATAATTATGGCGTTCACATTACCGGCTTTGCCTTATGCGCATGATGCATTAGAGCCTTATATTGATAAAGCAACAATGGAAATACATCATGGCAAACACCACCAGGCTTATGTAGATAATCTCAACAAAGCTTTAGCTGGAACAGAGAATGAAAACAAAAGCCTCGAAGAGTTATTAAGAAACATCAGCTCTCTTCCTCCTGCAGTACGCAACAATGGCGGTGGGCATTGGAATCATACTTTCTTTTGGGAAACACTTGCACCGCATTCCGGTGCCGGACCTACAGGCGAATTAGCCGAGGCGATCAACAGCACATTTGGATCGTTCGATGCACTGAAAGAAAAAGTAAATAATGCAGGCGCTACCCGTTTTGGAAGTGGTTGGGCCTGGCTGATTGTCAAAGACGGAAAATTAGAAGTTACGTCTACACCTAACCAGGATAATCCTTTGATGGATGTTGCAGAAGTTAAAGGAACACCGCTTTTAGGAATCGATGTGTGGGAACATGCTTACTACCTGAAATATCAAAATAAAAGACCGGAATATTTAAACCAGATCTGGAATGTGATCAGTTGGGCAAAAGTAGCTGAGCGTTACGCTGCAGGTAAGTAATGTTTGTGTGACCAGCTGAAGATTCATTTCTCGTCTTCGTTGCGTCGCACTCTTGTACTTTCAGATCATTACTGAGCATAAAGTTTTAATTTAGTCCCGTTCAATCTTGAACGGGATTATTTTTTTAAATCATACCTCGATGAAAAAACTAATTGTTTGCTTCAGCTCTCTCACGCTACTAGTATCCTGCTCCGGAATAAATAAAAAAGTAGTAGTGTTTAGTAAAGGAGATCCTAAGATCAACGAAGAAGCCAAAACTATAGAAGTAGATGATGGTGCAGGTCACGAATCAAAAGAAGTACAGTTCGGCAATGGCGCAATTGATCTTAAGCTCACCACCCCAAGAGGAAATACCACAGTAAATATTCCCGGCAACGGATTGTATGTGTTGAATACGCAAAAAGACACCATCGTTGGAAGCTTCATCACTTATGGAGAAAATGCCATCAAAAAGTTTTCGCAGGAAGAAATTGTGCGGCAGATCGACTCCCTGAAGCAATTAACAATCGGAAAGAATGTAAGTGCAGACAAAAAGAATTTTTTCATCTTACCTAACACTGCAGTAAAAATTTCGGAAAACCTTGATGCGATCGTCGTAGCACCTTTTCACAATATGAAATCTGTAGAAGCTGTTGATGGAAAGGCTCCTGAGGTATATAGATTCTACACCACAAAAGAAATAAGAGAGAACATAGAAAAAGTAAAACAGAATCTGGATAAACGTATAGTTGACTCTCTCAACAAGCAATAAAAAAAGAGCAGTTAAACTGCTCTTTTTTCTTTATGGAAAAGTAACTTGTCCGCGTATCTCGCCTCCCGGATAAGTAGCTGTATGAATGTTGAAGTACCATTTTCCTGCTAGCAGATCTGCCTCTGCAGACGCCAGTGCTAAAGCACCTACATTCAAAGTACCAGTTACACTACCAGATGCGGCATTCGGAAATCCATTCACACCTACCAATACACTTGCATTAACGCCAGCCAATGCAGGTCCATGAAAGTGCATAGCTGAAGCCGGAGCACTTAATCCACTCCAGGTTACAGTATAAGTAAGATCTTTTGTTTGTTTGTTGAAAGTAACATTCACTGTACCGGTCGCCGTACTGGAATTTGTAGGCACTTCCTGTGAAGAAGACATAGTGTTTGTACTGCTTACTGTATTATCATCTTCCTTTTTACATCCAAAAAAGATCGATGAACTCATAAGCAATGCAGCAACGAGTAGGGTATACTTTTTCATAAAATTGAATTTGAGACATTACCTGCAAATTCAACGCCAGTATGGTATAATTGTTTAAGGAACAGGATCGTATCCGCTTCCACCGCCAGGCCTGCAGCGGGAAACCCTTTTAATGGTAAGCCAGCCTCCTTTGAACAAGCCATGTTTCTTGAAAGCATCTACACCATATTGTGAACAGGTTGGTGTGAACCGGCATTTTGGACCCAGCAAAGGAGAGATTACATACTGGTATATTTTAATGAGAAAAATGAAAGGGTAACTAATTATTTTCAGGAGATCTTTCACTGGTTGCAGCTATGAGTTTGTTCAAAGCTACCTGCATTTTTTGATTGATGAACTCAAAAGCAGGCAATATCTTGTCTGTATAGATAATAAAGAGTGTAAGGTGCTGCTGCGATTGTTCCACATGTTGAAGTAGCGAGGACTTATTTAATCGGTATGCTTCACGGAGCAATCGCTTCACCCGGTTCCGGTCCACTGCTCTCTTAAAGTTTCTCGAACTTACACTAACACCAGCTTTTACAGGTACATCCATCGCGTTTGATGGTTTATAATATACCAATCGTAGCGGAAATGCATTGATCGCTTTTCCTTCAACAAACAGCTGGTTGATCTGCTTGCGGCTTTTCAACTTTTCCTCTTTTCCGTATTTGAACCCTTGCTTCATGCTTTACGAAACTAAAAAAGTCCTTGCAGAACAAGGACTTTTAATATCTATCACAGTTGTGATTACTTCAATTTTCTTTCGTCAGAAACAGTCAGTTTCTTACGACCTTTCCTTCTGCGGCTCGCTAATACTTTACGACCGTTTGCAGTACTCATTCTTTCACGAAATCCGTGAACAGATTTTCTTCTGCGATTATGTGGTTGGAATGTACGTTTCATCGTTTTTTAGTTTTTCTAACCCAAAAATGTTGTTCCATTCAACCGTGGTCACCATACCACAGTTTGTGAAAGGACGGCAAAGGTAAGGACTGTAGCTGTACAGGCAAAGACAAATTGGCGATTACACGGTTTTTTAAGGAATTTTAGTTGACCAGCAGCGAATTATTATGGCATCGCCTGTTGTGTCACTCCCTTCAGCGTTCTGAAATCTGTTAAGCAGTCAACCCTCTTTGGCCAGATCTACATGTTTTGAATTAACTTCTTCTCCAAAAAAGAAACTGCCTTTCTCATTAAAATCTTCCGTAGAATCTGTTGTATAAAATTGTTTTGAACTGCTTTTACTTAACAGGCCCTCAATTTCATCATGCCTCCTCAGGTAATCTGCCAGGCTATTGGCTACTATCTCGCCCTGGGAAATTATAGTGGTACCAATTGGTAGGTACTCCTGTATTTTATCAAGCATCAAAGGATAATGTGTGCAGGCCAGAAGAATCGAATCTATTTCAGGAGCTTGCTCCATCAGGTTCTGAATATGCTTTTTTACAAAGAAATCCGCTCCTTTACTGTTATGTTCATTATTCTCAATCAATGGCACCCAAAGAGGGCAAGCCTCCTGGGTTATCTTCAGATCGGGAAAGAACTTGTGTATCTCTATCAAATATGACTCAGATTGCACAGTGCCTTTTGTGCCTAGAATTCCTATACTACGGCTTTCTGTATAGTTACCTATCACTTCGGTTGTAGGCCGAATCACGCCCAGCACTCGTTTGCCTGGGGCGATCTTTTCAAGGTCATTCTGCTGGATAGATCTTAATGCTTTTGCAGAGGCCGTATTGCAAGCCAGCACAATAAGCGGACACCCTTGCTTGAAAAACCATTTTACACATTCTAAAGTGTAGTGATAAACAGATTCAAATGATCGGTTGCCGTAGGGTGCACGTGCATTATCACCCAGGTAGATATAATCGTATTGCGGTAAGGTTTTTACGATCTCTTTCATTACGGTCAGGCCACCGTAACCAGAGTCAAAAATTCCTATGGGATTTGTTGCAGGCATAAGCAAAAATAAAGAGAACCACACTTGGGTATGGTTCTCTTAAAACTATTCTTTATTTAGAAGCTTACTGCTTAGGTTTAGTACCAGTCGGAGGTTTAGTACCACCAGTATTAGGTTTGGTATTTGGAGCGGGTTCTTCGCCGCCGCCCAATTCATCAGGTAGTTGAATCTTTAATTCTTTTGCCACGGAAACAAACAAGTTGTCTGCTTTAGAACCCAATTCAAGAACGTTTGGTTTAAATACTAATGTGTATTTACCATTGTCAAGTACTTTTTTATAAGCACCTAAAACTGCCTGGATCAATGGAGCTGCAAGAATGTTTCTTTTGTTATCCATCTTATTTTGAGAGATCTGTTGCCAGTAAATAAGATTTATAGCGATGTTGCTTCTGTCTCTTGAAATTAGATCCAATACATTTTTTGGTTTACCTGCTGCAGAATCTGCTTTGAACGTGCTATCTAAACGCTGGAATTCTTTCTGATAGAAATCGTATTCAGCTTGAAGAGAATCTCTTTCATAGATCTGTAAAAGGCTATCAACCGTTCTGTAACCAGGCATCACCTGAACCATAGTTTCAAGATCGAAGAACCCGATCTTAATTTGCGCTTTCGCATCCTGGCTGTTTGCTAAGATCAATCCCACAACGGCCAATACTGTAAATAAAATCTTTTTCATCTGGAGAATGTTTATCGATAGTTGTTTTTGAAAATGTTTAGTTCTTTATTCCAAGCTCTCTGAGGATGTCATCGCTCTTGTCAAGTTTGGGGTCGGCAAATATAACCGTAATTCCTTCACTTTTGTCTAAGATGAAATCGTATCCGCGGTTAACAGCCATTTTTTGCACGGCGTTATAAACTCTGTCTTGAATTGGTTTTACCAGCCTCTGTCTTTCTTTAAAAAGATCCCCCTCGTAACCGAACCTTTTTTTCTGCAGGTCTCTCACTTCCTTTTCTTTATTGAAAAGTTCGTCTTCTCTTTTTTTCTTCAGTTCTTCACTCAACATGTACTGCTCGGCTTCATAATTCTTGTACATTTTATCGAGCTGTCCCTGCAGGTTGTCAATCTCAGTTTGCCATTGTTTACTCAGTGCTTCGAGTTTACTATCAGCATTTTTATATTCCGGTATCTTTTCTAATATGTACCGAGTGTCAATAATCGCATAGCGTTGTGCGCTCACATTTGTACTACTCATTAAGCTGATGAGGAGAATGGCGCTGAAGGCAAGCAAAAATCTTTTCATATGAATTCGATTATAAGCTGAATTATATTATTTAGTTGAGACCATTTTCTGAAGCACTAAGCTGCTCACAGAACAGGAAGTACAAGAGTGCGACGCAACAAGAGCCTGATAGTTACACCGCAGCTGGCTACATAACTAAACTATAACTATTATTCCGGTTCAAATCCTAACATGAACGTAAACCTGGCTGCGTCTTTCAATGATGAATTCCTTGTATAACGATCTAAACCAATTCCGTAATCAAATCCGAGCAAACCAAACATTGGCAAGTAGAATCTCATGCCCACACCTACAGAACGACGCAATTTGAAAGGGTTATACTCTTTCATATTATACCATCCGTTGGCGGCTTCAAAGAATGTAAGTCCGTAAATAGTACTACTTGGATTAAGACTCAAAGGATACCTTAATTCCATTGTGTACTTGTTAAATATTGTAAAATACTGTTGCGCAGCCTGCTGATCAGGATTTACTCTAGGGTTTGAATTTTCATACACCGGGTAACCTCTATGCGCTACGATGTCAAAACCAAGCAAAGCGAAGTTGTTACTTAAACCTGCATCGCCTACCTGGAATCTTTCAAATGGCGATATCTGCATGTCTTTGTTATAACGGCCCATGAAGCCTGCTTTAACAGCAGCTCTTAAGATCAATTGCTTATTCTTTTCTTCACCATAACCTTTTGTCAAAGGCATAAACCACTCACCGGTATATTTCCACTTATGATATTCTACTAACTCATAAGGGTTCTTTGCATTAACACGATTTTTATCAATCAAAGAGTAAGGCGGTGTGAATTGCACACTTAAAGTAAAGTTTGATCCACTTACAGGGAACATTGGATTTGGACCAGCTGAGTTACGAGCCAGTGCTACCCGGAAGTTGAGGTTGTTAGACACCCCATTATCAAATCCTTTCAAGTTAACAGGATCGATAGAGTAATTCTTTAATTTATATCTTGTATAGCTAACTGAAGTTAACAAGCTGAAATAATCATCCGGCCATTTTAACTGTTTACCCAAACTCAATGAAACACCTGAGGTTTTTATATAGGAGTTATTCGCATTATTTCTTGTGTATGTTCCGGTGAGGGGATCGTAAGCGTTTGCAAATTTAGTATCATACAAACTAACGGTGAATGCATTTCTCTTCTTACCACCCAGCCAAGGCTCAGTAAATGAAAAGTTATAAGAACGGAATGCTCTACCGTTACTTTGTACACGGAGGCTTAGCTTTTGTCCGTCACCTGTTGGCAATGGATCCCATGCAGATTTTTTGAAAATATTCTTAATAGAGAAGTTATTGAACGAAACACCCAGCGTACCGGTTAAGCCGATACCTCCACCCCATCCTGCACTGAGCTCAAGCTGGTCACTTGATTTTTCTTCTAATTCCCAGGTAACATCAACTGTTCCATCATCAGGATTAGGAACTACGTTGGGATTAATTTTTTCGGGATTGAAATAATTAAGTTGAGATAATTCTCTTTGAGAACGAATAAGATCACTTCTGCTGAATTTTTCCCCAGGAATCGTTCTTAATTCACGACGCACAACATAATCTTTTGTTTTGTCGTTACCAGTGATGCGTATGTTTTTAAAGGTTGCCTGAGGACCTTCCACTATCCTGATTTCGAAATCAATTGTATCGTTGTAAACAGCTGTTTCAATCGGATCTGCACGGAAGAAGAGATATCCATCATCCATATACAAACCACTAATGTCACCACCTTCAGGAGAAAGCTGTTTTCCTAACCGTTTATTGAGTGTTTCAAGGTTGTATACATCACCTTTGTTGATATTAAGAAAGGCAGAAAGAACTGAATCGCTGTATTTAGTATTTCCTCTCCAGCTGATATCACCGAAGTAATATTTCTTACCTTCTTTAACCTTGATATTGATATTAAGATTATTATTTCTATTAAGCGTAATTGCGGTATCATCCACTATAGCATCCCGGAAACCAAGTGAGTTGTAATACACGATTAAGTTATCAAGATCATCATTGAATTTTACTTCATTGAATTTAGAAGATCCAAAAGGTTTGATCTTAACGTAAGGCTCCAATAATCTCCTGGTTTTAGAGAAGGTGAGGTAGCCGTAATCTCTCAGGTATTGTTTGAAAGAATAATCGCCACTGTCTTTGATAGGATATAAAGTGAGCCTGGATTTCTCGTTGGTTTCTTTAAGTTGCTTTTTTAGTTTTATCGGGTCAATCGTATTTCCAGAGAACGTGATCTTCTCGATCTTCACTTTGTCCCCCTTATCTATGTGTAGAGTGAGGATCATCGAATTTTCAATCGTAGGATCTTTTTGTTCGCTGATATTCACTTTCACATTTCTGAAAGCTTTGTCGTAATAATATTTTTGGATCGCTTCAACAGCTGTACGCTTCATGTTCTCTGTGATCACTCTTCCCCTTACTAAGCCAATCTTACCTGTAAGATCTTCTTGTTCTCCCTTCTTAATTCCTTGAAAAGTAAAGCTTGATAACCTAGGCCTTTCCTGAACAACGATCTCAATATTAATATCGGTTCCTACCAATTTGGTAACATATATCTCAACATTCGAAAAGTAATTCTGCTTCCATAGATTTTGAATTGCTTTTGCAAATTCGTCTCCCCCGGGAATCACCACTTCATCACCAACACTTATGTTGGCGACAGAAAGAAGTAAAGCCTGGTCAAAATACTTATTACCTGACACTTTAATGTCAACGATCTTATATTTTCTAGGTGTTTTCTGTTCAAAAAGACGGATGAGATCTACATCAACTGAAGGCGTAGTGTCATTGGCTTCCTGTGCGCCGGCAGACTGAGCGAAAGAGCAAGTTATTATAGTAAGTAAAAAAAGTTTGTAAATTTTCTGCATCAGGCTGGCTGTTTGTTTTGGCTTTGGTTCCCTTCTAATATCGTACACAACTAGTTCTATTGATTTTGAGTGGGGCAAATTAACGGGATAAAATGAAAACGTTTGTTAAATCAACCAGTTATTTAGCTTAGAAAATGCTTTAAAGTGAAGGCATTGCAGGCTTAGCCGAGAGCTGATCGCTTGTCTTCCCAAAACGTCTTTCCCGCCCTTGAAAGTCGAGGATGGCTTCGTAAAGGTTTTCTTTTCTGAAGTCCGGCCAACGTGTATTGGTGAAATACAACTCGGCGTAAGCAAGTTGATAAAGCAAAAAATTACTGATGCGATATTCGCCGCTGGTCCTGATCATCAATTCAGGATCCGGGAAGTTGCTTGTGGTAAGGTATTGTTGAACTGTATTCTGGTCGATTGATTCCGGATCTATCTTTCCTTCCTTCACATCCAAAGCAATATGTTTTACCGCATTCACTAATTCCCAACGACTGCTGTAACTTAAAGCCATTACCAGGTTCAACCCTGTGTTATGACTGGTCATATCAAGTGCTTCCTGCAATTCATTTTGGGCGTACTCTGGCAACATATTCAGATCCCCGATCACATGTAATTTGATGTTGTTCTTGTTAAGGATAGCTACTTCTTTTCGGATCGTATCTACCAACAAAGCCATCAAACCATCCACTTCATTTTTTGGCCTATCCCAATTCTCAGTACTGAATGCGTATAGTGTGAGATAACCAACGCCCAACTCTGCACAACCTTCAACAATTGCTCTTACACTTTCAACACCGTGAAAATGCCCGTATAAGCGGTCTTGTCCCTTTTCTTTTGCCCATCTTCCATTACCATCCATGATGATGGCAATATGGCTGGGCAACCGGTCTTTGTCTATTTGAGATAACAGGTCCTGCATACTTTCCCTTCAGCCGGCAAAATTAGCGAAATCAATCAGAGGGCTGAGATTAGTTTTACTTTGGACAACGGTAAGATGAGATATTAAACGACACGCCAATCTGCGCAAGCAAATAATTATCCTTTTGAGAACTATTGCCTCGCTGACGACCCTTAATGCCAATTGGTGTAGCAGTTACTTCATAGCTTCTGTCTTGCAGCAAATAACCTATAGAAGGCTGACCCCCAACAGGTGGGAATGCATCCGGAGCATAAGTTGTGCTAACGTCATCCAGGTAATCTGTTGTTGTAAAACGATAACCTACTTCAGCAAAGAAATTCAGCTTCTCGCTTAAGTTGTATTTGAATCCTACGGCAAGAGGAATACAAAGCGCCATTGTACTGTACGGTTTGCGATCAGGATAAGCTGTATCCCCTTGTCCTTCAGTATTATACTGTCTTAAATAATATTTTTCTCCGCCCAGATATGCATAAGGATCATAAGAAAACAGCCCCACACCTAATGAAACGTAAGGTGTATATGTATATCCTTCAACACCGGGGTAAAACTTGAAGAAATTGAATTGGCCTTGTAAACTTACCTCCCAAATGTTGCTGTTAAAGCTGAGGTTGCGGAGTTTTTGCGTTTCATTCTTGCTGTAAATATCAGAGTACCCCAGGCGGGCATAGTTCGCTGCCACCTTTAAGCCTATGTAGTTACTGAATTGTTTAGTGAAGAAAATTCCAGCGGAAATCTTGGGACGATTGATCGCGGCCCTGGTGTTTAGATCACCAAAGTAATGTCCGCCACCTACTGCAATTCCGAATTCACCTTCCTGAACATAACTGTTCAAGATCTGTGAGTTTCCCTGGAGCCCTATAATGCTGATGATCAGAACTGTCGCAATTTTCCTAAGCATAGAGTGCAAAATAAATAATGTTACGAGAACGCAAAATTTCCAATTTTCTTTTAACAGAAAGGTTAATGCTGCAAATTTTAATCCGAAGATGTCAGTTTCGCTTATCTAATCCCCACGTCAATTTAGTTCGCAGGGTAGAAAGGAAGCTGTTCTCATTTAACCGAATAAGGCTTACTGTAAATCTTTCTTTTTTTACCGCCAGTTGAATGTCCTTGGCTACGATCTCTCTTCTCGCATCTAAGCCGCAGATAAATTCGTCAGTTCGGCCTTCTACTTCAAATGAGATAATGTTGCTGTCAGGAACCACGATCGATCTTACATTAAGATTGTGAGGAGCCACCGGCGTAATAACAAAACTGTTTGAATCAGGGAATACGATAGGCCCATTACAACTCATGTTGTATCCCGTTGATCCTGTAGGGGTTGATACTACCAATCCGTCGGCCCAGTAGCTATTCAAAAATTCACCGTTCAGGTATGTGTGGATCTTGATCATAGAAGAAGTATCTCTTTTATGAATCGCAAATTCATTAAGACCGTAAGGAGTAGCTCCAAACAGAGGAATATTAGCTTCTACATGGATGAGGGTTCGTTTATCAACCAGGTAAGTTCTGTTAGCGAGTGCGTCTACTGCCAAAGCCATTTCATCACGGCCAATGCTTGCGAGGAAGCCCAACCGACCGAAATTGATCCCCAGAATCGGAATGTTCTTGTCCTGTACAAAAGTCACGGTATCGAGCAAGGTGCCATCTCCGCCGAGGCTTATCGCACAATCAAGGCTTGGGTGGAGGTCGTCTGCGTTAGTAAAAGTCTCTGTTTCAGTTATATTATGTTGCTCAGCCAAAGGCTGGTACATGGTAACAGTAAATCCTTGTTTAGTGAGTTCGCTGATCAAAAGACGAAGCTGGCTTTCCTGGTCATGATCAAGTCCACGGCTGTAAATAGCAACTTTCATTAGCAGTCTTTAAGTGCAAGAGTGAACTTAGCTGAAGTGTGCGACGCAACATAAGTTGATAGAAGCATTGCAGCTGGCTAACTAAAAATCTCCCTTGCTATGCAAAAATAAGCCATTGTTGTTGAGTTGATTGAAACTGTACTCAAAGCGGATGATAAAATCGTAGAAGGTGATAACATCCAGGCCGATGCCCCAGGTTCGGAGCAGTTTATTATTGAGGGTGCCGATGGGCTGTTTATCATAGGCGTATCCTACATCACCGTAAGTCTTCAGTAATACGCGAACAGGAATTTTATTGTGTCCTTTTATAACAATAATCGGTTTGATATTAAAATTCAGCACCTGCTTTCTTATCGTTGCACGCCCTATGAAGCCTGCAACGCCATCCACCACATAATATTCCAATCCACGCATATACATTTCGCCGTAGCCAAATAATCTTTTGTTATAGAAAGGTTGATCAAAAGGCAACTTTAACATTCCTGCAGCCTGCAGATGCAGATAAGATTTTGCAACAAGTGGAATTGTATAAGTTGATATTGCATTTAACTGCCATACATTCACTTCTTTATTGAACCCTTTCTTTCCTGCCGATCCTTTAAATGTAAATCCCTTGTTAGGGTAAGGAATATAATCTACGTTGAAGTGATTAATGCTATAGGATATTTCAGGATAGCTGATACTTGTTGCCCCATTGCCGTAGTAATTAGGATTGATGATAAAGAAACTATCGCTATTGATCCGCGACCTGGTGTATCCAACTCTCAGGTAGTGTTTTGTTTTAATAGCAGGACGATAAGTAACCGCCGAGTTCACATGAAAATATTCATTGATGAACTTATCTTCCTTATAGAATTGTTGTTTATTGTCGGGCGTGGTTGTCACATTCATTTCTTTGGTTCTTGAATATGCGAACCCGATGTCAAAACCATACTTCAGTGATCGGTCTGCCATGGGTTGATCATACCTGAAAAGCACCTGCTGACTATATCCATTCAATAACCAAAGGTTGAGCTTATCATTTCTGCCACCCACATTATTGTACATGAATTTGACGCCATAGTTAACCCTGTTGAGGCTGCCCTTATGCTTCACAAGCCACTCATTAATATTCCTGTCAATAAACTTGAAATAAGGTATTGGGAAAATGTACCATCTTTCTTTTACCTGGATATTGATGAACACTAACTCACCTTGGATCTTAGAAGTAACATCTACATCTACAAACAAAGCGGTGTTCATTAAATTGCTCCTGCAGCGCTCAAGCTTAGCATCAAGATTAGAACGAAGAATATGGTCTCCTACCTGGAAGGGAAATTCTCTTTCGATAATATAAGGCTTGGTTTTTTTGTATCCTGAAACCTGTATATCCGCAATGATCACGGGGAGATCTTCAGTAGCTACAGCAGTTGAATCCTGAGCTTTACCGCAGAACCCACAAACCACCAACAGCATCAAAACAATATAGCGGCAGCAATTGAACATTGTATCCTTACTTCATTACAATGGAAAAATTAAAACTTTATGTTACTTAAACAACTACTCTGCCAATAGGGCAATGCCCGGCAAACTAAGTATAATTATCAAATATTGAGGTAATTCATCAGCGAATCATAGTTTTCTTTCAATTGATTCTGATACAGTTCTTCTCCGAAATAGTATCTCACCTGGTACTCATACCGCTGAAAGGTTGCAACGATATCCGATATCTCAAACTTGTTGATCTTGAGTGTAACCAGGATCATCGCAGTATCCTTTTCTACTGTTGTATTCAGCTGCGTGATGTATGCATCGTTCGTTTCTACCAGCCTCGCCAGGTCACTAAAAGAAAAATTTCTTTTCTCCATTTCCAGAACAATGATTCCGCCGGGTTCATCTACACCTGTAAATTGAGCCATTGCTTTTAATAGATCCAGCTCATTTAATACAGCTATTATCTCATTTTCTTTTGATATAACAGGGATAAGCGAAAGGTTATGATCTACACAAAGCCTTACAGCATTCAGGAAATGTTCCGTATCCTTCACTGATGCCTTAATAAAATGAATTTCTACAGTAGCAATGATCGCATCGTCGATCGCATCCAGGAGGTCGTCTTTACTCACAAGCCCGATGTATTTTTCTTCGTCATCCGTTACAGGCATATGCTGCACATCATAATCATCCATTAAGCCTAATACAAATGCTGATCGGTCAGTAAGCTTTACCGAAGGATAATGCGATGCTATGAGATGTGATGTCAACATTCAACAGTACTAAGAGCTTGTAAAAAAGAGACAACCAAACTTACACCAATGTTGCAGCTGGCTTTTTTAAGCGGGATAAAAACTGCTCCAAAATCTTGTTAAACTCAAGTGGAACTTCCATCATAGGAGCATGACCACATTTATCAATGAAATACAATTCACTGTTTGGAATTAACCGGTTAAACTCTCTGCCTACGAACGGTGGCGTTATCGTATCATTATTTCCCCAAACCAACAGGGTAGGCTGTTGAACCTGGCTGAGTTCTTCGCCAAGATTATTACGAATGGCACTTTTAGCAAGTGAAATGATCTTAATAACCTTAAGCCTGTTGCTGGTGATCTCAAAAACCTCATCTACCAATTCCTTAGTAGCGACAGCGGGATCATAAAAAGTAAGCGAAGTTTTCTTTTTGATATACTCGTAGTCACCACGCTTAGGATACGTGTCGCCCATACCATTCTCAAACAACCCGGAACTTCCTGTCAGAATAAGCGATTTTATTTTTTCTGGATGCTTAAGTACATGTACCAATGCAACATGGCCTCCTAAAGAGTTGCCGAGCAGATGAATATTCTCGTATCCTCGTGCATCAATAAAACGATGAATATATTTGGCAAACCCACCAACAGTAGTGTGAAATATATCAAGATCAAACAAAGGAAGCATTGGAACAACTACTTTATAGCTTCCTTTAAAATGCTCGATCAGGTGACTAAAATTGCTTAAACCCCCAAAAAGCCCATGCAAAAGCATCAGCGGCTCACCCTGCCCTTCTTCTATGAATTTGAACTTATCCTGTTGTTTTACCTCGTAACTCATCTTAATTTTTTTCCGTTGCCGGGCATTAGCTGAAGCAGAAGGATAAAGTGATTTGCTCAGCCCATACAATCATTGCTAAAATAATGGTTTTAAACCAAAATAACTCTATCAAACTCAATGCAACTTATTATTTACAGAGCCAAAAAACAACTCAAGCTGAGTAAATAATCCTTTCAATGCCGGAATAATTGATCCTATCGCATCAATAGATTTCGGCCCCATTGAAGCTAAAAAAGAATACGATAGCGAACTATTCATTGTCTCAAGAGAAAACAGCCCCATCTTACTGATGTAAAAAAGAATAATGCTATATAGCATCAAATAAATAAGTGCATAAAACAAAACGCCACCCAACCTGTTGATCCATCCGAGCATTGCAAACTGCACAGTTCTATGCAGAAAGTTAGCCAGCAATTTTACTAGCAACATTACCACAAGCATCACCAATGCAAATGCAATCAAGGGCCACCACCTGCCTTGTGTGTTTGCTTCTTGCTGCAACCACTCTGCAACGGTGGCAGACAGCTTCAGGGCTGCGATCAACCCAATAAAAAAACCAAGAGAAGTTAAAAAAGCAATGATCAGCCCTTTACTAAAGCCTTTCCAAACAGCCAGTGCAAGCAATACAATAAAGATGATATCTATGACCATTATTTTGATCTATTTACTGAGCAACTCCTTCACAATACCCGAGACAACTTTTCCATCAGCTTGTCCTGCTAATTGTTTTGTAACTACACCCATCACCTTACCCATATCCTGCGGACCGCTTGCACCAACTTCTGCAATTGCAGCCTGTACCTTTGCTCTTATTTCATCTTCACTTAACTGCTTAGGTAAGAATCTTTCAATGATGGCGATCTCCTCTTCTTCTTTCTTAGCCAGCTCAGGACGATTCTGTTGATTGAAAATTTCCAACGAATCTTTACGGCTCTTTACCATTTTTTGCAACATCTTCAATTCAATCTCCGGAGAGATCACGCCACCGTTTCCCGGTTCTGTCTTTGCTTTAATGATTTCAGCTTTGATCGCTCTTAAACTACGTAGTGCAGCTTCATCTTTACTTTTCATGGCATCTTTCATTTCAGCCATTACCTGTTGCTCTAAAGACATATTAGTTCAGTTTATAGATTAGTAGTAATTATCAGCTCAGCTTATTGGTTTGCTCCTGCTTCTTCCTGAATTTCTGGTAAAACAGTTTCGCAAACGTTTTCATATCATTTACCAGCTCATCATCATGCGTGGCTCTGTCGTAAGTATCTGCCATGGTCATTATTGTCTGGTAGAAAAAATCTGTCATTTCATCCACCATCATATCTTTTGTCCACAGATCAATACGCAGCGCTGTTTTCTCTGCGCCATCCCACAACGAAAGGATCACTCCCTTCGCTTTATTCCTTTCATCCGTTGGTTCGTTAGCAGAAACCCACATGATCTTCTCAGGTACTTTTTGTTCGTCTAAATGAAGATCGATCGTTATTGTTGACTTGCTCATTACAATTTATTGAGCCGCAAATGTAAGTAGTAAGACTTTTATGTGGTAGCGAGCTGCGGAATTACTATTGAACGTCTGTTGCGTCGCACTCTTGTGCGTTCAGAACATTACTCGCCAGTTAAAAATTGAGCATTCTCGTGAAGATTGAAGATTTCTTCGCCATTAAACTCTTATATCCATCCTTCATTAAGGCTGTATCAACTTAAAGCACTCTTTGATCACCTTCACTTCGAATTGCTTTGTTGTTTGTTTAGGTTCTCCGTCTATGTGCAGGGGTGCTTTATTAGGATTAGATATCTTCAACGAATCTGTTTGAAAGTAAATGATGTTTTTCTTTAAAGCTTCTTCAGCAAGTTTCTGCACCTTGTTACCACCAGTAACCTGGCTGAACACTGCGAAAGGCATAAATGCTTTATTCATTTTCTGAACGATCACAATATCAAGCAAGCCATCGCTCAAACTGGCTTGCGGAGCAATTGTAAAACTGTTACCAAACTGGTTGCTGTTTGCAATGCTGATAAAAAAGGCTTCTGTCTTAAATGAGAAATCATCAGTGGCTACCTCAAAAGGAAAACAAGTTGCTGTGAAATAATTGATGAGTGTTTGTCTTGTGTAGGTCATCAATCCTCTTGAAGCTTTATTGGCGAAATCATGAGCTACCTGCGCATCAAAACCTAAACCCGAAAGCATACAAGAAAATTGATCATTAATGAAGAATGCATCAACTGTCCTGCTTTTCCCTTCCAGGATCAACTGTAACGCTAAGGAAATATTCTTTGGAATTCCTGCAGCCAGCGCCAGGCCATTTCCTGATCCCATAGGAATGATACCAAATTTAATAGGGAGATCTCTTAATGCATTTACTACCTGGTTGACCGTTCCATCGCCGCCAACGATGCCAATATGAGTAACATATTCTGAAACGATCTTTTTTCTTAATTCTTCATATTTACCCGCTGCATTGGTAGGATAAATTTCAAAGGGAACCTGCCTTGCAACTGATTCCCTTTTTATTAATTCAACAACACCTTGCTTTTGTACTGTACCGGAAATAGGATTAACTAAAAAGACGATCTTTTTGATCATTGCACCTCGATATTGGCCAGCAAGATACGGCGAACTCGTACAGCCGCTGCTGCCTCGGGGTCTTTTGGTATCGCTACTGTATAGAGTTTATACGTTTTACTCTTATTTAATTTATCGGCAACCTCTTTTAAAGGCAAAAGAAACACACCGTTTTCCTTATCATCAGAAAAAGTAAAAACAGACTCTTCATTATCTCCTACGATAGAGAAAGTTCTCTTAAAATCCTTATCAAGTTCAGGATACAGACTACGTATCATGAATCGCTGCACATTAGCGATCTTTTCTCCTGTATTTATAACGATCTTCTTATTTGCGTTATCGGCATCTACGTGAGCAGAAAGGATCTGCTTTTGTACACTTATTCTAAAACTCGGCTGTTGCGCAAAAAGCGAAATAGTCAACACACTCAATATCATCACAAAAAATACTCGCATAAAATTGTTTTTCTACTATAGGCAAAAATGCTACCACTTTAAAAGTGCTGAGGCCCAGGTGAATCCGCTGCCAAAAGCTGCAAGACAAACCAAGTCTCCTTTCTGAATCTTTCCTTCCTGCCACGCCTCACATAAAGCTATAGGGATAGACGCAGCGGTAGTGTTTCCATAACGTTGAATGTTGTTATAAACCTGTTCATCCGTCAGCTTTAACTTTTGTTGAACAAACTGGCTGATCCTTAGATTGGCCTGGTGTGGAACGAGTAATTTGATATCTGAAGGTTGATATCCGTTCTTATTCAACGCTTCCATAATTACTTCAGGAAACTTTACCACAGCTTTCTTAAATACTGCTTGTCCATCCATATTTGGAAAGATCTGTGCATCATCCATCATTCTATGGCTTAAGAACATTTCCCCGATCTCTGCGTCATCAAAAGTTCCTAATCCTTCTTTCCAGTGATTCGCGTGCGTTCCAGGATTATACATCGCCAAAATCTCAGCATCATTACCATCACTGTGTAAATGTGTGCTCAGAACACCTCTGCCTTCTTCTTCTGTAGGCTGCAGTACCACAGCCCCTGCGCCGTCACCAAAAATTACAGAAACATTTCGGCCTCTTGTGCTGAAATCCAACCCAAATGAATGCTTCTCACTGCCGATCACAAGAATGTTCCTGTACATTCCCGTTTTTATGAATTGATCGGCTACACTTAACGCATATACAAACCCGCTGCATTGGTTTCTTACATCAAGCGCCCCGATCTCTTTCATCCCCATTGCTCTTTGCACCAATACACCACAGCCCGGAAAGTAATAATCAGGTGAAAGCGTGGCGAAAACGATGAAATCAATATCCTGTGCGGTTATACCAGCTCTTTCTATGGCAATTTTAGCAGCTTCAACACCCATCGTGGTAGTTGTTTCTTCTGTTCTATGTGCAAAGCGTCTTTCTTTGATGCCGGTACGTTCCTGGATCCATTCATCACTGGTATCCATGTACTTAGTAAGGTCATCATTCTTCATCACGTTTAAAGGAACATACATCCCAATACCGGCTATGATACTTCTTGGCATACACAATTGTTTATCCAAACAAAATAGAAATAAAATTTCATATCAGGTTTTAATTGATCCTCATGGATATGCAGTACAAGTGTGCGACGCAACGAAAGTCAAATAGTTATTCATAAGCCGGTAACATAATATTCATCTTCTTTTAAGAGACTGCCTCGTTGCAAAGCATTACCTTTGCCGACCTTTATTTTTCTCGGTAAGTCGGTAATACGTTAATCTGTTGATTGAGGTAGACGAAAGAACCATTTACCTCGATAAACAATCATTATGGATATCAGAAATATAGCAATCATTGCACACGTTGACCATGGTAAGACTACATTGGTTGACAGGATACTTCACACCACGAAGGTGTTTAGAGAAAACCAGGATACTGGTGAATTGATAATGGATAGCAACGATCTTGAAAAAGAACGCGGTATCACCATTTTTAGTAAGAATGCAGCCGTTACTTATAACGACGTTAAGATAAATGTAATCGACACTCCTGGTCACAGTGACTTTGGTGGTGAAGTGGAAAGAGTTTTGAAAATGGCCGACGGGGTATTACTGTTGGTTGATGCATTTGAAGGACCAATGCCGCAAACCCGTTTTGTGTTGCAGAAAGCTTTGCAATTGCATTTGAAGCCGATTGTTGTGATCAATAAAGTTGATAAACCCAACTGCCGTCCTGATGAAGTGCACGATGCTGTATTTGAGCTTTTCTTCAACCTTGACGCTACTGAAGAGCAGCTTAATTTTCCTACTTATTACGGTTCTGGAAAACATGGCTGGTTTAACGATAAGAACGAGCAGTGCGATGATATCACGCCATTGATGGATGGTATCATCAAATACGTACCGCCTCCAAAAATTGCTGAAGGTCCGTTGCAGATGCAGATCACATCATTGGATTATTCTTCTTTCTTAGGAAGAATCGCAATTGGAAAAGTTGCAAGAGGAGTGATCAAAGAAGGTCAGTCAATTGCTTTGATGCAGGCTGATGGCACGATCAAAAAATCTAAGATCCGTGAATTATATGTTTTTGAAGGAATGGGCAAAAGAAAAGTGACTGAAGTAGTTGCCGGTGATCTTTGCGCTGTTGTTGGCCTGGAAGATTTCAATATTGGAGATACTATCGCTGATGTTGAAAATCCGGAAGCATTACCATTGATCAGTGTGGATGAACCTACGATGAGCATGTTGTTCAGCATTAATAACTCACCCTTCTTCGGTAAAGATGGAAAGTTTGTTACATCGCGTCACCTGAGAGATCGTTTGATGAAAGAAACTGAAAAGAATCTTGCATTAAGAGTAGAAGATACTGACGGTGCTGATAGTTTCCTTGTTTACGGTCGGGGTATCCTTCACTTAGGAATTTTAGTAGAGACCATGAGACGTGAAGGTTATGAATTAACTGTTGGTAACCCACAGGTATTGGTGAAGTATATCGATGGAAAGAAATGCGAACCTTACGAGAATTTAGTTGTTGATGTTCCTTCTGAATACAGCGGGAAAGTAATTGATCTTGTAACGCAGCGTAAAGGTGAGATGCAGGTGATGGAAAGTAAGGGAGAGATGCAGCATCTGGAATTTGAAATTCCTTCGAGAGGATTGATCGGCCTGCGTTCGCAAATGCTAACGAACACTGCAGGTGAAGCAGTAATGGCACATCGTTTTACAGAATACAAACCATGGAAAGGACAAATTCCCGGAAGAAGTAATGGTGTATTGATCTCTAAGAACCAGGAAAAAACAACAGGTTATTCAATTGATAAATTACAAGACAGAGGAACCTTCTTTGTTGAGCCGGGTGAAGACGTGTATGCGGGTCAGATCATTGCAGAGCATATCAAACCAGGAGATCTTGTGGTGAACGCAACTGAACCTAAGAAGCTTACAAACCATAGGGCAAGCGGAAGTGATGATGCTACGAGAATAGCTCCTAAAACATTGATGACACTTGAAGAGTGCATGGAATATATCCAGGAAGATGAGTGTATAGAGGTTACGCCGAAAGTGATAAGGATGAGAAAGGTTGTACTCAATGAAGAAGACAGGAAGAAAGTGAGTAAGAGAATGGCCGAAACAGCATAAGAATAAGTTTTAAATGTATAGAGCCGCTGAGTTTTCAGCGGCTTTTTTATTTAGCAAGCTTTAGTTTTTCAATTAAACATCGTTGCGTCGCACTCTTGTACTTTTATTTCATTGGGCAGCAGGTTAACCGCTGGCAAATTGTTTGCTTACTTTGAATATGCATTTACGATACCTGTTTATCACGTTCATCAGTTTATTGATCATTAGCTGCGAATCTTCCACTGACAAAAAAGAAAAGGATGTTGAATATTCATACTCATGCCTTGATATTGCACTGGGAGGAAGCCAGCTTAACAAAACGTTGGACAAGGCTGGTGGAATTATTCGTGACATTGCTGTTAATGAAGACAAGATCACAGATGAAGTACAAAATGAATATGGTGCAGCTTTCCATAAAGATGTGATCGATAGCAAAACCTTCAAGCTGATGAATGATGCTGCTATCCAGGCTGAATTAGCTTTGGTGATGAATGATCTTCTTAAGGTTAGAAAGCGACCTTCTGAAATAAAATATCAAATCTATGCAGTGAATGATTCGATGGTGAATGCATTCACCTTTGGCGGAAGAATATATGTAACAAAAGGGATGTTGAATCGCTGCAAAGGAAATCGTTCACTATTATATGCGATCATCGGGCATGAGATAGGTCATTCAGAAAGAGGACACGTAAAGAAGACGATACATGAAATGATGACCGCTGAGAAAATATTTGGTGAGCAGAACGGAGCAACGGCTTTAGATATTATCAGGTTACTTACCGGAAGTTTCAACCAGCGAAATGAATTAGAAGCGGATTTTTATGGAGCTGATCTTGCGAACGAGTTAAATCATGATCTGTGCGTTGCAGTAGAATTCTGGAAAGACATGGCGAAACAGGAAAATCAATATAACAGGTTTGAAGATTTTTTTAGAACGCATCCATTCTCATCTTTGAGAGCACAATGCCTCGAACAGCACCTGGCAAAGAACTTTGGCAAAAATTGCAGTTCTGCACAGTAGTGAACTAAGCGTACAAGAGTGCGACGCAACGATGTTTAATAGTATTACAACAGTTGGTTTCATAAATTTGTTCTCCCTTCTATGAAATTCAACTTACACTCACCATATCTGCCTGCGGGCGATCAACCTGAAGCTATTCGCCAGCTTACAGAAGGAATTGTAGAAGGCGAAAAGCATCAAACATTGTTAGGTGTAACCGGTAGTGGTAAAACGTTTACCATGGCAAATGTGATTCAGCAGGTGCAAAAGCCAACCCTGGTTTTAACGCATAATAAGACATTAGTCGCACAGTTGTATGGCGAGTTTAAGCAGTTTTTTCCTGATAACGCTGTAGGGTATTTTGTTTCTTACTACGATTATTACCAACCCGAAGCTTACATGCCGGTGAGTGATACGTACATAGAAAAAGATCTCAGCATCAATGAAGAGTTGGATAAACTTCGGTTACAGGCAACTGCAGAATTATTGAGTGGAAGAAGAGATATCATTGTCGTTGCAAGTGTGAGCTGCATCTACGGTATCGGTAACCCAACAGAATTTGCCAATAGCGTAGTTCGGATTGAACGAGGTCAAAAAACTTCACGACAAGGTTTCCTTCATTCTCTTGTAAATTCTCTTTACAATCGTTCGCAAGAGGAATTCAAAAGAGGGACATTCAGAGTAAAGGGAGATACAGTTGACATCAATCTTCCGTATGTTGATTACGGATATCGCATCACTTTTTTTGGCGATGAAATTGAAGAGATCGAAAGTTTAGAAACCTCATCGGGCAAACGAATTGCAAAGCTTGACAATGCTGCGATCTTTCCTGCCAATTTATACATTGCTCCTAAGCACATGTTATCACAGATCATTTTTGAGATACAGGATGAAATGAGATTGCAGGTGGAATATTTTAAATCACAAGGGAAGTTCATAGAAGCGCAGCGATTGAAAGAAAGAGTGGAGTATGATCTTGAAATGATACGTGAGCTTGGATTTTGTAATGGTATTGAAAATTATTCAAGGTTTTTTGACAGAAGAGTGCCCGGTACAAGGCCATTCTGCTTACTAGATTATTTTCCGCAGGATTTTTTATGTGTGATAGATGAAAGCCATCAAACTATTCCGCAGGTAGCAGGTATGTATGGCGGTGACAGGAGCAGGAAGATGATATTGGTGGATTATGGTTTCCGATTACCATCAGCATTAGATAACCGGCCGCTCAACTTTCACGAATTTGAAAACCTGTTGAACCAAACAGTGTATGTGTCTGCCACTCCTGGTGAATATGAATTAGAAAAGTGCGGTGGAGTTGTAGTTGAGCAGGTGGTAAGGCCAACAGGCTTGTTGGATCCTCCAATTGAGATTCGTCCTTCAGTTAATCAGATTGATGATCTGTTAGATGAAATTGATAAACGCGTTAAGAAAAATGACAGGGTACTTGTAACAACGCTTACAAAAAGAATGGCGGAGGAGATGGATAAGTACCTGCATCGCATAAACATCAAATCAAAATATATACATAGCGAGGTTGATACACTGGAAAGGGTGGAGATATTACGACAGCTACGTTTGGGTGAAATTGATGTTCTGGTTGGCGTGAATTTATTGAGGGAAGGTCTTGATTTACCTGAAGTGTCTCTTGTCGCTATTCTAGACGCGGATAAAGAAGGTTTTTTACGTAATGAAAGATCACTTACACAAACTGCTGGTCGTGCAGCAAGAAACTCGGAAGGTTTAGTGATCTTCTATGCGGATCAGATGACAGAAAGCATGCAAAAAACGATTGATGAAACGAATAGAAGAAGGGAAAAGCAAATTGCGTATAATATTGAACATGGGATTACTCCGAAGACAGTAAGAAAAACAACAGAACAAATTTTCGCTCAAACTTCTGTGTTAGATATTAAAGGTTTTGATCCGAAGAAATCATACGCTATACAAGGCGATGAAGGTATATTGAACAAAGCTGCAGAAGAGCAGGCTGAATACAAAACCATTCCACAAATAGAAAAAGCAATTTTGAAGATCAAAAAGGAAATGGAGAAGGCGGCAAGAGACCTTGATTTTATAGAAGCTGCTAAGCTCAGAGATGAGATGTTCAGGTTACAAAAAGAGTTGGCCGCAATGAAATAAAAAACCGCAGCAAATGCTACGGTTTGGTGCTTTACTCTAACTTGATCAGCATTGGTCCCGGATCGTTTTCTTCCGGCTTTAGGGTTTGCAAATACTTATATATTGCTTTAAGTTCCAGATCACTCATTCGCTTAAAAGGGCCCCACGGCATTGTTGAATGTTGATTCAACCTTCCTATTCTAAACCTTTCAATAAATCTTTCTTCTGTCCAATTAACAATATGACCCGTTTGTGGATCTGGCGTTAGGTTGGGAGTAACCACTTGCCATGCGGTAGGTTCAGTTGCACTTTCCATACGAAATCCTCCTGCATATGGCTTCCCAACGAAAGCTCCTGTTTTCAGATCTCTGTTTGTGTGACATCCGCGGCAATTAGAAACACTGTTGGCCAAATAAGAACCGTATTCAACCAATGTATCTGGTGTGATTGATTTAACTGGTGTTCCTTCAGGACCAACGGGCTTGATGAAAAATGCATTTACAAAATATCCCATTGGTTGTAGCTTACGAATGGTGATCTCATTCTTAACCGGTTTTGTAGTTCTGAGGTAAGAGATCACAGCCGTAAGGTCTTCGTCACTCAAATTTTGAAAAGGCATGAACGGAAATAAGGCTCTTCCATCATGACCAACACCATAGCGAAGGCTTCTTGCGATCTCTTCATCTTTTAAATTTCCGATGCCTGTAGGATCATTGGTAATATTAGGAGCCTGTATAGTACCTAAAGGCAACCTGAATATTCTTCCACCATGCAGGGAAACTTCTTTTCCTTCAAAAACATCTTTAGATAAACTTTCAGGCGCATGGCAATCTGCACAATGCGCTGAACTCGTTACAAGATATCTTCCTCTTTCTATAACGGTGCTATCTGTTGAAGCACGAATATTCGGATACGGTGCATCGTACGTTTTGTATTGCATCAGCCATACCGTAACAAATAATGCAACAATGATGAACAGGATAATGAACCCCGTCCATTTAAAAGCCTTTTTCATATAGCAGTTGGTTTAAAACGTTTAGCGGATAAGACTGCTATCTGTAAGCTGGTAGTAATGTATTTGCCTCTCATGGTTTAAATATTTAGTGCAAATATGTTTTACCACAAATGACCTTACAACCGCATAAGCGTGTGAAACGAAAGCAGGAAAACCCGGAAGTTCTTCAATAGAATTGGGATTGGGCAACTTATCTGCGCTATTTGCCGTTCATCAACTGCAAAAGGAACATTGCATCACATATTCATGTGCATTGAAGATAAAAAGGAATTGTCAAAATCTACTTACTCGAAATAATTGTTCATAAAAACCATAGATCCCTTTAATTCATTTTGCACCATTGGATCTTTCATTTTAATCAAATCTGAGTACACAAAACACGATCTTTTATTGGAATTGATCTGTAAATAGAGCGTGTCGAGTGACTGAGCGAGACTGGAGTGATCGACATCTCTCAGGAAAGACGAAGAAGGAATGAAGTATTGCATCTCCTCTTCCTGGTTTTGCAAAAGCCGTTTTCCCATACAAGCAATTTATAATCAATCGACAAAAAGAATACCTTAGTAGACGATCTTCTTAAGGTCAAACAGTCAGAAGAATATAGTTTTGAAAAAAAACACATGTTTGATGAAAAAGCCTAGACTGTATAACTTATTCTACATATAAGCAATTGTGCAACAGTATATAAATCTATATTTTTAAATTATGACTACCCTCGGCATTTACAATTTAAAAGGCGGTGTAGGCAAAACTGCATCAGCAATAAACCTTGCTTATTTAAGCGCTGCAGATGGATTGAGAACCTTGGTTTGGGATCTTGATCCGCAAGGTTCATCAAGTTATTACCTGAAGGCTAAAGCAGGAACAGGAGCTAAGAAATTGTATGGTGATACTGATCTTTCCCTTTCGGTACAGGACAGTGAGTTTGAAAATCTATGGATTGTTCCGTCGGATCTTTCTGCACGCAATGCAGACCTGATGTTGAACGAAATGAGGCAATCCAAACGGAAGCTTGCAACCTTGCTTACGTCGGTAAAGAAAGATTATGATGTAGTGTTTCTCGATTGCCCTCCGGGTATTTCATTATTGCACGAGAATATCTTTACAGCCAGTGATTGGATCCTGATGCCGAACATACCTACTACTTTATCTGTTCGTTCGTATGAAACAGTGAAAGAATATTTTGAAGAGAATGGCCTGAATAAAGGAAAGATCAAGTGTTTTTTTAGCATGGTGGATCATAGAAAGAATCTGCATCACGAAACAATGCAGGAATTCTACAGGGATAAATTATTCCTGAAAAATTATATTCCTTACCTCAGTGATATTGAAAAGATGGGCGTGAATCAGAATCCATTATTTGAATTTGCCAATAGCAGTTATGCAGCTCAATGCTTTAGAGATCTGTGGAAGGAAGTCAAGAAAGTTTGCCTGGCTGAATAGAATTGTTGCAGTACAAGAGTGCGACGCAACAGATGTTCAATAAGAAGAAAAAGCTGACCTCATAAAACTCATATATGAAAAGAGAACTCACTTCATGGTATAGCCCGGCGCTTCAAAGAGAAATGCCTATTGCGCAATATGGTCATTTTGGTTTTGCTGTTTTGTTGATTCCAACTGCTGCTGCTGATTACCTGGAATATGAAAGATTTCAAATGATGGATGCCTTGGCGCCCTTCATTAATGCAGGCAAAATGAAGGTGTACAGCATTGAGAGTATGAATAAGGAAAGCTGGATGAATAACGAGATGCTACCGGAACATAAAGCCATTCGGCATAACCAATTCAACAACTATGTATTCGAGGAAGTGATCCCATTTATTCGAAACACCAGCAGTGCAGATACTTTCATTTATACATCCGGTGCATCTTTTGGCGCATTGCATTCAATGAACCTGTTTTTAAAACGTCCGGATATTATTAATGGCGCCATCAGCATGAGTGGCGTATATGATCTTTCTGAATACACTAAAGGCTTTTGGGACGAGCAGGTATATTTCAACAGTCCCTACCATTACATTCCTAATCTCAACGATGAATGGTATCTCAATAAAATAAAATCAAGCCATCACATCCATATTTACACCGGCAGTGGCGATTATGAAGATCCCGAAGCTAACAGGAGATTTTCTCAAGTGCTTTGGAACAAAGGAATATGGCACGACCTCGACATTTGGGGATCCGACATAAAACATGATTGGCCAACCTGGAGAGCTATGCTGCCTTACATAATTGATACAAAATTCTGATTCTGTTTATCTGGTTTTTTGGCTTTGGGTTTGCGTTACAAGCAGTCCATGCCGTTGATACGCAACAAGATTGTAAGACGAATTGTAAAAGGCTTGCTGTTCACGATAGCATCTATACTGGTGTTATTCGGTATCCTTTCTTTATATGTGCACTATAACAAGAAAGATCTTCTTGATAAGCTTCGTGCTAACATCAGCAAAAATATTCGAAGTGATATAAGATATCGCGATGCTGATATTACCGTCTGGCGTCACTTTCCTTTTGTGGGGCTGCACATCTATGATATTTACGTGGAAGATTCCGTTTACCGAAGGCCTTTCTTCAAAATGAAAGAAGCCAGCTGCCAGATCAGCGTGTTACAATATGTTTTAAATAAGGTTGAAGTGCGTAATGTGCGTTTCAGCAATGGACTGATGCACATTTTCACTGACACTGCAAGCTACACCAACAAATATTTACTTCGTTACAAAAAAGAAAAGCCAGACAAAGAGGGAAAAGATATCAAACTCGATCATGCATCATTGAATAACGTAAGAGTCATCCTGGAAAACAGGAAACGTAATAAACTTTTCGATGTTCTATTCAGGTCGTTTGAAACTGAGATATCAGAGCTGGGAGATGTTTTTACATTCAACATAGAGCAGGAAGCTTTTGTTCGTAGCCTTGGTTTCAATATGACGAAAGGACCTTATCTCGGCAATCAATTACTACGAACAGATATGAAAATAAAATTCAACAGTCGAAAAGCAGAGTTGAGTTTTGATGATGAAGTGTTGAACGTAAACGGACAGAATTATAATATTACAGGAAATTTTATCCTGAGGGATAAAGGCTCCTTCAGACTAAACATTATTGCAAAAGAAGCAGTTTATAGCAAACTCAAAGACCTGCTTACTCCAAACATCATCTCTAAACTGGAGAAGTTCAACTTTAGAAAGCCTATTAATGTAACAGCTTCTATTGAAGGATCATTGGCTTATAAAACTACTCCAAAAGTGGTGGTGAATTGGGATGTGAAGCAAAATACTTTTATAACACCTGTTGTAGAATTTGCTAATTCCAGTTTTAGCGGCAGCTTTATCAATGAGAAAATTAAAGATTCTGCACGAACAGATGAAAACTCAGAAATAGCTTTTAAAAATTTTAAGGGCAACTGGAAGGATGTTTATTTGTTTGGTGACAATATTACTGTAACGAATCTCATAAATCCCTGGTTAAACTTATCCTTAAGATCATCAACTGACTTTGCTTCTTTGAACAATAAACTTGGATTACGAACCATACAATTTTTACAAGGTAAAGCATCTTTAAACCTTCATTATTCAGGAATATTAGAGACAGATATTGGATTATTGAATAAAGTTCAAGGCGACCTGCAATTTTCAAATGCAGTGATCAAATACCTGCCAAGAAATTTTACATTTAATAATTGCAGTGGGCTTATTTCTTTTTCTAATAACAATCTATCAGTAAAAAATCTGGAATGCGACTTAGGAAAAAATCATTTTGTTGTAAATGCAAATGGAACAAATCTAAGTGGGTTATCTGCAGGCGACGCCACGAAGGCAACGATCACATGTAATGTATATAGTCCTTCGGTAAATATTAGTGATTTCAAAGCACTATTCAGTAAAAGACAAAAGTTAGCAGCTAAACGCAACGGCCAGTCACTTGTACATACTACAGCACGGATAGATGATGTTATGGATAACGGTAGTCTGTTGTTAAACTTTTCAGCAGGAGAGATCCGCTATCAAAATTTTGCCGGAAGAAATTTACGGGCAAGGATATTATTTGCAAATAACAACCTTTCTATACCGCAGGCTTCCTTAAATCATGCAAATGGAAAGCTGTCCTTACATGCAGATATCAATGATAAAGGCAACTATCATTCGGCTTCTGCCAAAGTCAATCTACAGAATGTTGAAGTGAGTAAAGTATTTCATTCGTTCAACAATTTTGGACAAGATGGAATCGAGGCAAAAAATATTCTGGGTACGCTTAATACAAATTCAGTTATCAATGTATCGCTGGACAATAGCGGCTCGCTTATTCCCGGCAGCATCAAAGGAGTTGTTGATTTCTCTTTAAAGAATGGCGCCCTTGTAAATTATGAGCCTTTAATGAACATTAAGAAATCCTTTCTGAAAAACCGGGATTTAAGCAACCTCCAATTTGCCGAATTAAAAAATCGGCTTGAGGTGAATGGATACAAGATCACGATCAATAAAATGGAGATACAGTCCACCGCAATCGCCATGTTTGTTGATGGATTATATGATCTAAAAAAAACGGATTCTAAGATCAACATTCAAATCCCGATAAAATCTTTGAAACAAAAAGACAGCACATTCATTCCGGAAAATGTAGGCATCGATGGTAAAAAAGGAACCAGTATCTATTTAGAAGGAAAAAACGATAAAGAGGGAAAAGTAAAATTCGGATTAAACACCACCAGGACGATCAGGAAGATCTTCTCAAAACAATGATCACTTAAGTTTTTCTAATATGTCTTGCTTTTCTTTCTCACTTAAACATCCCTTGCAATGTTCATCTACTTTAGGAAGATTATTTATCAGCCATTCGTCCTGTTGTCGAAATCTCCTGCACAATCCGCAAATGAGCAAATGATAACTAAGTTGAAAACGTTGCCAGAAGCTGATTCGTTTTTCTTCTTTCTTGCACATCAGCTCTGAAGCCTTGGCACAATTAATATTTAATCCCTTTGAACTCATTTAATAAACCAGTTTTTTTCAAGGCACGCTCTTAACTGAACCTTAGCTCTGTGCAATAAAACCCAGTAGTTTGACGGCGTAAGATCAAGCTCCTTACAGATCTCCTCACTTTCCATCCCTTCCAAATACTTCATCGTAAACACTGCGTTTTGCATTTCTTTTAGCTTGCTTTTACATTTCTCCAGCACTTCATAAAACTCTTTCGCCTCTATATTTTTATTGTAATCTACTCCCCAATCATTAGGAACACCCGCTTTACTCCAGTGTCCGCTCTCTTCAAAATATGGATCCTCATCAGCAACCGTAGGCAAACTATCGGTTAACCTGTTCACGGCCTTTCTATAATGATCGATTATTTTATTTTTTAAAATCGTGTACAGCCAATTCTTCTCGCTAATCTCGCCTTTAAAATTCTCAATATTCCTCCACGCCGCTAGAAAAGTTTCCTGCACCAAGTCTTTCGCAACCTCACTGTCGCTTACACGGGGTAAAGCATAACGATACAACATATCACCATACTCATTTACCCAGTTTGTAGCTTTTTCTTTATATGTGTTCGCCGGCTGCATCTATTTGTGGCATCGTCCCTTGTGTCACTCACTTGTACAGATTGTATTTCATGGCAACAATGAGAAGGCTCAAAAATAAGTAAACTCATTCCATATCTGGTAGCACCTTCAAATGGCAGGAAACTTGAATTCTACCTTCGAAACAAGTCTATGAAACGATTAGCAGCAATAGCAAGCATATTATTTTTTACAGTGGCCGCCTGCAACAGCAAAAGCACAGTAGGTGATGAAACAGATTCTGTGACTAAAATAAATGGCAACGTCTCAGTGAATCAAAGTAACTGGGGTGAGCCAAGTGATCTTAATAAAGACACTATACCTATACCCGCTGATGGAACGCAGCTTGACACTTCACACAACAGGTAATAACTCAACTTTCACCTGGAGAAGGAGGAGGCAATTGCTTCCTTCTTTTTCGTATTTGAAGATAACTTCGTTTGTAGCCATCATCCGTACTAAACAACTTGCCCCAGGGTTTCAAATCATCTACCCTATCAAAGATCACCTTGCAAATTGCCAGGAATGGAATGGCTAAAAACATTCCTCCAATACCGCATAAAGCACCTCCAGCTAAAACACCTATTATCGAAATGAGGGAATTCAACTGAACTTTCGTTCCAATTATATATGGAACTAAAAAATTGTTATCAACGAATTGTATCACCAACAGAACTACCGAAGCCCAGATCATTAAAGGGAGAGACATCGTATTTGAATAAATCACCAGTGCAGAAAATATAAGCTGAACTATTCCACCTATGTATGGTATCATATTTAACAATGCACCCAATAATCCCAGCATAATTGCGTAAGGAGCCCCCAACAATAATAAACTAATAGAGTTTGCAGCAGCAACGATCAGCGTTTCAATCATTAAACCCGTAACAAAATGTTGTACTACAGATTTAATTTCTTTAATGCAATCCCACACTCTATCGCAATGTGTTTTAGGAAATATCTCCACTACAAACTGCAACAGCATTAAACGATAATACATGAATAAGAAAACGTAAATAGGAATTAACGTAAGCGTTGCTACAGAAGCTGTGATCAGGTTGAACGTACCTTCTGAACTCAATTCATTGATTGTAGAAGATTTAGCGCTTTCCAACATTTTTTCCTGTTGAATTTTACCCAATCCAAAAGTTTTGTTTCCCCATTCCTTTGCTTCATCCCACAACCTATCAAGGTTTCTTTCTATAGCAGGCATGTCGCTCATGAAAGAACTGATCTGAACCGAAATGAAATCTATCAACCCATATATGAACAGTATAGCGAATAACAACGTAAGCAGAATAGAAGCAACTCTTGGCACCCTACAACGCTGTAAAAAAACTTCTACTGGTCTTAAAAGAATGGCAAATAAAAAAGAAAAGGCTAAAGGCAAGATTATCCCTTGTCCTAACTGAATTATATAGAGTAACAAAAACAAAAACAGCATTACAAAAGCCATTTTTGCATAATAAGGGAAGACGATCTTGGTCTCGTTCTCAGGCATAACTCCAGGTAGGTTATGCTTAGAACAATAAAAATGTGTGCCAGAGAAATTACATTCGATAACAAATGGCATTGATATTCATGCCTGCACCAACAGAAGCGAACATTATTACATCACCTTTTTCCAAACCATGATCTTCCATCTGGCCTCTTTTAACCATATCGAACAATGTGGGGACGGTTGCCACTGAACTATTACCGAATTTGTGGATGCACATGGGCATAATATCTTTCGGCACTTCTCTAATCCCGTAAAGCTTATACATTGATTTGATAATGGCTTCGTCCATCTTTTCATTAGCCTGGTGCAGAAAAACTTTTTTCAGATCTTTTATATCCACCCCGCTTTTATCTAAACAATCCTTCATTGCCAAAGGCACATGCCGCATTGCATATTCATACACTTTACGACCCTTCATTTTGATGTATCGAACCCTGGGATCTGATCCGGGAAAATTGGATTTACCTAAATAAATGTAGAAAGCTTCTTCTTCACAATGCGATTGTACATTGGTACTAAGTATACCGCTGGTGTCTTCTTCCACTTCTTTGTATTCAATTATTGTAGCACCTGCACCATCGGAAAATATCATGCTATCTCTATCGTACATATCAATTACACGACTAAGCGTTTCTGCTCCTATAACCAAAGCTTTTTTTGCAATACCGGCTTTAAAGAAAGCATCAGCCTGTATCATACCCTGCACCCAGCCCGGGCAACCAAACAATACATCGTAAGGAATACATGCAGGATTTTTAATTCCAAGCGCATGCTTAACGCGGGAAGCGATCGAAGGGACAATATCGGTTTGAATAGTATGCTTGATTACATTTCCAAAATTTTGTGCAACGATTATCTGGTCTATCGTTTCAGGGTCAACACCACTGTCCTCAACCGCTTGCCTGGCTGCGATAGTAGCGAGATCCGATGTATTCAGATCACATGAAGCATATTTCCTTTCTTCAATTCCTGTAATTTGTCGAAACTTATCAACCACTTCCTCTGGTGGTGTTTCAATCCGCTGATGATCCTCTCCATAAAAATTATGTACGGTAAAATCCCGGTTGGTCTTCACCTCCGTAGGTATGTAGCATCCTGATCCAGTAATTACTGTACGTAAACCCATATTGAAATTATTAAAGCTTAAAAGTACCAAGTAAATAGGTAAACAGTTGTAAGCATTTTAAAATAAACTTGCAAGATATTTTACTTTGCAATATGCTGATACATTTGAATGATCTGGATCCTGTTCAAAAACAACAATGGCTTCAACATGCGATAGCGCCACGTCCTATTTGTTTTGCAAGTACAATTGATAAAGAAGGAAATGTGAATCTGAGTCCTTTCAGTTTTTTTAATTTATTTTCTTCCAATCCTCCGATAGTAATTTTCTCTCCCTCAAGAAGAGTTAGAGACAATACAACCAAGCATACATTAGAAAATGTGAAAGAAGTTGCCGAGGTAGTGATCAATATTTGTGATTATGATATGGTACAACAGGTGAGCCTATCCAGTTGTGAATACCCCAAGGGAGCCGATGAGTTTATTAAGTCCGGTTTTTCAAAAGAGAAAGCTTCAATAGTAACCCCCCCGATGGTAAAAGAAGCTAAAGTAAAGCTCGAATGCAAAGTAAACGAGGTGAAAAGTTTAGGAGAACAAGGTGGCGCCGGTCAGTTAATAATTGCTGAAGTATTGACAATGCATATTGATAAAAGCATTCTTAATGCAGAAGGAACAATGATCGATCAAACAAAACTCCATCACATTGCAAGACTTGGAGGAGATTGGTATTGTAAAGTGGATGCGTCCAACTTATTCAAGGTAGAAAAGCCGAACGTGAAACTGGGAATAGGAGTTGATGTGTTGCCCGAGAACATCAGGAAGAGTCCTATACTTACGGGAAATAATTTAGGTCAGCTCGGCAATGTGCATCAGATGCCGGAGATCGATCCTTCTTTCCAGGACGATAAGGTGAAAAATATTATGCAGTATTATTCTTTAACTCCAGATGACATGGAAAAGGAGCTTCATATATATGCAAAAGAATTATTGGATAGCGGAAAAGTTAGCGAGGCCTGGCAGGTATTGTTATCAATGTGATATTTAAGACTGCAGGAAATTCATGACAACCTCTTCTGTTTCTTTGCAGGCTTTCTCAAGATCATCATTAATGATTACTTGGTCAAATTGATCTTTAAAAGTAAGTTCATAGCTCGCCTTGTTAATGCGAGCCTGCAGGCTTTCTTCAGATTCTGTTCCCCTACTTTTTAATCTTTGCTTTAACACTTCAACAGAAGGAGGCTCTACGAAAATTGAAAGTGTTTCTTGTGGGAATTGTTGTTTGATGTGTATCGCTCCCTGTACATCAATATCAAGTATTGGTGTTTTGTTTTCTTTCCATATTCTTTCAATCTCTGATCGTAACGTTCCGTAATACTTTCCTTCATACACCATCTCCCATTCTATAAAATCATTTTGCTGGATGTGTTTTTGAAATTCCTCAACACTCATAAAATAATAATCAACCCCACTTTTCTCTTCACCTCTTGGCTGCCGGGTCGCAGCAGAAATAGAAAAAGATAATTGTGAATATTTTTTAAGAAGAAACCTTGTGATGGACGTTTTCCCGGAACCTGAGGGAGCAGTAAGAATGATGAGTTTACCGGTCATTCAAAATTTTCGGTGCAAATTAAGTGTTTCGTTGAGAACAGGATCAATCAGGGATCACCTTACGCAGCGCTGTACGATCTTTCATGCATTCTTCCGTCAGTATCTTTTTCAACATTTCAGCTATACCGTTGATCGTATCAGGCTTGATCATATAAAGATCTGCACCAGCTTCGTAACAGCTTTTCACGTCCCGTTTTGATGTAGAATAAATAATGATCTTAACCTCAGCATATGCCTTATTTTGCCTTACCGATTGAAGTATCTCCTTTCCATCTATTGCCGGTATATTCAGATCCAAAAATAAAAAATCGGGGAGCGGACCTTCTTCTAAAAGTTTAAATAGTTGGTCATGTGTTTTGGCTATTTCAACAACAGCAGGATTACCGAGGTCTTTGAGGGCTTCCTGGAAAAAGCTGATATCATCCTCATCATCGTCGGTAAAAAAAATTCGGGGCGTGATCTTTTTGTTTGTCATTGGGGAGGTCTGCGGCCATAAAAATATACTTTAAACTGAATAAAGCTGCCTTCAAGAGATAAAATATATTACTGATCGGATGGAGAAACAAAAAAGAGTGTCCGGTGCTGCAGACCATTGAATACCTCAATAGAAAGGACTTCCACCTTCTCTCCGGACACAAAAAGTTCCTATGTATGTAAAAAGTTCGCCACAGAAATTCTGCCAATAAGCTTTTAAACAAATGCAACGTAGTGAAAAATGTTGTATTTAAAATCAACTACTACTGTTTAAATTTTCTATTTGAAGAAGCAATAACAAAAAAGTTTTGGTACGCAATTGGTCTTGAAACAAATACAGTATTCCAAAATGCTACCTGCAGAAGTAGAATACTTATCCGGCAGAACTTTTTCCCGGTGCTGCAGACCGTTTCTCACAAAAACGTGAAGGGAGAAATTCCTTCTCTCCGGGCTCTGCCGGTTTTTACATGGGTATTTTTGTAGAAAGTATTCTTCAAAATATCAGTAGAATCAGACTATTCTTTTTATCTGTGCACCTAATGCATTCAATCTTGTATCTATATATTGATATCCCCTGTCGATCTGTTCAATATTCTGTATCACACTTTTCCCTTCAGCACTTAAGGCCGCGATAAGAAGTGAAACGCCTGCTCGTATATCAGGGCTACTCATCGTTATTCCACGTAATGGCTGTTTACGATCCAACCCTATAACAGTTGCTCTGTGCGGATCACATAAAATAATTTGCGCACCCATATCTATTAATTTATCAACGAAAAACAACCTGCTTTCAAACATTTTTTGATGGATGAGCACACTTCCACGAGCCTGAGTGGCTACTACTAAAACAATACTTAACAGATCGGGAGTAAAGCCTGGCCATGGATGATCATAAACAGTTAACACACTTCCATCCATGAACGTTTGTACCTCATAAATATCCTGCTCTGGAATATGAATGTCGTCTCCTTTTATTTCAAACTGTATTCCCAGTTGCTGAAACTTTTCAGGAATGATCCCTAAATGATCAACGCCTGCATTTTTGATCGTGATATCACTTTGCGTCATAGCTGCAAGCCCGATAAAACTTCCGACTTCGATCATATCCGGAAGCATCGCATGATCTGTTCCGGATAATTCTTTCACACCATCGATCAATAGAAGATTACTTCCTATGCCACGGATCTTCGCACCCATCTTATTCAGCATTCTGCACAATTGCTGAACATAAGGCTCGCATGCTGCATTGTAGATTGCGGTGTTTCCTTCTGCAAGTACAGCCGCCATCACAATGTTAGCTGTACCAGTAACAGAAGGTTCATCTAACAACATTGCTGTGCCCTTCAAACTCTCAGCTACCAATTCTGTATAACCAAATTCATCATTGAATCGTAAAGAAGCGCCGAGTTTTTGAAACCCGATGAGATGCGTATCCAATCTTCTTCTCCCGATCTTATCACCTCCCGGCTTAGGGATGTACGCTTTTTTAAATCGTGCCAGCATAGGACCCGCAACCATCACGCTTCCTCTTAACTTTCCTCCTTTATTTCTAAACCCTTCACTTGCTAAATAATCAGCATTTACATCATCAGCCTGGAAGATACACGTATGCCTGTCTGGTCTTTCAACTTTTACACCTATATCCTGCAAAAGCTCGATAAGGAGATTCACATCAAGTATATCAGGAATATTAGTTATGGTCATCTTCTCTTTTGTAAGCAACACAGCAGAAATAATTTGCAACGCTTCATTCTTTGCACCCTGCGGAATGACCTCTCCTTTGAGTTTATTTCCACCTATCACTTCAAATGATGACATGTTGTATGATTGATATGATTATATATAATTAATTGAGGAGGCTAAATTAAGAGAATAAAAAAGCACCATGCGGGATGGTGCTTCAAAAACTATACAATTAATTTTAAAACCGCTTTTTAAAGTTCCTGTTGTTGCCTCCACGGTTTCTGTTGTCATTTCTTCCACCCTGGCCGCCCCTGTTATTCTGTCCACCACCCCTGTTCCTGTTATCATTTCTGCCTCCGAAATTCTGCTGGCGTCTTCCCCCCTGGCCACGCCCGTAATCATCTCTCTCGATCTGGTTACGGTGCTTTATATAAGGAGTGTTGCTGAACTCAAGCTCACCACCCGTGATATTATTCAATTCACTTCTTATCGCATCGTCATGCACCAGTTCCTTATGCCAGTTACTGTAAGAAAGCTTCATGTAATACGCAATAGAATGTGCGAAACCTGCTTTCTTCTCTGCATTTTCTTCTTTCAATGCTTTATCTATCACTAATTCCAGGTTCTTTCCTAAATGAGAATACCGTGGATGACGTTTTGGATATGGAATAGGATCTGGCTTTGCGTTATATGTTTCTTTTTCCGGTTTTGGATATGGACTATCTACATCCAATTCAAAATCGCTGATCTCGAATAAATGATCCCAAAGCTTATGACGAAAATCTTCAACATTCTTTAAATGCGGATTTAAGAATCCCATCAGCTCAATAACCACTTGCGCCTGCTGTTGCCTCTTCTTTTTGTCATCGATCGCCATCAGGTATTCAACCATCTTCTGCACATGACGGCCATATTCTCTCAGCACCAAATGATTTCTCGTTGTATTATACTCCATTAGTAAAACTTAAGTGTCAAATGTAGGTTTTTTTGGTAACAGGCAGTGTTAACCCTCTTCATCTGTGGTTGCGTCGCACTCTTGTACGTTCTTATCTCTGTTCAGCCGTACAGACGCGAACGATAGGGCGGAGCTAGCCAACTTTATCACCATAAAAAATAGTACCCAATATCAATGCAATTCCGAAGCCAACCAGTATCACCCCGGAAACTTTATTGATGATATGAATATTGTGTGGAGTTAATTTTTGCCTTAATCTCCCGGCGAGCAGCACTTTAGCCACATCTGCAGTTAATACAAAAATGAGGCAGGTGGCAAACATGATAAAACGATAAGAATAAGAAAGATCAACAACAGAAGTTGCAATAACTAACCAAAATCCTATTACACCCGGATTAAGAATATTCATGAAAAACCCGGACATGAATGTTCTGAGCATATCCCTTTTACGCATTTTTATTACATGCGATCCTTCTTCATTAACTGATACCTTCTTAAAAAAGAAAACGTAAACGCCTATAACAATCAGCATCGCACTTCCGCCTATGCCGATGTGCATCTTATAATCAAGCAAGCTCCGAAATAATTCAGTAAATAATTGACTAAGCACTACCAATGCCAGGTCACTCGCACTTACACCTGCAACAAAAGAAAAGCCGCCTTTATACCCGTTATTAATACTTTGTTTGATGATAGAGAAGATAACAGGACCTACTGTGATACTCAGCATAAAACCCAAAGCCAATCCTTTCAACAGCGGTGCGATCATCCATGTAAGTTAATGGCTAAAAATAAAGCATTATCCTAATTCACCTTTCAGGAACTTATTCCAGTCTTCCAGCATTTTTCCTTTTAATACTCTTGGAAATTTATGCTGGCCACCTACCTTTCCTTTAGCAGTAAGAAAGTTTAGAAATTGTTGCTCAGGCAGTACATCCAATATTACTTTTTTAAGAGCGCTTTTCCTTTCAACTGCATAATCATCATTAAGCTCTTTGAGTTTTTCATCTATTTTGTTACAGAGAAGATTGTTGTCAATATTTTCATTGCATGCTACATACCAATGATGGGCAAAAAAGCTATCGTATGGTTCGCCTACAACTGTATACTCAGGTATGCTGATATTCAGTTCTTCGCTTACCAGCTTAACCGCCTTATTCATATTATCTACACTAAGGTGCTCGCCGACTAATGAAAGAAAATGTTTGGTTCGACCTGTAATGATAATCTCGCATTTTTCTTTATCAACAAACCGGATCGTATCACCAATCAAATAACGCCATGCTCCTGCTGCCGTGCTGATAAGGATCGCATAATCTTTTCCTTCTTCTACTTCATGGATCATGAGCGTCTCAGCATTAGGTACCATTTCTCCTTCATGATCAAAATTCTTCTCATCAAAAGGAACAAACTCGAAGAAGATGTGAACACTGGTCACAAGCTTCATTCCATTTGCATTCTGCCTGTCCTGGTATGCTAAAAATCCTTCGCTGGCAAGATATGTTTCAATATAAATAAGTGGCTTATCCAAAAGCTTTTCAAATCCTTTTTTATAGGGTTCAAAACTTACCCCCCCATGGACAAAAAATGCCAGGTTCGGCCAGATATCATGGATAGTTTTAAGATTATACTTTTGAATGATCATTTCCATGCACATCTGTATCCACGCAGGTACACCCACCACAAAACCAATATCCCAGCTTGGTGCTTTTTCAACGATCTCCTCTAACTTTTTATTCCAATCTTTTTGTTTAGCGATTTTTTTCCCTGGCTTATAAAAAGGCTGAAACCATATCGGGGCTTTCTTCGCCGTAATACCGCTAAGATCTCCTGCATAATACCCGGTTGGATCCTTTTGAAGATCAGTACTTCCTCCTAGTGCCAGCCAACCTTTACCAATAGACGCAATGGGAAGATTCTCGTAAGTACGAAGACTGAACAACTGCCGAACCATTACCACTTTATTTCCCTTTAAAAGATCATTAGTAACAGGAATATATTTACTGGCAGCTTCACTCGTTCCGCTACTAAGTGCATAATATTTGATCTTCCCAGGCCAGCAAACATCCGAATTTCCTTCTAGGGTTTTATGCCACCAGTCGTTGTAAATAGTGTTATAATTATATGTAGGCACAAGCTCCTGGAACTTCTTGCCCACATGCTTGCTCATCAAAATCTCATCAAACTTATATTTCTGACCAAACTCCGTGAACCTTGCCTTTCTAAGAAGTTTCTTCAGCGCTTTTATCTGCTGCCGCCTCGGATTATTCTGCGGCAAATTCAGTGCTTTAGCAATGGAGTTAGGAAGATGAATGTCGAAAATCGCCATTAGAAAAATTAAGTGTACGAAACTAATAAAATCATGGTTAAGAGCAGTGATTAAATGCTTCCACCCAAGCGTCGATAATTTTTTGCAATCAACTTTAGATCATAGATCCAATTATAATCTTTTGCATATATATAATCAGCTTTCGACAAAATTTCGTCTGGCAAAATCTGCTTCGCCACTAAAGGATACCCATTTGGCGACAAGACGGCTGGCTTGATCCTAGGTAAACTTGCAGAGCCCGCAGCATAACCGATCCAGCTTTGTTGGGATATTAAAACCTTTATCGCATTTTTTAATCCAGTAATACCGTTCTTCATTAACAGCAGGTGAGCGGGAAAACTTATCAGCAAAGCAAAAGCAAAACAGCAGTCTGTAATTCGTTTCATTCTGCGTTGATAGGCTTCGGCTATTTTAAAATAACCATCCGAGGTCAGTGCTTCTCCCGAAGCATGCTTAGAATCGCTGCCGAGAATACTTTTACTATTATGCGTATGAAATTTGTATGAGACAGCAGAAGGTAATTGCTGCACTTGTTGAATGATTGACATAAAGTTCAATGTGCCCCGACAAAAAATTACTTCTTTGATGTTCAGGTTATCGATCAGTTGTTGTAGCTGGCTGATATTGCCTATTGCATTACCTGGCTGTTCGCTGATGGATACCCTTCCTAAAACCTTTTCATTAACCCCGGAAGCCTTCAGTAGTTTTATACATTGATCATACTCTTCTTGCGTTCCAATAATTACCGTCTGGGCTAATTGATCTTGATCATCAGCATCGCTTTCTATCCAATGAAACTTCACCAGCAAAAACCTGCTGATGATCGTGAATAGTGCGCCTATGCTTCCACCTATTAACATAACGGCTCTTGAAAACCTGAATCTTTCAGGAAGCAATGAATAAACAGCCAGCATCACAATAATAGCTAGTGCAGCAGAAGTAAATGCTTTAAATGGTTTATACTTTTTATCGTAAATACCTGCCAGCGCCGCCGCCGCAAGGAACACAAGCGTGAAACCGGGCAAAGCAAAGTTTAGTAACAGCGGATGAAACTCAGAGCCATCTCTGAAGTAACGAACCCAGAATTCCTCCGTAATAAATAGTGCAGAAAAGATAAGTATAGCATCTAATATTGGTAAGCCAAATTTAACTATAGTACTTCCTACCCAACTAAAAAAAGCTCTAAACCAAATTGCAGCCTGAATAAAGAAAACAAAAAACTTTGCTCTTCTTCCATGGTAATGTTTCTGCACGAATACACTCATCGCATTATAGAACATTCGCACATAATTTAAGCTTCCTTTCTTGGTGCTTTCTCCTTTGAAATGGATAATAGAACTATCTGCAAAATACCAGTTTTCGTAGCCGGCTTTTTGTATCCGGTAACTCAAGTCTATATCTTCTCCATACATAAAAAAAGCTTCATCAAATGCCCCAACTTTTTGAAGCACTTCCTTTTTTACCAGCATAAAAGCACCCGCCAAAACATCAACAATATGATTTTGGTGTTCATCAAGGTACCCCAATGAATATTTATTAAAGAAGCGAGACCTGGAGAAGATTGCAGATAACCCAACCAGCTTATAAAATGCAGTACTGGCGGATGGGAATGCTCTTTTGCTTTCAGGTAAAAATTTTCCGCTGCCATCTATCATTCTTATCCCTAATGCACCGGCACTGGGATGGGCAGTCATAAAGGCCAGGCATTTCTCAAAGCAATCTTCTGCAACCAAAGTATCAGGATTCAAAAAAAGGATGTAATCACCTTTGCATTGCTGAAGCGCAAGGTTATTCGCTTTGCCAAAACCAAGATTCTTTTCACTGGGGATGAAATTCACCATTGGAAACATAGGCCTCAAATACTCTATACTATTATCATCCGAAGCATTATCTACTACGAACACTTCTGCTTGCAAAGGGGTTAACGCATGCAGAACCGAATGCAGGCATTGCTCTAGAAAGTACTTAACGTTATAATTGACTATAATGATTGATAGTGTCATTCGAACAACCTAAAGTAAAGCATTCAAAGAAACATCAGTAATAATACTTGTAGCCCTGTAATTTTGCTGCATGTTAAAGCAATCGTTGATCAAAGCAACTAAGGCAGGCGGTGATATTCTGAAAGAGTATTTCAACCAATCATTTACCATAAGTAATAAAGAAGGAATCAACAACCTGGTAACAGAAGTTGATCACAAAAGCGAAGAGGTGATCATCGATATTATTAAAAATGATTTTCCTCAACACCAGATATTGAGTGAAGAATCGGGTGAGCACATTCAGGATTCTGAATATAAATGGATCATCGACCCAATTGATGGTACGGTCAATTACGCCAACGGCATTCCTATTTGCTGCGTAAGTATCGGCATTGAAAAGGATGGAAAGATGATCATGGGGGCCGTTTATAACCCTTTCATCAATGAATTTTTTTTTGCAGAAAGAGGTGAGGGAGCTACTCTAAATGAGAAAAAGATACAGGTCAGTACACAGCCGGATCTTTTGAAATCTTGCATGGTCACCGGGTTCCCTTATACGTACCTTGACATGCCCAATGGACCTTTACAAGTGTTTGAAAAATTCATTCGCAAAGGAATCCCGGTTAGAAGATTGGGCAGTGCGGCAATCGATCTTTGCTGGGTAGCAGCAGGAAGATTTGATGGCTTTTATGAACATAAACTTTCTGCATGGGACAGTGCAGCAGGTTTTATTATTGTTGAAGAAGCTGGCGGGAAAGTAACTGATCTTAAAGGAGATTATTATAACCCTTATCAACCTGGATTAATCGCTACAAATGGAAAGATCCATGATGAATTAGTTAGAGTAGTAAATGGAGGTAACATTTGATGGAGAACCGTACCGAAATATCAACGCTTGGAGAATTTGGACTTATAGAACATCTCACAAAAAATTTTGAGATCAGCAATGCATCCACTGTGGTTGCTATAGGAGATGATGCAGCTGTCGTAGACCACTTAGGTAAACAAACGGTGGTCACAACCGACCTCTTACTGGAAGGAGTGCATTTTGATATGATGTACACCCCGTTAAAGCACCTGGGTTATAAATCTGTGATCGTTAACGTGAGTGATGTTTATGCCATGAATGCTTCCCCTACTCAAATCACCATTAGCATTGGCATTACTAACCGCTTCAGCGTAGAAGCTCTTGATGAGTTTTACGAGGGTGTTTATGCTGCCTGCGAAAAATATGGCGTTGATCTCGTAGGAGGTGATACCACAACTTCCCAAAAAGGATTTGTGATTTCTGTAACGGCAATTGGCGAAGTAACCACCAACAAATTTGTAAAACGTAATGGCGCTCAAAAGGGTGATCTGCTTTGCGTTAGCGGCGATCTTGGTGCGGCATTCCTTGGCCTAACAATACTTGAAAGAGAAAAACAGATCTACCTGGAAAATCCACAAGTGCAACCTGACCTGGAAGGTGAAGATTACATTGTTGGGAGATTACTTAAACCGGAAGCAAGAAAGGATATCATTGATTTTTTTGAACAGAACAACATGTTACCTACCTCAATGATGGATATCAGTGATGGTTTGAGCAGCGAGATATTACACATCTGCAAACAATCACAGCTTGGCTGTCGCATCTACGAAGAGAAACTTCCATTGGCTGAAGAAACAAGAAAAGCGGCTTTCAAATTTGGCCTTGACCCAACTGCCTGTGCATTGAGTGGTGGTGAAGATTATGAATTACTATTTACTGTTAAGCAGGAAGATTATGATAAGGTCAAAAGCAATCCTGATATCCGTATCATCGGTTATATGGAGGTGATAGAAGAGGGAAGCCGCATCATAACAAAGGGTGGCAACCTTCACAACATCACAGCACAGGGATGGAACGCTTTTGTTAAATAAGCTGGTTTGGTTCTTGCTAAAAATTCTTTCTAACTTATATTGCGTTGGTGAGAATTCTAGTTTCTGTTTTATTTGCAGCATCCCTGTTTTCCTGTGTCACGCCAAGAAAAGCTGTTGAGATACAACAGCGAAAGTATTCTGCCAATGAACTGAAAGAAGACTTCATTTTACTTAAGAATATCTTAGAAGCAAATCACCCCAGCCTTTACTGGTACACCCCAAAAGATAGTATTGATTGGTATTTCAATACTGCGATCAACAGTATTACAGACTCTTTAACCGAATTGCAATTTAGAAACAAAGTTGCATGGGCAGTGAGCAAAATCCGGTGCGGCCATACCTCTGTTCGCTTTTCGAAAAAATACCTGGCAGCAGAAAACGCAGCTAGAAATCCCATCTTTCCACTTACAATCAAGGTATGGGATGACAGCCTTGTAGTGCTTTCATCAGCATATAGAACTGATACGATCTTCACACGAGGCACTATCATTACTGCTATCAACGGGAGAAAGCCGAAAGAGATTCTTGACTCTTTATTTCAGCTAGTGAACACAGATGGGTTTGCAAACAATTTCAAGAATCAACTCATCAGTTTCAATTTTGGTTTACATTATAAGAATGCTTTTGGTTTAGATAGCCAGCAGTTGATCAGGTATCTTGATTCTAACAAAGTTGAAAGAGAAACCATCATTAAGAATTATGATATCAAATCTGATACGTTAAGAATGCGGCAATTAATTGCTGCGTCTTTTCCTCAACCTTCAAAAAGACAGATCAAAGAGGCAAGATTATTAGGCAGAAGAAGCATGACTATCGACACGCCACTTAATACAGCCTATATAAGATTAGCAACTTTCAGCGGAGGTAAGCTGCGCCGTTTCTATCGTAAAAGTTTTCGAACTATTAAGAAGCAAGGCATCAATAATATTGTTTTTGATCTGAGAGAGAATGGCGGGGGAAATATTATGAGTGCTACAAAACTCATCCAGTATTTGAGTGATCATAAATTCAAAGTTGCTGATACTGTTGCGGCCGTTAGCAGAAAGTTGAAATACGGTAATCATATCTACCCATGGTTTATTTATCGCTTAAGTATGTTATTTACTTCGAGAAAGAAAAGCGATGGCAGGTATCATTTCGGATACTTTGAAAGACACTGGTTCAAACCAAAAAAGAAAAATCATTTTGACGCTAATGTATATTTAATACAAGGAGGCTATTCTTTTTCAGCAACTACACTTTTCATTAATGCTATTAAAGATCAGAAGAATGTAATTACAATAGGAGAAGAAACAGGTGGCGGCAGTTATGGCAATACGGCGGTACATATGCCTCAGATTATTTTGCCTACAACAGGCCTGAGAATAGTTCTGCCTTTATACCGGTTAGTAATGGATGCCAGTGCACCAAAAACCGGCAAAGGCATAACACCGGAAATTCTCGTTAATCCTAACTCATCATATATCAGGAAAGGAATTGATCCAAAGATTGAAAAAGTGCGTGAATTGATCGAAGAGAATAAGAAGTAACCTCTCAGGAGCTGTAGCGTTTTCAGTTAACTTTTATTGCGCCGTAAGGAACATCAAAATTATAGTGTGACTCTGTATGTTCTATTTTATATTGCTATTTTCCATTACGGTATTCGATCAGGTCCCATAGGTTGCCATACAGGTCTTCAAAAACGGCGACGGTTCCATACTCTTCTGTCTTTGGAGGACGAATGAAGTTGATTCCTTTCTGCATCATATCATTATAGTCCCGCCAAAAGTCATCAGTTTTAAGAAAAAGAAAAACTCTGCTACCCGTTTGATTGCCAATTCTGCTTCTTTGCTCATCGCCAACTCCCTTTGCCAGCAGCAGGCAACATTCTTCACTACCCTTTGGAGCTACCAATACCCAACGCTTTGTTTCACTCTGAGGAGTATCTTCTATTAAACTGAAATTTAGTTTTTGTGTATAGAAGGCAATAGCTTCATCGTAATCATCAACTACAAGAGCAATATGAACTATCTTTTGTTTCATTTTGCTAGCTCCATTCCTCCAGCTCTTTCTTTTGCTCTTCTTTATATATTCTGGCGCTGATAACTACACCAAGTTCATATAACAAAAACAGAGGTAGAAAAACGATAGCCTGGCTGATCCAATCTGGGCTTGGCGTAATGATAGCCGCCGCAATCAGTATGATGACTATTGCATACTTTCTTGAACGCTTAAGGAACATTGGTGTAATGAGACCTACTTTGGTAAGTACAAAAGCCAGTACAGGCAACTCAAATGCAATCCCACAACCGAGGATGATATTGGTTAGATTGTCTATGTAATCTTTAATAGTGGGATAGGTCTTCACCAGGTTCAATCCACTGATCTGGAAGCTCGCAAGAAAATTAAAAGTGAAAGGTCCTAGAATATAGTATCCGAAAGAAGCTCCAAGAAAGAAAAAGAAGCTCACCCAAAAAATAACAAACCTGGTGTACTTCAATTCACCTGGCCTCAAAGCCGGCTTAACGAATCTCCAGAATTCCCAAAATATATATGGGAAAGCGGCTATCAATCCCCCCACAAAAGAAATACTGAAACTGCCGAAAAATTGTCCCCCGAACTCAGTGCTCATCATTTCCACCTTAACAGGTTGCATGCATAAAGCATCGCCGAGGTAGAGCAGGTGGCTAAATGAGCACAATGCACTATAACTTACAAAACCTGGGTTAATAGGTGCTGCGATGATGTTATCGAAAACCCACTGAATATTAATGAATATAACCACTCCAAACAGTACGATTGCAATCACTGAACGCAGGATGTGCCATCTCAGTTCTTCGAGATGATCAATAAATGTCATCTCAGGTTTTGACTCTCTTCTTCTTTCAAATAATGCCATTGTATAAAAGTGACGCAAAGTTATAGGTATGGTTTCCTCAAACAAATAAAGACCTGCGTTAAATAGCGCTAAACCTTTTTACTAGCTCGCAACATTTCTCTTTTGCCGGGTGGACCTTGCAGCTTCTCAACAAAAAAACCTGCAGATACCATAGCTCTGCGAACATCTCCTTTACTGCAGTACGTTACCAAGACGCCATTTGGCAAAAGAATATCAAACATTTTTCTAAAAACAGCTTCTGTCCATAATTCAGATTGAGCGGAGGGTGCGAAAGCATCAAAGTAGATTAAATGGAATTTTTCTTCTGTTTTGAACTCAAGTAAAGAGCGACGGGCTTTATGGATAGTAAAAAACTGGTTCAAATTTTCTTCTTTTTCCCATTCAACTTCATGAAGTAAACAATATAAGGAAAGCAATGAAGGATCAATTCTAGCAGGATACTCTAATGTTAAGGCAATCTCTCTTTCTAAGGGGAATGGATCTATCGCATAATAAGATACCTGTTGTTTCAGGTGCATTGCTTGTTGCAGAGTGAGTAGGGCATTTAATCCTGTACCAAAACCAACTTCAAAAATTTTTAAATCCGCATTGCCGGATCTCAGAAGATAATTCAGCCCAGCTTCAATAAACACGTGGCGGCTCTCTTGTATCGCTCCATGAATGCTATGATAGGTAACATTCATTTCCGGGATAGAGATCGTTTGTGAACCGTCTTTTGTTATTTGAACAACCCGCTGCATCTGTTGCAAATTAGTATCTTGCTTTTATGCATTACCTCGAACATCTTAAAAAAGATAAAAAGCTTTCTAAAATTTTTGATGGCTCTGTACACGAACTTACTCTACATAAGAATATTCCGCTGAGATTGATGGCGAGCATCATGAGCCAGCAGTTGAGCACGAAGGTGGCGAAGGTTATTTACAAACGATTTCTTGACCTATACGGTGGAAAAGAGCCGAAGCCGCAGCAGGTATTAGATACCCCTTTTGAAAAACTCCGAGCGATCGGTTTGTCTAACGCTAAAGTGAATTATGTTAAGAATGTTGCCGAGTTCTGCATTGAACATAAGATCACTGATAAGAAGCTTCTCGCTATGACAAATGAGGAGATCATCGAATTACTTACGCAGATAAAGGGGGTAGGAAAATGGACGGTTGAAATGCTGCTGATGTTTACTTTAGGAAGAGAAGATGTATTTGCGGTAGACGATTTGGGAATTCAGCAAGCCATGATAAAAACTTACAAATTAGATGCGACGGATAAAAAAGCCCTAAAAGAAAAAATGCTGAAACTATCTAGTAAATGGAGTCCTTACCGCACTTACGCATGTTTACATTTGTGGTCATTCAAAGACAATAAGCCTGAAGTGAAATGAGCATTTGATTACCTAAGAACTTAACTCGCTTTGCTCATCAGGAGATGAACGTACTAATGTCACATTAAAGGCATCATGTTTCCTGCGACACAACAGGCCTTGCAACAAGTTATATCACTTACCACATAATATTTACTCGTTATATAAACGGCATAATATTTTCATTGTACAGTTAATCACATTGTGTGAAAGCTTGTGTTCATAAGTATTTAACCATGTTCATTAAACCTTTATTAGTTTAATTGTTCAATTACCATCATGTTACAACAAACCAGTCCATCCTCTTCATTCTCTATCATTAGCCGACACCATTTTGCAGAAGTAAGGCAGGACAATGCATCGCTGGCAAAATCCCTCCACAGCACAATGCATTTTAAAGCGGGAGATGTTTTAACGGAGTTTGGAGCAGCAGCGATCTTGAAAACACCAACATACCTGACCGTTCAGACTGGCATAGAAGAACACATTCATCTAAAGCCCGAGTTTTTGAAATTCATTAATCATAGTTGCGATCCTTCGGTTTTTTTTGACACCAATGCAATGCAACTCGTTTCATTAAAAGAAATTGAAGTGGGAGATGAGTTTACATTTTTTTATCCTTCTACAGAGTGGAGTATGGCTCAACCGTTCGAATGTTTATGCGGAAGTGACAGTTGCCTTAAGTTCATTAGCGGGGCTGAAACAATGGAAAGGAATTTGTTGAGCAATTACAAGCTAACGAGATTCATTGAACAAATGCTTTTGAAGAATGTACAATGAATGTAGTTATTTCAATACCTTAGTATTACCATGATCTCACTTACTAACCTAAAGATCTGGGTATTGGTTCCGTACATTGAAACAGATGACCCGAACATCCAATACTATTACGATTTTTCTCAAAGCCTTGAAGAATACACTAAAGTATTTGCAGAGTTAGAAGCAGACTGGCAATGGCAGCCGGTAACCATCCAGAATTATAAAACCATTATTGCCTCTGTCAAATTAATGAGCGGAAATAAAACGCCCGTTGTTTTGAACTTGTGTGATGGTGATGAAACAAATGGTGCTCCCGGCGTTTCTGTGATACATGCTTTGGAAGAAGCAGAACTTATTTATACGGGAAGCAGTGCGTATTTCTATAACATCACTACTTCTAAAATTCCGATGAAGGAAGCATTTGATGCGGCAGGAGTTACCACTGCTAAATGGGAAGTGATCAATGAAATGGAAAACATTCCGGGGATATTTGACAGATTGGGATCACCATTGATCATTAAACCTGCAGTAAGCGGTGGAAGCATGGGAGTAAGTGTAAAGAATGTAGTGAATACTGAAGCGGAGTTGATCAGCCGCTTAAAAGAGATTGAAAATGGTTATCGTGGTTGGGATCTGAAGAGTGGCGGGTTATTCGTTGAACAATACATAGCAGGAAAAGAATTCACCACGTTCCTGGTTGGCGCTGCAAAACGCATCAAGCAATGCAAAGTGTATGAACCGATAGAAAGAGTTTTTCATCCATCATTATCCGAGAATGAAAAGTTTCTTTCTTTCGACAGGCTTTGGGAGATATATGAAGACGAAAGCCCTATGCCGAATGACGAAAACTTTTACGAGTATATCGCCGTGGAAGATGAAACCCTTTCTGCTGAATTGAAACGACTGAGCTTAGACGCCTATAGTTCTGTAAAAGGCACCGGTTATACCCGGATTGATTTCAGGATGGATGCAACCGGAAAACTTTATGTTTTAGAAGTGAATGCGCAATGTGGTTTAAGTGAAGATGAAAATTACACCTCGATCGGTGCGATACTAAGAGTGAGCAATAAGAGTTTTACGCAGGTGGTGGTGGCTGTACTCGAAGAAGCCTTCAAACAAAAAGCAGCATCAATGCTGAAGGAACTCAAACGCAAAAAAGCTGCTTAAAACTATTTTCTGATGAAGGTTTGTGTGTTGCTGCCCGATTATTCTACTACTAAAGTCGATTATCAATATTACGATCCCCCGAGATATCTGAATGAATTACTACCAGGCTCTGAAGTAGATACGATCTTTCTAAACAAGCTCACCACTTACAAACAACTCAAAGAACTTTCAAGAAAAGGATATGATGTTTTTGTAAACCTCTGTGAAGGTTATTTGGAATGGGAAGTTCCATCCATAGATGTTCCTTATACTTTGGAATTACTGAATCTCCCTTTCACAGGACCAACTTCTCTATTATACGATCCTCCAAAGCCATTGATGAAGTACGTTGCATTTTGCAGCAATGTAAAGACGCCTTATTACTCTGTCGTGAAAAGCATGGATGATGCGACACATGTACCCAGGCATTTGAAATTCCCATTATTCATTAAGCCGGCTAAGGCAGGTGATAGTTTGGGCGTAGATGAGCATTCACTCGTATACGATGAAACGCATTTATACCAAAAGATTGAAAAACTACTTCCGGATTATGAATCGATATTGGTAGAAGAATATATTAAAGGAAGGGAGTTTACTGTTTTGGTTGCGGCCAATGCAGATGGTAAAAGCTCTACATCATTCAAACCAGTGGAATATGTTTTCCCGGAAGGGAGAGAGTACAAAACTTATGCGCTAAAGACTTCCGAGCTACATCCCAATTGTAATGTGCCTTGTAATGATCCTGCATTAGAAAAACAATTACGAGCGTCCGCTGAAGCAATATTTAAAAACTTCAATGGAGAAGGTTATGCAAGATTGGATTTTCGTGTGAACGAGAGTAACGAGCTCTATTTCCTCGAGATCAATTTCACTTGTTCTGTGTTCTATAAAGATGGATACGAGGGATCTGCTGATTACATTTTAAAGTATGATGGCATTGGTCAGCAAAAATTTTTGCAGCACATTATTTCTGAGGGCATTCATCGCTATCAGCGCAAACAAAAAAAATACACCGTTAAGGGAAACTCTATCAATGGTTTTGGTTTGTATGCCACCAAAGATCTTGATGCGGGTGAGGTCATCTTCCAGGGAGAAGGCAAAGCACAGCGCATCATTACCAAGTCATACGTCGATACTCATTGGAACGAAGCTGATAAAGAAGTCTTTAAACGCTATGCTTATCCGGTAAGTGATGAAGTTTTTATCCTCTGGGACAACGATCCCTCAGAGTGGGCGCCACAAAACCACAGTTGCGATGCGAATACTGCTTACTCCGGTCTTAACGTAATAGCGTTAAAAAAAATTAACAAAAGCGACGAACTGACCCTTGACTACGCTAAGTTTTTGGACGACAATATGATGCCCTTCCATTGTACCTGTGGCAGCGAAAAATGTCGCGGTCTCATTGTTGGCAAAGCCGGAAACACACCTTTTTCCAGCGCCGATTAGTTTATTTTTGCACCTCTTCACTACCCATTAAACTCGAAAAAGACTCCACGGTCTTAAGTTAAGTTTCAGCACATTTTATTTAAACACAAGAGGTTAGGCTATGCCCCAGTTGACGATTTTGCGTACGATATTCTTAAAGCACCGGTACCGGTTACTGGTTACTTATATACTTTTTTCATTGGAAATGCTGGGAATGCTCCTGCGTCCTTTTTTCCTTGGATTGGCTATTGACGGATTACTGAAAGGAAGCTACAATGAATTGCTGATGCTGGGTGCCTGTCACCTGTCATGGGTAGTGATCGGTACCATACGTCATAGATATGATACTCGGACTTATTCAGCCATCTATACTTCACTGGTCACAAAATTCCTTGCAAAGCGATACAAGAAAAGCGCTATTTCAAAACTTAGTGCTCATTCTAACCTGGCCAGGGAGTTTGTTGATTTCCTCGAATTTGATCTCGTATATATTATTGAAGCTGCATACAACATTATCGGGTCGTTGATCTTATTGAGTTTTTATGATCCGCAGGTGGTAGGAATTTGTTTGAGTATCCTTGTTCCTGTTGCGATCGTTAGTTATTTCTATGGAAAGAAGATGAAGCGATTGAATAAGATGAAGAATGACGAATTGGAAAAACAGGTGGATGTGATCAGTGAAGGAAATACACTCGCCATTCGTCGCCACTACAATAAACTCAGAAGCTGGCAGATCCGTATCTCCGACCAGGAAGCCTGGAATTTTGGATTCATGGAAATTATGGTGATGGTGGTGATCGGGTTATCATTACTCATCACAACAAAAACTGCTGGTACGGCCATTCTACCGGGAGCACTTGTAGGGATCTATAATTACATTCTCAAGTTTGTAGAAGGGCTTGATACTATCCCTTATACTGTACAAAAGCTCACTTCACTCGGCGACATTACGAGAAGGATAGAGATTGAACAGGATGATGTAAATGAAAATGAGCCGCTGGCTATCGCCGGATAATACAGGCTAACTTTTCCCCTTTAACAGCTCAGCCACTTTATTCATTTCTTCTATAGGTAACGCTTTCAACAGTTTTACAACTTCGATAGAGGCAGGCGCATCCTTTATCCTGTTCAATGCATGCTTTTCATCTAAGCGATCTTTACCATTATCATGATATCGTATCACATCATTCGGCGTACAGTTGAGCAATTTGCAGAGTTTATATAAATGAGTCAGTCGCACAGTGCCGAGATCGCGGTGAAGAATTCTGTAGGCCATAGGCTTGGTGAAGCCGTTTTCCAATAAAAATTTGTGCGGATTGGAAATATTCCTTGCTTCCAGCAAAGATTTGAAATCGATGTACAGCATGGTGGTGGGTTTAGTTGATTAGTGAATGGTTGAATTATTCTGATCAGATCAAAAACGTGAGTAGTTTGATCTATCGTATGCTGAGACGACATTAAATAGATGATAGTGTAACGCTAAGTGAGGATAGTTGTCATTTTCTGGAAGCCGGAAGTAAAGAAATTGAATACAAGATCATCTTTCCTGGGCCCGAAAACCACTTCGCGAAATCCGATACCCACTTCTTTACACCCGAAGTCCATTTCAAGGAGACCGACATCCATCTCTATGAGACCAAAGTCCATTTCAAGAAACCCGACAGCAACTTTTGTAAATCCCAGATCACTTCCGAAGGGCGACACGCACTTCGCTAACGCAAAATTAGATTTTAGCGATAATGAAGATTAAATGAATGCTTGTTTAGAATTAATACCCTCTTACATTCTTTCCTTCCATGTAATTGATGAAAGCTTTGTTCACCACCTTATTACCACCGGGTGTTGGATAATTTCCTGTGAAGTACCAATCGCCGGTATTGGTTGGGCAACTTTCGTGAAGATCTTCTATGGTTTGATAAATTACCTGTACTGGAATATTAAGATCAGCAGGGGTTATCAGCTGAGCGATCTTATCTGATATCTCTTGTGTAGTAAATGGCTTATATACGTGTCGTACTATATTCTCTGTGTGTAGTTGATTATCCCGCATCAATTGCTTGCATTTTTCAAGCAACGCTTTCAGATCATTTTCCGTTCCTCTTTCTTTATGCAGTTCAACAGCAGCTCTGAATGCAATGAAGTCACCGAGCTTACTCATATCAATCCCATAACAATCAGGATAACGGATCTGCGGAGCAGATGAAACCACGATGATCTTCTTTGGTTGCAATCTTGCCAGCATTCTTACAATACTTTCTTTAAGCGTTGTTCCCCGAACGATGCTATCATCTATCACCACCAACGTATCTTCTCCTTTACGAACAGTGCCATACGTTATGTCGTACACGTGCTGCACCATTTCATTCCTGTTCGCATCTTCTGTAATGAAAGTTCTCAGCTTTACATCTTTGATGGCGATCTTTTCCTGGCGGATTTTCCTGTTCACCATCTCGTGCAGTTTTTCCGCATCGATCTCACTTCCCCAGCTTAATATTCTTTGTACTTTGATTTCGTTGAGATAGTCCTCCATCCCTTTGCACAATCCGAAGTAAGCTACTTCTGCAGTATTAGGAATGTAGGAGAAGATGGTATTCTTCAGATCATAGTCCACCGCTTCCAAAACCGGTTTACTCAAATGATGACCAAGCGCTATCCGCTCCCTATAAATTTTCTCATCACTACCCCGGCTGAAATAAATTCTTTCAAAGCTGCAGGCTCTTCTTTCTTTCGGTTCAACAATTTGTTCAACGGAATAATTACCATCTACATCAACAATTACTGCATTTCCCGGCATTAATTCCATCACCTCGTTTTCACCAACATTCAAAGCTGTTCTTATTGCAGCTCGTTCACTTGCGGCAACCACAATTTCATCATTCGCATAATAATATGCCGGACGAATACCGTGCGCATCTCTCAATACAAAACTTTGTCCATTACCAATTAATCCACCAATGGTAAATCCGCCATCAAATAACGGAACCGCTTTCTTCAATACTTTTCTAATATCGGCTTCGTTTGGTTGTGCATCATCTTCCTTGCTTAAGAAATGATGAATCACTTCCATCATCGCGGCAAGATCACTTTGACGCTGGAAATCTCCGGGATCGAAATTGATCAATCCAAAAAGTTCCTCTGTATTTACTAAATTAAAATTCCCGGCGAGTGCAAGATTTTTTCCGGGATTAATATCGCGTTTTATAAAAGGATGACAAAACTCAACATTGTTTTTTCCTTGCGTTCCGTAACGCAAATGACCTAGTAGCAACTCTCCTAAAAAAGGTAAATGACCCTTCAATAAACCCGGATGTTTTTTGATATCTACCTGGTATTTCTCCAGTTCTGTAACATCTTGTCCTATCTTAAAAAAAATATCAGCGATAGGTTGTTGCGCACTGCTTCGAATTCTGTGTAAGAAAGGATAACCGGGCTCAGTGTTTAGTTTTATCGCAGCAACGCCAGCACCATCTTGACCGCGATTGTGTTGCTTTTCCATCAAAAGGTATAGCTTGTTCAAGCCATACATCACGGTACCGTAACGCTGAAGATAATAGGAGAAAGGTTTTCTAAGCCTGATGAATGCAAGGCCGCATTCATGTTTTATTTCGTCACTCATGGTGTTGCAGCCGCAAATCTACGACGCTAAAAATCTAATCCAATTAATTATGCTAACACAGTCTCCGGCTTTAACGTCTCTGCCAAAGCCAGGAACTCCGTTGTAAATGTGTGAATTGAATTGGTGAAGCTTTGATCGACCAGGTTTCCGTCTGTATCAAACTTTTTATCGGCCTGCGGAACGATCAACATATATGGAGAAGCGATCCCAAATAAGGCCGGTATAAATAACAACATCTGCTGGCTGGCTCTCATACCACCCATCGCACCTACTGAAGAGGTAACAATACCAAATGCCTTGCGGGCCTGCTTGGGAAAATGATCCATCAGGTTTTGCAAAGCCGGAGAATAGCTGCCATTGTATTCAGGAGTCACCAGGATAAATGCATCGGCCGCAAACATTCGTTCGGCTAAAGGCTTGAATGGATCGGGTGTTCTTTCAACAGAGGTCCACACTTCCTGAAGAAGACCTAAATCCCACTCTCTTACATCGATCAAATCAATATTGTGATGTGTTTTCTCACTCAACACTTTTTTCAGATGCAAAGCAACTCTGTATGAGATACTATTCTTCCTGGGACTTCCTGATATGATTTCGATATTCATTTCTTATTATTTATGTACTCCGCATCATTACTACTATTAAACTTTCGTTGCGTCGCATCATTGCGATGTAATCGGAATCCCGATTTTACATCGAGACTTGTATTGTAGTATACGACGCAACGAAAAACCTTATGCTGTAGCTGCTTCTGAATTTTCTGATGTAGCTGCTGTTTGTGCATCCGCTTGTTTTACAAACTCAACGTTCATCTGCAACTTCACGATATCATCAACTACCAATCCGCCTGCTTCTGTCACGGCACTCCATTTCAACCCGTATTCTTTGCGGTTGATCTTACCTGTTACTTCAAAACCTGCTCTTTCATTTCCCCATGGGTCTTTTGCGGTACCATTGTATTCAACATCCAGTGAAATTGGTTTCGTGATGTCACGAATCGTGAGGTCACCTTTCAATGTGTATTCACCACTAGAATCTTTCTCAATCGAAGTTGATTTGAAAGTCATCTTAGGGAACTGTTCTGCATTGAAAAAGTCGTCGCTTTTTAAATGAGCATCCCGTTGTGCGTTCTTCGTATCAATGCTGTCGATATCTGCTTCGAAGTATACTTTCGCATTAGTGAAATCATCATTATCGGTTTCCACTGTTGCATCGAATTTTTTAAAATATCCTGTAGCAGTGGATATCATAAGGTGCTTCACCTTGAACATGATGTCTGAATGATA
>JAEZDC010000105.1 GCA_023429825.1 Bacteroidota bacterium | reverse complement strand
ATGTAGCTCAGTTGGTTAGAGCGACAGTTTGTGGCACTGTAGGTCGTGGGTTCGAAACCCATCATTCTCCCAAACCTTGTAAGCTACCGTTTACAAGGTTTTTTATTAAAGCTAAACCGTATTCATGAATATTGTTGGGTACATATTACTCCCTATCATTTCTGCATTTATCGGCTGGTTCACTAACTGGATCGCTATCAAAATGCTTTTTCATCCCAAAGAGCCAAGAAGAATAATAGGAATGACCTTCCATGGTATTTTCCCTAAACGACAAAAACAGTTTGCTGAAAAACTAGGCAAACTGGTAAGTGCTGAATTATTGTCTTTTTCTGATATAGAGGCTAAGATCACAGATGCAAAGAACGTTGATAAGATTATGCCGATGGTAGATAGCCATCTTGATAATTTTTTACGGGTAAAGCTTGCCGATGCAATGCCGGTGATAAGCATGTTCATTGGAGAGAAAACAATTAACCAGTTGAAAGAAGTATTCATGAACGAAATGAAAGAGCTCTTCCCTACGATTATGAGCAATTATATGGGCAAATTGAAAGAAGATCTTGACCTGGAGAAAATTGTTATAGAAAAAGTCTCTGCATTCTCATCTGATAAGTTAGAATCTATCCTGAAACAGATCATGGCAAAGGAATTTAAATTCGTAGAGATCATCGGTGGTGTATTAGGATTTGTCATAGGTCTTATACAAGTGTTAATTACTTTGTTAACCCATTGATTTAACCCGACAAAATCCGAGATATACCGACAGGCAGCAAACTATCTCACCTGCATAGCGTTATTTTGCCGCTGATACCTATTAAACTTATTGATAAGCTGTAGTTAGCAGGAAATTTGTTGACAATTTTTCAAATAATGTACATGAAAAGATTTTTAGGCTTTGTCCTTCTATTTATCTCCCTCAATTCTATCGCCCAACAGCCCGCCGGTAATAACGGGGCCAGGCGGACAAGTGGATTTACCAGTATGAATGCTGGCCATATTTACGGTAAAGTAGTAGATGCTAAAACAAATAAACCATTAGATGGTGCTTCACTTCAATTGATCGGTAACCGTATGGATACTGCTACACGTAAAATGGTGCAGCGTGTATTACGAGCAGGAGTTACCCAGCCGAATGGTGATTTTGATTTTGATGAATTGCCGGTTATGGGTATGCTTACTTTAAAAGTATCAGCAGTTGGCTATAAAGAGACCACACAACAGATCAATTTTGGGTTTGGTGGTAACCGGAATCAAAGACCGGCAGGTGAAACTGCTGGGGGCATCGAAAGCATGATGAGTGCAATCGACAGGGATTTAGGTAATATTAAACTGGAACCTGAGGCCGGTAATCTTGCAGCAGTTACGGTATCTGCAACACGTCAATTATTTGAAATGGGAGTTGACAGAAAGATATTTAATGTGGATAGGAATTTGGTCAGCCAGGGGCAAACAGCTACAGAGGTAATGAAGCAAATTCCATCATTAAGTGTTGATATCGATGGAAATGTTACTATGAGAAATGCTTCACCTCAACTTTTCATTGACGGAAGACCAACCACACTTACACTTGATCAAATACCGGCAGATATTATTGACAGGGTTGAATTGATTACAAATCCTTCCGCTCAATTTGATGCATCAGGCGGCAACGCAGGAATTCTGAATATCGTTTTGAAGAAAAATAAAAGAACAGGATATAATGGTGGTTTAAGAGCGGGTCTTGATTCCCGTTTGAGAGGAAACCTCGGAGGTGATTTCAACTTCCGCCAGGGCAAGATCAATTTCTTTTTGAATGGTATGGCGAATTTCAGAAAGTCTAAATCATGGTCTACAACAGATCGCAGAAATATTGATCTGTTCAACAGTTCATTTCACCAGGAAAGTGAAGGTGAAAACGAAATGAAGATGGGATTCATTCGTGGTGGTTTCGATTTTTTAATGGATAACAGGAATACTTTCACCTTGACATTAAACTACAACAGGGGTAAATTTGATAACGAGGATCTTCAAGTAATCGATTCCAGCTTGAATAATATCATGTCATCTACCAGTAACAGGCTGAGCAATACCGTTGGTAATTTTCGTAACGTTGGTTCCCAACTCAGCTACAAGCACAATTTTGCAAAGACCGGGCATGAATGGACAGCTGATGCAACCTTCAATAAGAGCAATAACGATAACGAAGGCAATTTTGCGCTTCAGTCTTACCAGCCATTTAGTAATATTCCGAAATATCCATTCCCTACTATGCAAAGGACTATTGGTGGTGGAGAAACAAAAAATTTCATCATTCAAACAGATTATGACAACCCTATTACTGAAAGCAAAAAAATTGAATTTGGTGCAAGGGTAGCAATAAGAGATTTTGAAAATATCAATCAGCAACTCTTCTTAAACCCTGCATCAAATACATACGTTCTTTTTCCTAATATCAGTAGTTCATACAAGTTCACAGATAAAGTGTATGCGGGTTATGGAATTTTGAGCACTAAAGTAAAAGACTGGAGTTTCCAATTTGGTTTAAGAGCGGAAAGTTCTAGTTATGATGGAACCTTAATAGAAAGAGATTCATCTTTTAATGTTGAGTTTCCTATCAGTTTATTCCCAAGTGCATTTATCACAAAAAAACTGGATGACAAACAGGATATTCAATTTAATTATTCAAGAAGGATCAACAGACCTAACTTCTTCCAGTTGTTGCCTTTTATTGATTATTCTGACCCTACCAATCTTAACGTAGGTAATGCAGGATTAAAGCCTGAGTTTACAAACTCATTCGAACTCTCGTATAATAACAATTATAAAAGAGGTGCGAACTTTTTAGCAAGTGTTTTTGCTAAGCACAATACTAATTTGATTACTCGTTACCAATACAAAGCGTTGAGCCCGCTTGAACCTGCAGATAGTGTGATCTTTAATACTTATGCAAATGCGAATAACAGCTTTACTTATGGAGTTGAGTTGACGAACAGGATGCCGATCGTAAAGGATTGGGATATGACTGTTAACCTCAACATCTTTAACTCAAAGCTTGATCTGACCTCACCTGATGGAAAGAACAGTATCAGTAACCAACTCACCAGCTGGTTTGTAAAATGGAATAACAGTATCAAAATTGCACAGGGCCTAACCATGCAGCTTTCGGCTGACTACTACGCCAAAACCGTTTTACCTAATGAAGGTGGACGCGGCGGCGGACGTGGCGGCTTCGGTGGCGGAGGTGGTGGTATGTTTGGTGGCGGTTCGCAAACTACTGCACAGGGATACATCAAACCTCGCTATAGTTTTGATATAGCCATCAGGAAAGAATGGACATTGAAAGGTGGTAATAATGTTTCAGTAAATCTCAGCATGAATGACTTTTTAAGAACGCAGTTATTTGCTACGCATTCTGAATCTGAATTCTTTGTACAGGATTCGGAAAGAAGAAGAGATCCGCAGGTATTGAGATTAAACCTGAACTGGAGATTTGGTAAGTTCGATGTAAATCTCTTTAAACGTAAGAATAACAGGCAGGAAGATGACAACGGTGGTATGATGGGTGGTATGTAACCAATCCATTGCATATTCTTAAAATGGCTTCTGTTACAGGAGCCATTTTTTATTTATTCGTTCAATAAGAGCCCTCAAAGAATTATAACCGCTCTGTAAAATCAAGATCATTCTTCTTCAAAGTTTCCTTCGCTATATCATAACCTGCATCTGCATGTCGTATCACGCCCATTCCCGGATCATTCCTCAATACTCTGCTCAATCTTGCAGCTGCATCATCCGTACCATCCGCAACAATGACCATGCCCGCATGAATACTATAGCCCATCCCTACTCCGCCACCATGATGCAAACTCACCCAGCTTGCACCACCTGCTGTGTTCACCAGTAAGTTCAATACTGCCCAATCGGCTACCGCATCGCTGCCATCCATCATAGCTTCGGTTTCTCTATTCGGAGACGCAACGCTGCCCGTATCAAGATGATCTCTTCCAATTACGATCGGCGCCTTTACTTTTCCTGTTCTCACCAGTTCATTAAATACAAGACCTGCTTTTTCTCTTTCACCTTGTCCCAACCAACATATTCTTGCAGGCAATCCCTGGAACGCAATTTTTTCCTTAGCCAGTTTCAACCAGCGTTGTAAAGATTTATTTTCCGGGAACATGTTAGCGATCACTTCATCTGTCACAGCAATATCATCCGGATCCCCACTCAACGCAGCCCAACGAAACGGACCTTTTCCTTCACAGAACAACGGACGGATATATGCAGGAACAAAACCGGGAAAATCAAATGCATTTTGCAAGCCTCTTTCTTTGGCTCTTGCTCTGATATTATTGCCATAATCAAAAGTGATGGCTCCCCTACGTTGCAATTCTATCATTAGTTCCACATGCAGTTTCATACTGTCATATGCTCTTTCTATGTATTGATCAGGATTTTCTTTACGCAACACATTCGCCTGTTCATTACTCAAAGTATGCGGCACGTAACCGATCAACGGATCATGTGCAGAGGTTTGATCAGTAAGCGTATCCGGAATAATATTTTTATCAATTAGTCTTTGCAACAACAGCACTGCATTGCATACCACGCCAATACTCACTGCTTCACCTTTTTGCTTTGCTTCTAAAGCTCTTTCAATGGCAGCATCAATATCATTGAACTTCTCATCAAGATATCTTGTCTCCAAACGTTTATCTACTCTCCACCCTTCTACTTCTGCTATCAACGCCACTCCTTCATTCATTGTGATAGCCAAAGGTTGAGCACCACCCATTCCACCGAGGCCTGCGGTTACATTCAACGTTCCTTTCAGGGTGCCGTTAAAGTGTTTGTCAGCCGCTGCGGAATATGTTTCATACGTTCCCTGCACAATACCCTGCGAGCCGATGTATATCCATGAGCCTGCAGTCATCTGGCCATACATCATCAATCCTTTCTTCTCCAGTTCATCGAAATGCTCCCATGTTGCCCATTTAGGAACAAGTTGTGAATTGGATATCAGCACCCTTGGAGCATCCTTATGTGTTTTTAAAATAGCAACGGGCTTTCCACTTTGTACCAAAAGGCTTTCATCATTCTCTAATACTTTCAACGCTGCGATGATGTTGTCTAACGCTTCAAAACTCCTCGCCGCTTTTCCTCTTCCACCATATACGATAAGGTCATCTGGTCTTTCTGCCACTACAGGATCAAGGTTGTTTAGTAACATTCTCAATGCAGCTTCCTGTATCCACCCTTTGCAATTCAGTTCTGTGCCGGTTGGTGTTTTGTATTTGTTTACGTCGTATCGTGTATATGTAGTAGTTGACATAATTATTTTTTTATGGGCCAGCTTCAGTATTTTAATTGACCTCCTGTTGCGTCGCACACTTGTACGTTCTTAGCACTATTCAACAGTAACGGTTCTTATAAATTCAATTGCTTGCATCATATCATCATGCAAAATTCTATCCTTCTCATTAAAACTCACTTTCGCTCTGAATTCGCCTGCGAATTTTTCAATAACCGGTGAACTCCTCAAAGGTCTCCTGAATTCCAACGCCTGTGCAGCAGTCATTAATTCAATTGCTAAAACTTTCTCAACGTTATTGATAAGCCTGTAGCATTTCGTTGCTGCATTCGCTCCCATACTCACATGATCTTCCTGGTTGTTACTGCTGGGGATAGAGTCAACACTCGATGGTGTACACAATTGCTTATTCTCACTCACGATGCCTGCTGCCGTGTACTGGGGTATCATGAAACCGGAATTCAATCCCGGCTCGTTTACTAAGAAAGGGGGTAAACCTCTTTGCCCGCTGATCAATTGGTAAGTTCTTCGTTCGCTGATGTTGGCTATCTCACTCATGGCGATAGACAAAAAATCTAAATGCAGCGCCAAAGGCTGACCGTGAAAGTTACCACCGCTCACTATCACATCTTCATCAGGAAAAATATTGGGATTATCTGTTACTGAGTTGATCTCCGTTAAAAACACATTCAACACATTTTCAAAAACATCCTTGCTCGCTCCATGCACCTGCGGAATACACCTGAAGCTATACGCATCCTGCACCTGCTGTTTTTGCTGTGCAGCTATTTTACTGCCTTGCAAATATTCTCTCAGTTTTGCAGCAGTTGCTACCTGTCCTTTATGCGGACGAATGCGATGAATGCTTTCATGCAAAGGAGATAATACGCAATCAAAAGCATCGAATGATAAAGCTGCAATGAGATCCGCTAGTTTCAGCAATCGCTCGGCTTTCATCAAACACCACATACCGTAGGAGGTCATGAACTGAGTTCCATTGATCAAAGCCAACCCCTCTTTACTTCTTAACTGAACCGGCTTCCAACCCATTTGCTGAACGATATCTTTTGCAGCAGATCTGTTATTCTTATAAACCACCTCTCCCATTCCAATCAATGGCAAACTCAAATGGCTTAACGGGGCAAGATCACCGGATGCGCCTAACGAACCCTGCGTGTAAATGACAGGCAATACATCATAAACGTACATGTCGATCAATCTTTGCACCGTTTCTATCTGCACGCCACTATGCCCATAGCTTAACGATTTTACTTTCAGCATCAGCATCAGCTTCACGATCTCTCCGGGCACTTCTTCACCCAGGCCGCAGGCATGAGACATCAGCAGGTTATACTGCAGTTGTTCTACCTGGCCTTTATCGATCGCTACATTCTGAAGGTATCCAAATCCGGTATTGATACCGTAAAACAATTCATCAGAGCCTTCTACTTTTTTATCTAAATACTCCCTGCATTTTTGTATGGAAGATGCGGCTTCGTCAGAAACAGCAATCGGAAGATCATTCTCAAAAATCTCTTTTACCTGTTCAAAGCTCAGCCAGCCTTTATCCAAATGAAATGGTTCTTTACTCATAGCAGCGATCTGTGGCGTCAAATGTAATTGATTATTTAAATGGCATTATCACTTGATGAAAATCATACAGATAAGGAACCTAGCTATACATTTGTGGTGGTGAAATATTTGTTTTTCATACCGATGCTGGCCCTGTTCCTATCGAACGTGCCCATCTTCATAACCGTAACATTACCCAAAGAACAAATAGCGGAATGTGCGGTAGAAGAGACTGATTCGTGTGATGAAGCATCCATGGAAATGAAATGCTGCAAAACCAGCGAAGGTACCTGCCAGCTTGTTTCATGCTTCCAGGTGATGGTACCGCTGCAACAGCTTTCTAAATTTCGTTTTAGTGAAATGACAGAACAACCGTCATTTAATTTATATCGCCAGTCACTCTGGCAAGATCCCATTGTGGAAGGGCTTATACAACCTCCCGACTTCGTTTAATGAATATGCGATTGACTTTTTTTAATCATTAAACAAATCATCAAATGAAAAAATTATTTCTGGTATTATTGGCTGCATCATTATCTGCAGCAACTGTGAATGCACAGGATCCAACTTGTAAGAAAGAATGTGCAACAGCTTGTAAAGACAAGTGCAAAGACAAAGAAAAATGCAAAGCAGATAAAGACTGCAAAGAGAAATGCGATGCGAAAGCTGCCGCAAAAACAAAGAAGAAGCCTGTTAAGGCTTAACATAAAAGATCCCGCTGTAATGGCGGGATTTTTATTTATCCTTTCTCGGTAACACAGCTACCGTAAGCCTGCTAATGCATATCAGTTTTTCTTTCTCATCATGTATCTTAATATCCCACACATGTGTTGATGCCCCTAAATGTATAGGTGTACAAGTGGCGATCACCAGGCCTTCTCTTGCACTGCGTACATGATTCGCATTGATCTCTAATCCTACACAAAAGAATTTAGTATGGTCCACAACCAAAGCAGAAGCTACACTCCCTATCGTTTCAGCCAGTGCCACTGATGCCCCACCGTGCAGCAAGCCATAAGGTTGTTTGGTTTTATTATTAACAGGCATTGAGACCTTCAGGTAATTATCTCCTATTTCCGTGAATTTCATTTCAAGATGTTCACTCATGGTGTCTTTCGGCCAATGCGCAAAATCGTTCAGCGATACATCTTTTTTAAACCAGATAGACATAAGTACTATTTTCCGTAAACAGCTTTTCTTACCACTTCAGGAAGGAAAGGCGTTGCATCTCCCCCGTTCCTGATAACATCTCTCACGAGTGTGGAAGCAACAGAAGTAAACTGGGGCATACAGGTGAGGAATATGGTTTCTATTTGTGGATCAAGGCTGCGATTCATATCAGCGATCACCTTCTCATATTCAAAATCGCTTACATATCGAATGCCCCTCAGGATATATTTCGCGTTGATCTTAGCGCAGCATTCCACCGTAAGACCATCATAGATCAATGCCTCTACCCTCGGCTCATCTTTAAATATTTCCTGTATCCACTCCAGCCTTTGCTCGTCGCTATACATCGGTTGCTTGTTGGCATTGGAGCCAATACCAATATATAGTTTATCAAAAAGGCTGAGGGAGCGTTCTACAATATCTACGTGGCCAAGCGTTACGGGATCGAAAGTGCCGGGAAATAAACAAATGCGTTGCATAGTTTGTTTTGGAGCGGTAAAAGTAGGAAAAAGACAAGGAAGCGTTAGAACATGTGTAAGACATCAATTCCAATCAACAAGGCTGATGTTTTTATACCTTCACTCCCCTATTTATGAAGATCGGCATCATAGAAGACGACGACACTATCTTGTACACCCTTACCCTCAAGCTCAAGAAGGAAGGGTATGAAGTGGTGGGAAGTTCTAACGGAATGGATGGGCTGGAAATGATCGAAAGAGAAAAGCCCAACCTTGTCGTGGTGGATATTCTTCTGCCCATGCTGTCGGGTATGCAGGTGATAGGAAAAGTGCGTGAAAATGAGCAGCTCAAACATATTCCCATACTTGTACTTACCACGCTAGGCCAGGAAGAAAATATACAGGAAGCCTTTGAACTGGGTGCCGATGATTACCTGCGCAAACCTGTTAGTTTGATGGAGCTGACCTTAAGAATTAAGAAGCTGTTGAAATAATAAAGCTTTATTTATAAGAGATTCTATGCTCCGGTGCGGTTCTTCTTTATACCATTGTTGTCGTTCGCTATTCTAATGTTGTCATTCTTTGTTCTGGTGCTGTAATTCGATACTCCAGTGGGGTTAATCTTTACGCTACTGTTGTCGTTCGACATTCTAATGCTGTCATTCGTTGTTCTGGTGCCGTCATTAGTTTTTCCAGTGGTGTTATTCTTTATTCCGGTGCTGTTATTCTTTATTCCGGTGCTGTGGTTCTATACTCTGGTGCTGTTATTCTATGCTCCAGTGCTGTTATTCTATGCTCCAGTGCTGTTATTCCAATTGCTAAACGTCAACATCTTAATGCGGTAGTTGTTGCAGACCGGCTAATTTTGGCACGCAACTATTGTAAACCCTAAACATCTGAATTATGTTACAACTCAACCTCCGCCAGATCCTGTCGGATAAAGGTGTTGAAAAACACAGTAACTGGCTGGTAAAACAAGGCTTTCCACGGTATACTGCTCTCCGTTTATTAGGTAATCACCGCAGGCTCTTAGACATGGTGCATCTTGAAAAATTATGCACCGTGTTAAACTGCACCCCTAACGAACTGATCGCCTGGACACCCGGCAAAGACATCACCGATATAGAAAAGCATCCGCTGAAAAACTTAGTAGTAAAACAAACCGAATTTCATGTAGGTGATAAACTCAAAACACTCTCTCCTAAAAACCTGGAAGCGGTTAAGGAGTTTATGAAAGGGCTGGAATAACAGGGTGATGGTAGTTTAGAATTGCCTGCGACTAATTCGATAAGCGGTATTCAGTAGCACCAGATAAATCTGTTACCGTTACCTATTTTTGCCGCATGCACCTTAAGACTGGTATCGTTATTTCAATCGCCTGGTTAATTACTTCTTGTTCGGTGAGCAAAGATCCGCAACGCAAAATGATACGAGACCTGCAAAGTGGTAAGGTCACAGAAGATACCAGTTATATATATGCACTGCCTTATCCCGAAGGGAAGTCTTACCGTGTGATACAGGGTTACTTCAGCAGGTTCTCCCATAAGAACAGGGCGGCACTTGATTTCAAAATGAAAAAAGGAACTGAGATCGCCGCTGCGAGAGATGGTGTAGTCATCCGGCTCCAGGAAAGCAATACCAAAGGCGGATGGAACCGGAAGTTTCGCCAGTACGCCAATCTTGTCGTCATTCAGCATGAAGATGGTACAAGAGCGGGTTACTGGCACCTTCAAAAAGATGGAGTATTAGTGAATTTGGGTGACTCAGTTAAGCAGGGACAAGTGATCGCCTTAAGTGGAAAAACGGGTTACTCGGCAACACCTCATTTACACTTCATGGTATGGAAGAATCTTAATAATAATTGGAGGCAAGTACCCACCCGGTTTCAAACCAGCAAAGGTCCTCGCTACTTAAGGCCGCTTAGAAAATATCGGCAGGTCAGTTTTTAGAGGGATTTTATTTTGTATCTTTTGCCAACTTCTAACGAAACCAGCTTATGAACAAGGTAAACAAGATCCTCTCCCGGAAAACTTCAACTATCGAAAGTGTAAAGCCAACTACCACGGTAATAGATGCATTACAGCGCATGGCAGAAAAGAATATAGGCTCAGTAATGGTAATGGATGGAGGTAAATACCTCGGCATTGTAACAGAAAGAGATTACTCAAGGAAAGTTGTATTGAAAGGAAAAAGTTCAACAGATACATTGGTTCAGGAGATAATGACCACTGATCTGCCGAGAGTATCTCCTCATGATACCATTGATCATTGCATGCACCTGATGACTGAAAATAACATCCGTTATCTACCGGTTTTTTTGGCAGACGAGCTATTGGGCATCATTTCAATGAGCGATGTGGTTAAAGAAACTATCCTTTCTCAGCAGGAAACGATTAACCACCTGAAGGAATACATCAGCTTATAGTTCCTGTTTTATATTGAGTTGCTTTCCCATCTTTTGATCTTAGTAGAAAGATCAATTAAAAGAGCATTGTTACAGCAATACATCACCATCAATGGGAACATCTTAAAATATCCTCGTTTAACGGAGTTCTCAATGGTGAGCCCGGGTAATAAATGATTCAATAATGGATATGCAAGATAAACTACGGCTATTGCATATAAATAGCTTCTGGCATTTCTGGTGATCTTTTTTTTGAAAATAAATTCCAATGCTAATAGCACCAGGAAAAAATATATAAAATAACTGTAGTATTCCACCCCGTTCTTACTGAATATAAGTGCACTGTTTGCTTTGGTGATACTGTTAAAAGCCGCAAAAAAGCTCCACAGATCGGGGTTGATCTGCTCTGAAACACTGTATTCCTGCGGCAGGTAGAAATTGATGTAAAGTGTTACCGAAATTAAATAGGTAAGCATCGATGGGATAGCAAAAACCAAAGCGGTGATAATACTTTTCAGGAGCGGATGCTTATTGTTTATCTGGTGAAAGAAGATCAACGGCAAGATCATTAATATCAAAGCCGGCATTTCCGGACGTATATAAGTTGCGATTGCCATCAGTAATGCGGACAACCAGAAGTATGAACGATGTTCCCAAATAAAAAATTGAACGAAAAAAAAGATTGAAACGAAAAAAAAGACAGCATTGCTATAATCATATAAAGCCATGTAAGTATAGCCATACATCTCGGGAATAGCAACAAAAGCAACGAGTAAAAACCCTGCTATTATTTTATGCAATGCCTGTATTAGCTGCTGGTATAAAATGACGAGAAAGCATATAACAATGTTGATCAACCATACTTGTCCAAAGGGAATTCCGGCCATTTTATAGATGACCTGCAATGATGTTAAGAAAGGAGGCTTTAGTGTATTACCACTCGACTCAACTGAAAAAGCAGAGTTGATCATCGTCTTTTCCCTGATAGCGTATTCAGCAACAAGTTCACCGCCTGATATAGCATCGAACGGAGTAGGTGGCAAATAAAAGCATCGCCAGGCACTGATAGCTACCAGGTATAGTATTATTAATAAAAAGGGAAGCTCGTATAACTGAAAAGATAGCTTCGATGCAACCATTGATCCCTTCATGCCTCTTTGCGATCTAAGAATTATAAACAAAGCAAGTAAGACGAGTAATGAGATCGAACCAAAGATTGTAAACGCTGTGATCGGTACATACATTAATTGCAGTAGAAAAGGAATAATCGAAAAAACTGCAACACCCAATAAAGCTGAAAGCGAAAAAAAGAAGAAGGTATTGAACGCAACTCTAAATTTTATGAGAATAGCTGTTCCAATAACTACCTGGATCAGCAATAACAATATAATCATTAGAATAACCATCTTATTTCCTTTTCCATGAGTTTATAGAATCTGCAATGGCAACTATATCTGTAATTTTTTCAACCACTATTTGTTCATTCCTTACTACTACCAACCGGGTAGCCTTCATCACGTACGGGCTTTTTATAGTAACTGTTCGTAAACCAGTGAAATAATAAAATACACTGGGCTCAGGTGGATTGTATTTTATTCCGTTCTTTTCAAAATAACTTGTTGGGGGAATCAATATAAATTCCCTGTGTTTTTCCTTGATGCTATCTGCAATTTGTTTTGAGTATATATAATGATTACCAAATCTCTTTGCTTTCCTATACTCAAGACTTAGATGATCTTTTTGACTTAAAAACTCCTTACTATAGCCGAATATTCTTTTATTAAGCCAGTACTTGTTAGCTGGTAAAAGAAAAAATAAAACCAGCAAAACAATAGAGGCAAAGAATAAAACCAGCTTGCGATACTTCATAGCGCAGTTGAATTATCGCAATGTTATGAATCTTACAATAAAAAAGCAGTACTGAATTAGTACTGCCTGATGTTAACCTGGAAAAACTATTTATTTACCTGATATTGCTTTGCGCAAATTCTTATTGTAGAGTAATGCACCTATCGCTGCAGTCACGGCAACACCGATAGCCATATTCTTTACAAAATTTTTCCTATTATATTTCCATTCGGCTGTCCAGCCTCTTTCTGCTATGATATTCGGTATATGGCCATTTTTAAAATCGTCGATAATACCTTCCACCATATTCACTCTGTCGGCAAGAATCAGCATCAACCAATGCCTCCACTGGCCTTCGCTGTATTCAAAAGCTTTGCGGCGAATGGAACCACTTAATCCCGAAGGCGGACATGATGTACCAAATGCGGCAGTAACATTAGGCCGTTCATTCGAATGTAATACCTCGGTATTTACAGGTTGAAGCGGAGGCCTGTTATAATGTATTCTTTGATGATCATCACCTGTATATTTTTTCATAGGGTACGTCGGCTCATTATCGGGATCGGCATCAATGCCCCATCCTTTGATGTGTGCATACTTCTGCTCCATATTATCCTGGTCGGCAGCCTGTGCAGTACCCTGTCTTTGCATGATATCGTTTTCCATAGATTATATTTTATGCCGCAGCTCTTGGCGGAATTAAAATTGGTTTGATACAATTATCTCTCTTTGCAGAGAAGATGTGATACGCTTCTGAAACTTCCTCGAGTGGAACTCTATGTGTAATGATCTCTTTAGGATTGATGATTCCATTTTTAACATGTTCGATCAACCTTGGAAGTAACCGCTTTACTGATGCCTGGTTAGCTCTGATGGTAAGCCCTTTATTGAGTACATTTCCGATAGGAACCATGTTTGCGATAGGACCGTAAACTCCAACAATTGAAACGATTCCTCCTTTCTTCACTCCGTTGATCGCCCATTCTAATGCAGTAGCGGACCCTGATTGCAGTAAAAGTTTTCTTCCAGTGATCGTTTGAAAATTATCACCGGCAGCTTCACAACCTACTGCATCGATACATACATCGGCCCCGAAATAATCTGTGGTTTTTTTCAAGAACAATACAACATCGCCTAGTGATCTGAAATTATAAACCTCACATTGTGCATAGTTCTTCACAAATTCCAGCCGATAATCCAATTCATCAATTACGATCACTCGTCCGGCGCCAAACAGCCATGCACATTTAGCGGCCATGATACCAACAGGGCCTGCGCCAAATACAACTACTGTATCGCCTTTCTTTATTCCACCCATTTCTGCCGCCTGGTAGCCAGTAGGTACCACATCTGTAAGTAGGACGGCATCATCCAGGTCCATCCAATCCGGGATAACAGTCGGCCCTATATCTGCATAGGGCACTCTAACGTATTCTGCTTGCCCGCCATCATAACCACCCGCAGTGTGTGAGTACCCGTAAATACCAGCAACTGCTGTTGCCATCGGATTACTTTCATGGCAATTACCAAATAATTCCTGTTTACAGAAAGGACAGGAACCACAGGCAATATTAAAAGGTACCAGTACTCGATCGCCAACTTTAAGATTCTTCACTTCTGATCCAACTTCTTCTACCACACCGGTAAACTCGTGACCGAATGTCATTCCAACTCTTGTATCGGGAACTAATCCATGATATAAATGAAGATCAGAACCACAGATGCAGGAACGTGTAACGCGAACAACTGCATCCATCGGATGTTCGATCCTTGGCTCCGGCCGGTCTTTCTGTAAGCGAACCCTGAACGGGCCCCTGTAATTCATTGCTAGCATAAACCTCTGCTTTTAGCTTAATAATATGCCCTCCTGAGAAAGCATCAAACAGCCCGAAAAAATATGCCATTGAAATTGCTGCTGAATTGTTCACCAGCTATGAACACATTAAGAAGCGGCTCAAAAAATAGAAGTAATAAAGTAAACGATGCTAATGCTTCTTGATATTCATTAAGTCGTTTTTAAATAGTTCTTCATATTTAATTAATCTGCAATACTTGTATTGCGAAAAAGCCCTATCTAACTTGCAGTTATAAACGAGCAAGGAGATGAACCAGATAGTATTTACGTATGACGGAAAGAAACACACAGGTTATATTATTAGCAGTACAAATCTTCAGCCTCACTACCACTGGTTTTATTTTAATGATGAAGAATTGATAAAACAAGTTGATGATTGCATTGGTTTTAAGCTACAGAATAACGAGCTAACTCCCACCAGGCATTTTAAAAATCATGACCATCTTGTAGAAACTGTGAAACAGATCGTGCAACAAAGAATCAGTTCATCGAATCAGAATTGAACACTTACAGATATGGTTTGAAACAATTGAAATTGGCAAGAAGCTTGATTTTCAATTACGCTGTTACATTATTCTACTCTTTCAAACCATTTACATGAACAAATTTTTCCGGGCACTGATAGCAGGCTATGGTGCAAAAAAGTTAGGCGGTGGCTGCTTCAGCACTATCCTCATTTTTATATTGCTTTATTGGCTGTTAGGCCAGTGCAATTAGCTATAACACGACATCTTTCATATGATGCGCTGTTGGATTTATGTATTTTCGACCTGAGAAATGAGGTTGATGTGATTTTATTACATAGAAATGAATGCCTTGAAGTTAGCCGCTATCGATATAGGAAGTAATGCCGCCCGTTTATTGATCGCAGAGGTCACTATAGAAGATAATGCACCACAGTTCAACAAAATAAACCTTGTAAGAGTTCCGTTGCGACTGGGGTTTGATGTATTTGAAAGAGGCGAGATCAGTTCTACAAAAAAAGATATGGTGTTGCAAACGATGAAGGCATACCGTCATTTACTGAATGCATATGGAATAAAACATTTGAAAGCCTGTGCAACCTCAGCAATGAGAGATGCAGCCAATAGCACAGAGATCATTAACACTATAAAAGCTGAAACAGGTATCGATATAAAAGTGATCACCGGTGATGAAGAAGCATCTTACATATACGAAAACCATATTGCTGAGAACCTCGATAAGCAACACTCCTACCTCTACATAGATGTGGGTGGTGGTAGTACGGAACTCACTTTTTTTGATGACAGCAAACTTAAGTACAAAGAATCATTCAACATAGGTACAATTCGTTTGCTCAAAGGCCTGGTAGATGAGAAAGCCTGGGATGAAATGAAAGATCATCTCAAAAGCAACACAAAAAGTGCTTTACCGATGATCGCTATTGGCTCGGGTGGCAATATCAACAAAGTATTTTCGCTGAGTAAAAGAAAAGAAGGAAAGTCATTACACATTGAATTGTTGAAAGATTATTATAAAGAGCTTTCCAGTGTTTCATTGGATGATAGAATGCGGCTTTATAAAATTCGTGAAGACCGGGCTGATGTAATAGTACCTGCACTGTTGATCTATATGAACGTTATGCGTTGGGCAAATATCGACGAGATACACGTACCCAAGATCGGGTTAGCAGATGGATTGATACAAAGCCTTTATGAAGAGATAACACAGAAACAAATTTCCTAAGAATCCATTGTACACCGCTTGTGTAAAAGCTTTCCTAAAATACTCATACTCCGAAATTTATTCACACATTGGTCGTTCATTTGCTTGTTGCGAGTACATTTACTTTATCAATAAAAATCTTACATGGGCATTTTATTACAGGTGACAGATACTGCTTCTACCGTAGCCAATGCAGCTAATCAAACTGCAGAAAAGATCAGTTTATGGGAACTGTTGCAACAAGGTGGCTGGATCATGTATCCACTTTATGCTTTACTGATCGCTGCGGTGTATGTTTTTTTTGAAAGAGCGATCGCTATCAGGAAAGCTTCAAAGATTGAAGACAATTTCATGAACATCATCCGTGATAATATTGTTACAGGCAATATTGCGGCCGCACGTTCATTGGCGAAAAACACCAACAATCCCGTTGCTCGAATCATTGATAAAGGCATTCAACGTATCGGCAAGCCTATCGATTCCATAGAGAAAAGCATGGAGAATGTTGGAAAGCTTGAGATGTATAAAATGGAAAGGAACTTATCTATCCTTTCACTCATTTCAGGTATCGCACCTATGTTCGGTTTCCTTGGAACTATTATTGGAATGGTGCAGTTGTTTTATGGCATCGCCTCTACTGGTGAATATACTCTCAATACCATCGCTGGGGGTATATACACTAAGATGATCACCTCCGCCACAGGTTTGATCATTGGTTTGATCGCTTATGTAGGACATAATTATCTCACTACCCAGATCGATAAAACAGCCAATAAAATGGAAGGTGCCAGTTCAGAATTTTTAGACATTCTGCAGGAGCCTACACGATAATTTTTATGAAGCCAGCGATACAATATGCATTAAGCACCTGTTGCGTCGCACACTTCAACTGTAACAATTAAATTGAGCAAGGTACCTTTAATAATAAGCTGAATGGACATCAGAAAACGATTAAGAGCCCACCCAGAAGTGCACACAGGAGCATTGAATGATATCCTGTTCATTTTGCTTTTGTTCTTTCTCATCGTTTCTACACTCGCCAATCCCAATATTGTAAGAGTAAACAACCCCAAAGGAAAAGGCGATACACGTTCAAAACAAAATATCACTGTCTCTATTGATAAAGAAAATAAGATATACCTCGGCCAGCGAATCATTCCTGATAACATGCTTGATTCAATGATCAGCGACGAAGTGAGAAAAGCAAGAGCGTTTATGGATACCCCAGCTGTTGTTATCAACGCAGACACTATTTCGTATACAGGAAGCTTCTTTAAGATCATGGCTGCAGCAAAAAGAGCCGGCGCCAAAGTGGTAGCCAACGTTAAGCCCTAATTTGTATGAAAATATTCTATACCCTTCTGTTGATCGCAGTAACGTTATCTGTACGTTCACAGGTTACAGACAAAACGATTAAAGGTTTTATTGAATCGTATAAGTCCACGGGTTTCAAACTGTATAAAACGGTTAAGCCAAAAGAACATTCATATCAGCTTCCATATCGCCTGGGTTGTTTGTCCGGCAAAGAGGTGTTATTAGTTGGTTTTTTTGAGAGTGAACCTGTTGAGTTAGACGGAAGATTCATAATTTACCATATTTCTAAAAAGAATGGTGTTATTAAGCGAAGGCCTGATGTATTTGATTTTCAAAAAGCATCTTACAATGAAAATCTGAAAACGCACTACGCATTATTGCAATTACAGATTCCTAAAGAAGCAAATCAAAAGAATTGTGATGCAAATGTTGTCCTCTACGACAAAAAGAATAAAAAGAAGAGCGCTCACCTGCTCATCTTTACAAAGTAGCTTTTACCATCCTGTCTTTTCCTTGCATATCTTTTTTTAGCTCAACGGCATAACCGTTTTGTTTATATAAAGCAACCACTTCCTGCCCTAGTTGTTCATTGATCTCTAAAAATATACACCCATCTTTTTTCAAATGCGTTTTCGCAAAGGCAGCGATCTTTTTATAAAATAACAATGCATCATCGTCAGGCACAAACAGAGCAACGTGAGGCTCAAAGTGTAATACATTACTAGCCATCTGACCACTTTCAGATAACTTAACATACGGTGGATTACTTACGATAATATCATACATACCAAGTATACTCCAATTGCTTTCATCTAAAAAATCAAGTTGCAGTAAACTAATATCGCTTTCCAACTGATTAGCATTTTGTGCTGCCACTTTCAAAGCATGTTCACTTACGTCTATGGCAGCCACGTTTAAGCCAGGCATCTTTCGTTTAATAGAAATTGGAATACATCCACTCCCTGTCCCTATATCCAGCAAACTGCAACCACTTACTTTTTTCTTTTCGCTCACTACCATCCACTCCACTAATTCTTCTGTTTCCGGCCTTGGTATCAAAACATTTTCATTCACATAGAATTTCATATCTGCAAACCATGCCTCTCCTAAAGCATATTGAACCGGCATATGTGAAAACAATTTTTCAGATATACTTTCCAACTGAGCTTGTTGTATTTCGGTAAGAGGCAAATCCTTATACATTATTCTATCGATCCTTCTTTGACCGGTGACATGTTCTATCACCATATCAGCGATGTTAGCTGCTTCCCTGTCGTCATATATTTCATATAACTGCAGTAAGAATCTTTGGTACGCTTCATGGATCGCCATGCTGCAATGTTACTCATCTTTCAATTACTTTTGAGCCAATGGCTAATAGATCCCTGGAAGACGAAGTGTATATGCATCGTTGCATTGAACTGGCACAAGAAGCAGCCGGATATGTAGCGCCTAATCCAATGGTGGGAGCTGTTTTGGTTCATGAAGATCAAGTGATCGGCGAAGGTTACCATCAACAATTCGGCGGGCCACATGCTGAAGTAAATTGCCTTAACAATGCTGTACAGAATGGTCATGGCGATCTGTTAACCCAATCAACGCTATACGTTTCACTTGAGCCCTGCTCACATTTCGGCAAAACACCACCTTGTACTGATCTCATCATTCAACATAACATTCCAAAAGTTGTAATCGGCTCAACGGATCCTTTTAAAGAGGTGAATGGAAAAGGGATCGACAAATTGCGATCTGCAGGTATAGAAGTGATCAATGGTGTTATGGAATATGAATGCCGCCAACTCAACAAACGTTTTTTTACTTTTCATAGTAAACATCGCCCCTATATTATCTTAAAATGGGCGCAGACAGCCGATGCTAAAATTGCTTCTGCTTCCCCATCGCGTTTATTGATCTCAAATGATTTTACAAATCGCTTAGTGCATAAATGGAGAAGCGAAGAAACTGCAGTCCTTGTAGGCACAAATACTGCAATGAAAGATAATCCGTCTTTAAACACAAGGTTATGGAAAGGAAAACACCCCATCCGGCTAATCGTTGATACGGAACTCAAGCTTCCGAAATCACATAAAGTTTTTGATCAGCAACAACAAACCATCATCTTCAATGCGATACAACATGGCGAGGATGGCGATACGTTTTATTACCAGGTTGGACACGATGCGAATGTTATTCACCAAATACTTAATGCATGTTACCAGATGAATATTCAAAGTATACTGGTCGAAGGTGGTGCACGATTATTACAATCCTTTATCGACGATAATAGTTGGGATGAAGCAAGAATTATAACAAATGAGTCGCTTATAATTGGAGAAGGTCTTTCTGCCTCTACTCTATCTTCATCAACTATTTTTAGCCAGGAAAAAATTTTTACAGACAGGATCACATACCTCAGACCTAATGAACAATAACGAAGAATTTTATTTTACCATAGATAAGCCCTCTCATGCTGAATTTAAGGATAGAGGCAGCAGATTTATGGCTTATGCACACCCGATAGATTCAGTCGATACATTTAAGCACTTACTGAATAACTTTAAAAAAGAACATCCAAAAGCGGCTCATCACTGTTTCGCATATCGATTAGGTTTTGATAAAAACAATTTCAGAGTAAATGACGATGGAGAACCTTCAGGCACTGCAGGCAAGCCCATACTGAATCAAATAGATAGTAAACAACTCACCAACACCGCAGTGATCGTTATCAGATATTTTGGTGGTACACTTCTTGGCGTTCCAGGATTGATCAACGCGTATAAATCTGCAACTGCGATGGCGCTGCAGGTCACTCCTATTATCCAGCAACCGATACTACTTAACTATGAACTGCAATTTGACTACACTCGGATGAATGATGTAATGATCATCGTACGTCAGTTCAATTGCCAGGTGATCAGCCAGGAGATGCAGCTCTTTTGCCTGATGAAAATCGGTATCCCGAAAGGACGAGCTGCAGAAGTTGAATTTAAATTAAAGGAATTATTGTCTGTTGAATTCAAAAGAATTGATTAGGCTGTTGTACAATCTTATTACTTTGCATGTTTAAGACAAATGAAACCTTCTAATTCCAAAACTTCATTCTCCATTGTTATCGTTGCTAAAGATGCTGCAGATAAGATTAGTCGTTTGTTACTCAGTCTGGAAGGTTTAACTGATGATGTGATAGTATGTGACACGGGTAGCACAGATGATACCATCTCTATTGCTCAATCTCATGGCGCTAAGGTGCATCGTATGCCTTGGGAAGGTTATGGTAAATCAAAGAACGTAGCTACTGGCTTTTCAAAATATGATTGGATACTGAGCCTTGATTCTGATGAAAGAGTTGATGTCACTTTGCATAGTGCTTTACAAAACTGGGTACCAGCTAATGCACACACGATCTATAAAGTGCAATGGAAAAATTTCTTCGGCGATCAGTGGATACGTTACAGTGATTGGACAAGTTGGAAGAACCGTTTGTTCAATAAAACAATGGTAAACTGGGATCATGAGATAGCTCATGAAGATCTGCGAAGTGACCAACCCATTAATTATGCAAAACTACCGGGCTATGTAGATCATTTTTCTTTTGATGACACGAGGCAGTATACCACGAAAATGGTGCACTCTGCTATGATAACAGCACAGAAATATCATTCAAGAGGGAAAAAAGTGAGCCTCGCCAAGTTAGTTATACTTCCCTTTTTTGGCTTCTTCAAAACATACTTTTTCAAACTTGGATTTCTAGATGGGTATAAAGGTTGGTTAATTGCGGTGACGACTGCCTATTATAGCTTCATCAAATATGCGAGGCTATATGAGTTGAATAAGCAACATTCTCGCACTAAGAAATAGTCTTTTGTTCTTTGTTACCAATTAATCCACATAGCAATATTTGCCATTGCAAAGGAGCCACCGGTTCATTACATTAGAGGAAACTTAACCAAAACATTTGCCATGAACTTAATTGAAAGAGCTAAGAATATGATCCTTAGTCCTAAGACCGAGTGGAACACAGTTGCCTCGGAGGAACCAAATAATAACCAACTGATCATGGGTTATCTTATTCCTCTAACGCTTATCGGTGCTATCGCAGCGTTCGTAGGATATGGGTTGATCGGTGTATCTGTCTTTGGATATAAATATGTTGGCATGGAATGGGGTATATATCATGCATTGGTAAAACTTATTCTGGGAGTCCTCAGCGTATACATCACTGCTTTTGTTCTGGATGCTTTAGCACCTTCATTCGGTTCAGAAAAAAATATGGGCAGATCATTACAACTGGTCGTATACGGATCTACACCCAGCCTCGTTGCGGCAATATTCTCTATTTTTCCATCCATCGCAGGGGTGATTTCTCTTATTGCAGCGATTTACACAATCTATGTGCTGTATCTTGGATTTGGCCCGGTTAAGAAAACCCCGGAAGACAAAAAAGTGATCTACATGATCGTCTGCATAGTCGTATTAATAGTTGTGTACTTTATAATCGGAGCGATCCTGGGTGCAATCCTTATGCCTTTATTCAACCTGAATTATGGGTTGGGATTATAATCCAAATACTATCATTTTACCGATGAAATAAAATTCATACCAACACATTGTAGTTTTCATAGTTTAGCTACAATCAAAAATCTCTTGCATGAAAAGATTGACAATACCCTGTATCGCTTTGGCAATTTTCGCATTTGCCTGCAATACTTCTACAACTAATTCTAATAAACCCGATGTACTTGCCGCCAACATGGATACAAGTATCAACCCCGGTGAAGATTTCTTTGAATACGCAAATGGAGGTTGGATCAAAAAGAATCCTATCCCCGATGAAGAAAGCGGATGGAGTATTGCCAATCTTGTGGTGGAAGAAAATTTAAAACGTTTACGTACTATAAACGAAGATGCCGCAAAAAAAGAAGCTGCTAAAGGAAGCAACGAGCAGAAGATCGGTGATTTCTGGAAAGCTGCAATGGACAGTGCTGGCATTGATAAACGAGGATTAACCGAACTACAACCCTATTTTGAAAAAATAGATGCAGTGACAGATGCCGCTTCTCTTTCTAATGTTATGGCAGAACTGCAAAAGATTGGTATGGGTTCTTTAGTAGGAATGTATATTGCCCAGGATGATAAGAACAGCGAGCAAATGGCTGCACAATTCTGGCAAAGCGGAATTTATTTAGGCGAAAGAGAATATTATCTAAAAACAGACAGTACATCAACAAACATCTTAAATAAATACAAGGATTATATATCAAAGATATTAGTGAAGATCGGTGTGAACGAGACTGAAGCTGCCGCCACTGCTGCGGACATTTTGAAATTAGAGACTGCAATGGCTAAAGTGCATAGAAGGATCGAAGACCTGAGAGACCCTTATGCGAATTATAACAAAATGCACATTACAGCCTTTTATAAACTGGCGCCATCATTACAACTTGAAAAGTTCCTTTCAACCGTTGGTATTAAAAACATTGACTCTGTTATTGTTGGGCAACCTGAATATTACAAGTCTTTAGACGGGTTTATAAAGTCTACACCACTGAATGTTTGGAAAGCGTATTTAAAATTTAATACCATTGACCAGTTTGCTGAAGCGTTACCTGAAGAATATGGAGTTGAGAAATTCAACTTCACCAAGATGATCACCGGTGCAAAACAAAGAAGGCCAAGATGGAAAAGAGTATTACGTAATGAAGAGGGTGTTATGGGCGAACTGCTAGGTCAGCTATACGTAAAAGAATATTTCAATGAAACTGCTAAGAAACGTTATGAAGACCTTGTAGAAGCCATTAGGCAATCACTGAAAGAAAGAATTGAGAAACTGGATTGGATGAGTGATAGCACCAAGCAAAAAGCGCAGGTTAAACTTGCAGCTATGAAAAAGAAAGTAGGCTATCCCACTAAGTGGAAAGATTTTTCTTCCCTCCAGGTAACTCCGGATAGCTATCTGCAAAACCTCATCAATGGAAATGTGTTCTGGCTCAATTATAACATCAACAAACTTGGAAAGCCAGTTGACAGGGATGAGTGGAACATGAATCCACAGGAATACAATGCATATTACAGCCCTTCAAATAACGAGATCGTTTTACCTGCAGGGATCTTTACTGTTCCGGGGTACAGGGATGAAGAGTTGGATGATGCAGTTGTTTATGGCTATGCAGGCGCATCAACGATCGGCCACGAGATCATCCATGGTTTTGATGACCAGGGCAGGCAGTATGATGAGAAAGGCAACCTCACCAACTGGTGGACAAAACAGGACGAAGAGAAATTCAAACAAAGAGCAGATGTAATGGTAAAGCAGTTTGGAGGATATATAGTAGTAGATACTTTTAAGATCAATGGTAAGGCTACCTTGGGCGAGAACATCGCTGACCTTGGCGGTGTGTTGCTGGGATGGGACGCATTTAAGAAAACAGAGCAATTCAGGAATAATCAAATGGTAGCAAACCTTTCTCCGGCTAAAAGGTATTTCATGGGGTATGCTCTTGGATGGCTGGGCCATAGAAGACCTGAATCATTGAGAGATCAGGTGTTGACTGATGTTCATTCACCAGGCAAATTCCGCGTAAATGGCCCCTTCGCAGATGTAGATGCTTTCTACGAAACATTTGGAGTAAAACCTGAGCATAAGATGTTCATTGCAGATAGTGCAAGAGTCAGGATCTGGTAAAAACCTCTTCCATAGAATTACAAGGCACATAGTAACCCTATGTGCCTATTTTTTATCTTGCACAACAGTAATGTCAAAGAAGAATTATTATAAGATACTGAACGTAAGTTATACAGCGACGAGTGTTGAGATCAAAAAGGCTTACAGGAGATTGGCTCATCTTTATCATCCGGATAAAGCCAGAAATGACACGGCAAAGACCAGGTTTGAAGATATCAAAGAAGCATACGAAACGCTGGTAGATCCTACCAAAAGAAAAAAGTACAATCTCACCTTTGATAATTTCTCTTATAAAAAAGAAGAGTTCTTAACGCCGTACCAGGTATTACAGAAGATAAAAGTCATACATGCCAAGCTGCAGATACAAGATCCGCATCGGCTTAATCTGGACAAGATTCAATTTCAATTATTGGAAATTTTATCTGAGAGAAACATTCAGATCTTACAGTCAACAGTAGAAAACGATACTGTACGGGAGGTGATAAAATATGTTCTCGAAATAGCTAAACCATTAAACTTATCGCAGTTCAAAAATATTATGGGAGAATTGCGAAAAATAAGTTCTGAAGAAGACCTCAAGCACCTCCAAAAAGCAATGGATGATCATAAATGGCGTATCAGGTGGAATATGTATAAGATTGCTATCGCCTCTGCAATTGGTATTCTACTTTGTATTATCATTTATTTTGTCAGCAGGAAATAATAAAATCATTTATTATCTTGTCATTATTAATTAACTCCCAAAAAACTGCTTATGTTTCAACAGGTCTTATCAAACCTTAACTGGTTACACATTTTAGTGGCAACTGTTGCATATTTCGCTTTAGGCGCTCTCTGGTATGGTCCTCTATTCTCTAAAGCATGGATCAAAGGACATAAAGTAAATGTGAATGATCCTGAAATGAAAAAAGGTGTGGCTGCTATCATGATCGGATCTTTTATTTTCTTTTTTATAATAACCACCGCTCTTGCGGTTATTTACAGGCTCACTCCAATTTCAGAGACAATGCATGCTATTAAATTCGGATTGTTTTTCGGAGTCGGTTTTGCTGTGCCTATTATCAGCATTAATTCATTGTACCTGAAAAAGCCATTCAGTATTCATCTTATCGATGGATTATATCATGTTGTTGGAATGACAATCGCCAGTCTTATTCTTGTACTCTGGAAATAATGATTTCACTCCTTAACTTATCCCGCAAACTGCGGGATTTTTTATACATTAACTTTAGCAGATAAACATTAGCCTTCACTAGATCAACTATGCAAAAGACACCTCCTCGATCCTGGCAATTCAGACTTCATGAGGTTATCTATGAATCAAACACTGCCGCAGGCAAAACATTCGACGTTTCATTATTGATACTGATCATTGCTAGCATTCTTGTAGTTGTATTTGATAGTATAGATGCCTGGCATGAACGATATGGGAATTTTTTTTACGTGTTGGAGTGGATGTTCACTATCATCTTCACGATTGAGTACCTGTTACGGCTTATCAGTATAAAACGCCCGATATCTTACATGATCAGTTTTCTTGGTATTATCGATTTGCTTGCGATCATTCCTAGCTACCTGAGTATTTTCTTTGCCGGATCTCAATCGTTACTTGTTTTTAGAGCACTTAGGCTGCTGCGTATATTCAGGATTTTTAAACTCAATCACTATCTCTCTGAAATGCGTTTTCTGGGCGCTGCGGTAAAAGGTAGCCTTAGGAAGATCAGCATTTTCATGTTGATCGTTTTGATGCTGGTGATTATTCTTGGTTCGTTAATGTATCTGGTTGAAGCTGGCCAAAACGGGTTTTCCAGTATACCTGATAGTATATATTGGTCAATTGTTACTATCACTACAGTGGGTTATGGAGACATTTCCCCGGTTACTCCTCTGGGAAAATTCATAGCAAGTTTTATCATGCTCCTGGGATATGGTATTATCGCTGTGCCTACTGGCATTGTTACGACGGAGATGGCTTTGGCTGCAAGGAAAAAAGAAGATGCTCACCAGGTATGTCCACGCTGTGGTAAAGAAGGACACGACAGTGATGCAAGGTTTTGCAAACGCTGCGGCGAAGCTCTATGATTATATACAACATGCGAACCCCATTCAATTTATATCTTTGATTAATGAATCACATTACTAAGCTTTCTGTAAACATCAACAAATTCGCTACGTTACGTAATAGTCGTGGTGGAAACAATCCTGATGTCGTAAAAGCTGCTATAGATGCACAACTATTCGGTGCAGATGGTATAACCGTTCATCCCCGTCCTGATGAAAGACATATTCGCTATGATGATGTAAGGCAGATCAAAAATATTATCACCACCGAATTCAATATTGAGGGCAATTGCAGGGAACAAAAGTTTGTTGATCTTGTTTTGGAAGTGAAACCCCACCAGGTAACACTTGTACCGGATGAATTGGGGCAATTAACTTCAGATCACGGATGGGATACGATCAGGCATAAAGACTACCTCAAAGAGATCATACCTGTTTTCAAAAAAGCAGGCATCAGGGTTTCAATTTTTGTTGACCCGATTATGGAGATGATTGAGGGTGCTGCACAAACCGGAACAGACCGCATCGAATTATATACAGAAGGATATGCCAAGCAACATGAGACCTTGAGTAATTCAAAAGGTGATCTTTACCCGGCAGTTAAGCCTTATGTTGATGCGGCCAATAAAGCAAAAGAACTTGGACTGGGTATCAATGCAGGGCATGACCTTGATCTGCATAATCTGAAATTCCTCAAACAACATATTCCTCATCTTGATGAAGTTTCAATAGGCCACGCATTAGTTTGCGATGCGTTATACATCGGTTACCAAAATGCCATACAGATGTACAAAAGGCAATTGCAGTGATCAATCATTCTTTCCTGTAAGCATAGGAACAAACGAGAACATCTCAAAAGCTTCTTCCTTTAATGAACCGTCAGGGAGTTTTGTAATGCGTAGCATTCTTTGTCCGCCGTCGGCATCTACAGGAATTACCATTTGGGCACCTGCTTTCATTTGATCAACAAGTTTAGGTGGAATGAAGGGGGCTGCAGCAGTGATGATCACTTTATCAAATGGAGCGAAAGTGGGTAACCCTTCAAAGCCATCGCCATAAAAGAACTTTATGTTGGGATATTTAGATTTGAAAAAAAAGTTTTTATTCTTCTCGTATAATTTTTTCTGCCTTTCAATTGTATACACCCTTGCACCAATCTCTGCCAGTACAGAAGCCTGGTATACACTGCCTGTTCCTATTTCTAAAACTTTTTCATTTGGCTTCACACTCAGAAGTTGCGTTTGATAAGCCACTGTATAAGGTTGAGATATAGTTTGCTCCTCCCCGATAGGAAAAGCCCTGTCTTCATAGGCGATCTTATCAAAAGCTGAATCCAAAAAGAAATGACGAGGAATAGCATTTATCGCATTCAGCACATTTTCATCTGTGATGCCTTTGCCCCTTAACACCTCGATCAATTGTTTGCGCAATCCTTTGTGCTGGTACGTATCCTCATACTTCCGAATCATGTTGCAAATTTACCGGCAATCGTCACCATAATGGCTGCTGTGAAAATAAAAATGCTGTGAACTTTTAATTCACAGCATGCATTTCTTTCATATGGATCATTACTTCAGCTTCATATCGGCAATGATCGCATCTATCTTATCTCTAAGCTCGGATTCTTTCGCATCAAATTCATCCTTGCTATTCAATTTTGTATTAACGCTAAAGTAAAACTTGATCTTAGGCTCTGTACCACTTGGCCTTGCAGAGATCTTGCTGCCATCTTCCAAAATGAACTGCAACACGTTACTCTTTGGCAAATCGATCGACCATCCCTCACCCGTCTTAAGGTTTTTGCCGTGCTGTAGTTGATAATCCAGTAATTGTATAACTGCAACACCATTTATTGTAGATGGCGGATTGCTGCGATAGCCTTCCATCATCTCTGCGATCTCTTTTTGACCGTTCATTCCTTTCTTCGTGATACTGATGAGATGTTCCAGGTAAAAACCGTATTGAATGTACATCTCCAGCAGCTTATCAAATAAGGTCCTTCCATTGTGCTTTTCCACTGCAGCCATCTCACATAATATGGCCACAGCGCTTACGGCATCTTTGTCTCTGGTGCCACTGCCGATCATCAGGCCAAAGCTCTCTTCACCTCCTACTATATAATTTTCATTGGCTTCCCTTTCCCTGATCATCTGTGCGATCCACTTAAACCCTGTAAGAACATTATAACACGCTACATTGTTTTGTTTCGCCATCTCGTTGATCATATCGGTAGTAACGATCGTTGAGATTACCATATCATTGGGCTTTGCCAATCCCGCTTTCCTTCTTGCCTCAATGATGTATGAGAATGCAAGCACCGCAGTTTGATTACCATTCATCAGCACCCACTCTCCTTTATGATTCTTTACACCCACTCCCACCCTGTCTGCATCAGGATCTGTTCCTAACAAAATATCTGCATCTAGTTCTTTCGCCTTTTTCAGGCCAATACTCATTGCTTCGCTCTCTTCAGGGTTGGGATACACCACTGTAGGGAAATTACCGTCTGGCGTTGACTGTTCTTCTACCACAGTAACGTTATTAAATCCATACCTTCTCAATATCTCAGGAACAAGGGTAATCCCCGTTCCATGAATAGGCGTAAAAACAATTTTCAGATCATGCTGCTTCTCTATCACCTCCGGAGCCACACTCAGGCTTTTCACCATATTCAGGTATGCATCATCTACCTCTTTTCCTATCAATGTAATATTCGCTTCTCCTCCACTCCACTTTACTTCATCAACACTCGTAATCGCCTCCACTTCTTTGATCACATTTTTATCATGCGGTGGCACTAACTGCGATCCATCATTCCAATACGCTTTATACCCATTGTATTCTTTAGGATTGTGCGAAGCAGTCAACATCACACCGCCATGCAAACCTGAATGACGTATCACGAAACTCAATTCAGGTGTAGGTCTCAAAGCTTCAAACAAAAAGACTTTAATACCATTGGCAGCAAAAACATTAGCTGTTGTCTCGGCAAAGAACCTGCTGTTATTACGACTATCATGCCCGATAGCAACCTTTATCTCTTCACCGGGAAAAGCTTTCTTCATATAATTGGCAAACCCCTGCGTAGCCATTCCCACCGTGTATTTATTCATTCGGTTGGTCCCTACGCCCATTACCCCACGAAGGCCTCCAGTGCCAAATTCAAGATTCTGGTAAAATGAATCTGCCAGTTCATCTTCTGATAAATTTTTGATGGCTGCTTTTGTTTCCTCATCATAATTGCCATTCAACCAAATATTTGCTTTTTCCTGGATCGCTGCATTCATGTTGTCAAATTTGAATTTTTGTATTTACAGTTTTGATACCAACGGCGGTCTTTCATGGAATCGCCTGTTGCGTCGCAAGCACTTCAACGTTCCGAACTTGGGGCAGCAAGTTTACGACAAATCAGGCCAATTACAATTTACTGCCGTATGTTTGGCTATGAGCAAGCAGTGGAATAAAATGTATGCTGAAAAGCTTCTTGCCTGTATACCTGTCTTTTTCATATGCTTGTCATCCATTGCACAGGATCCAACCAAAGTTTCGATAGATAGTCTTCCTGCCGATTCTATCGATATTCAAAAAGCTTTAGAAGGAAAGATTCCAAATAAAGCTATCATAACTTATACTCCTACTCAGCAAAATAAAAAGCGTTTACAGTTGGCAATAGCAGCCAGCATCATTGGTTACGGGGGCTCAATGGCTGCTTTACACATTGCCTGGTACCGTGATTACAAGCAGACCAATTTTCATTTTTTTAATGACAACGCTGAATGGCTGCAGATGGATAAAGCAGGTCATGTGTTCAGTACTTACATAGGCAGCCGTACTGCTATGGAGATATGGCAGTACGCAGGCTGGTCAAAAAAACAAGCTGTATGGGTAGGTGCAACAAGCGGAGTAGTGTATCAAACGATCATTGAAACGCTCGATGGATTTAGCGAAGGATGGGGATGGAGTTGGGGCGATTTTAGTGCGAATGTTTTAGGCGCTGGTTTGTTTGCCGCCCAGGAATTGTGGTGGAACGAGCAACGACTAATGATGAAATTCTCAACACATTTCAAATCTTATCCTGAAGGAGAACTGAAAGACAGGGCAAAACAAATGTTCGGCAGAAAATTCAACCAGCGCCTTCTTAAAGATTATAATGCACAAACGATTTGGATCAGCGCAAATCTCAGATCATTTCTAAAACAATCTACACTTCCATCATGGTTGAATATTGCGGCGGGATACAGCGCTGAAGGAATGTATGAAGGAAAATCAAACTTATGGAAAGATGCAAACGGGGTATTACACGATAGAACAGATGTACCCCGCTATCGGCAGTTCTATTTGGCACCGGATATCGATCTCACCCGCATCAAAACAAAAAACAAAGTTTTCAAAGTGCTACTCTTCATTGCCAATGCAGCAAAATTCCCTACGCCGTCACTTGAATTATCGCAGGGAAAAATGAAATGGAACTGGATTCATTTCTAGCCCCTCAACTCCTATCTTTGCCCACAAACAACTGTTAGTTTTATGTGGCTGAATAATATCCTCGAAACGATTGGCAATACCCCGCTCATCAAACTCAATAAGATCACTAAAGATATACCGGCAACGGTTTTGGCTAAGGTGGATTACTTCAACCCCGGTAATTCGATCAAGGATCGTATGGCTTTAAAAATGGTGGAAGTTGCAGAAGCGGAAGGAAAACTAAAACCGGGCGGCACCATCATCGAAGGTACCAGTGGCAATACAGGTATGGGTTTGGCGTTAGCGGCCTGCGTTAAAGGATATAAATGTTTGTTTGTTACGACTGATAAACAATCAAAAGAAAAAGCTGATATTTTGAAAGCTGTAGGTGCAGAGGTGATCGTTTGCCCTACCAATGTGGATCCGGAAGATCCAAGAAGCTATTACAGTGTAGCTAAACGTTTGGCAAAGGAAATCCCGAACAGTTATCACATGAACCAATATGATAATCTTGCCAACAGGCTTGCTCATTATGAGAGTACGGGCCCTGAAATATGGGAACAAACGGAGGGTAAGATAACTCACTTTGTTTGTACTGCCGGGACTGGTGGTACTATCACGGGAACAGCAATGTATCTCAAAGAAAAAAATCCAAACATAAAAGTGTGGGCAATTGATGTGTATGGCTCGCTGCTCACTAAATATTTCCGTACGGGTGAAGTGGATATGAATGAAGTACATCCATATATCTCTGAAGGTTTTGGAGAAGATTTCGTTCCGCAGAATTATGACATGAGTGTGATCGATCATTTTGAACAGGTGACTGATAAAGACGGTGCGGTGATGGCTCGTAGAATTGCGAAAGAAGAAGGATTATTCTGTGGCTATAGTGCAGGCAGTTGTTTACAGGGTTTGATCCAATTAAAAGAAAGCCTTACAAAAGATGATGTGGTGGTATGCGTCTTTCATGATCATGGTAGTAGGTATGTAGGTAAGGTATACAACGATCAATGGATGATGGAAAGAGGTTTTTTAGATGTAAAAACATTCAAAGATATCATCAGCGGAAGAGCAGGGAAGAAACTGGTTACGGTCGAGCCCTCTAATACAGTTTCTGAAGCAGTAGAGCTGATGAAGAAATACGATATTGAACATATCCCTGTAATGAATGGCAGCGGACCGGTTGGTGCAATAAGTGAAGCATCTTTGTTTATGAAAGTATTCGGCGATCCTGAAATAAAAAATGCGAAGGTCGAAAGCGTGATGGAAAAGCCTTTTCCTGTTGTTGAGTTTGATACGCCGGTTGAGCGACTTGGCAGCCTGATGAACAAAGAGAATGGCGCTGTATTGGCAAAAGATGAAACCGGGTCGTACCACATCGTTACTAAATATGATGTGATCCAAAGCTTGGCTAAGTAACCATTTCTTAAATATTATTTACAGGTTTAAATATAAAGCGACAAGCACTCCCCTGTTGGCTTGTACAATCGTTCTGTTATTTACTCTTCTTCCCTGGATTAATGTCTGTGAAATGTAACCTGCTTCCAATGTGATGCGTGACGAAGGTTTTGCGCCTAAGAGAAACATAAAACGGTTCTGATCAAGCACATTTACACCCACATTTTTTCCTGCATTGATAAACACCTCATCAGCTGCTGCCACAAATAATTTACCTGATGAGTCTAAGGGTCTTTGCAATCGTAGCAGGTATCGAAACCTATTACTGAATATCCATCGTTCAACTTCACCACTGGTACTCATTGAGCCAACAAACCGTTGCTCTATTCTTAAGCGCTGACTTATGCTAAGTTTGCCAAATGCATTTTTTAACTGCACCTGTTCATGAATTCTATGTTCAGGAAAAGCACCATTACCCGCAAGAGGAAAATCACCATAAGAGAATGTTTTGACCCATCCATACCCTCCACCGATCGTTACTTGTGGGTTTAGTTTATATTGAATCGTGGTACGCAACAGGCTTTGTTGCCAGTCTTTTAAACCCTGTGTTCGTCTCCATTGATATTCTGTTAGCAAATCCCATTTCTTATTTAAAGGAATATTGATGAATACCTGCGGCCATATGATCGTATTCTCATCTTTCAACCGGTCATTTTGTGCTGATGAAATAAGAGTCAGGCAAAGAAATAACGCAGTAACTATTGGCTTCATAAGGCAAATCTAGGTTCGTTTATAAAATGAAAAAATTACTCTTGTCTTTTTAGTAGGTTTGATGATGCGTTATTTGTTTGTTATTGTCTTCTTTGCTATTACCCCTTACTCACAGGCACAAAAACTCAGGATCATTCACCTTACCGGAAATGTGTATGTGTATACCACATACAATACATATAAAGGAACCAGGGTTTCATCTAATAGTATGTATGTTGTGACAAATGCAGGTATATTTCTTGCCGATGTACCCTGGGACACTACCCAATTCCAGCCATTGTTAGATAGTATCTATGCAAGACATAATAAACAAGCTATCATCTGCATTGCCACTCATTCACACGCCGACCGCACTGCAGCTTTAGAATACTATACAAAGCAGGGCATTAAAACTTTCAGCAGTATTCATACCGATAGTTTGGCTAAACACACTGGTGAGAAAAGGGCTGCATTTCTCTTCACAAAGGATACCGTCTTTAACCTAGGAGGTTATAAAATTGCCACGTTTCATCCAGGCCATGGCCATACCGCTGATAACATTGTATTATGGCTTGAAAAAGACAAAGTGCTGTATGCTGGATGCTTCATCAAAAGCACAGACGCAAAGAACCTGGGAAATGTAGCAGATGCCGATCTTACTGAATGGCCTGCATCACTGGAAAGACTCAAACAAAGATTTCCTTCACCAAAATTTATTATACCCGGGCATGATAGCTGGGGAGATCCTCGCTCAATTGCGCATACCTTAGAATTGTTGAAGGCAGGAAACTGATTGAAATATAAACAGGTATAACATTTAAGAAGTAGCCAGCATTACTTCGGCATCAAAGGATTGTACAGCTAGTTCTACCTCTTTTTCACTAAATGCGGCGGTAAGCGATTTATTCTGCAGGTCAATCTCAATATTCCCATTAACTGTAACAGAAATGAATCCTGCCAGGTGTAAGTATGAGGGAAATATCAATGTCGTTTTCATACCACAAACTTAACATTGGCTACAGCCGTGGAAGATGACGCCAGTCAACCACGAGGATGATCTTTAGCTAAACAGCGCTGAGAAGTGTTAAGAAATTATACAGTGCTCAAAAAAAAATGCAGCCTGTAGACTGCATTCAATTCATTTAAGGATAAAGGTTTCAGCGCATAATAGGATAAAAAGGAGTATGTATATATCGATAGTTGCGGATACAAAGATGATCTTGTTCGATCGCATCGGCAGCGGCACTGGCTTTGTTTAAGGGCATTATAATTCTTTAAGTCAAACTAAATATCTCGAAGCATATTAATGCAGATAATACACATTAACACGTCATTCCCTTCAAAAAGCTTATCTTTACACCGTTATTGATATTTTTCATTGTAACTGGCTAGAAGTTCTTCTCCCCTAAAGTTCATCAAGTCATACAGATGAGCTGAATATTCACAACCGATCTTTCATATTATTTGTCAGGTTGTATTCTTTTATTATTAATTAAATCATTTTGAATTTTCAACAATTAGAGGTCATTGAACCTATACTACAAGCCTTACAATCAGAAGGCTACACCCAACCCACACCCATTCAGCAACAAGCGATCCCCGTTGTATTAAAAGGAAGAGATCTGCTTGCCTGTGCACAAACAGGCACAGGAAAAACAGCTGCATTCGCAATTCCTTTATTACAGATGCTTAGTCAGCAGGCAGATAAAAACAACAGGCCTTTTATTAAAGCTTTGATACTAACTCCTACCAGGGAGTTGGCCATACAGATCGAAGAAAGCTTCAGAAGTTATGGTAAACACTTGGGTATAACACATACTGCGATTTTTGGCGGTGTATCACAATATCACCAGGTAAACAAATTAAGAAGAGGTATTGATGTATTGATTGCCACTCCTGGAAGATTACTTGATCTTATCTCGCAGCGATATGTTTCATTGAACGATATACAAATGTTTGTATTAGATGAAGCCGATCGTATGCTGGATATGGGTTTCATCAATGATGTAAAGAAAGTCATCAGCAAATTACCGGAGAGAAAGCAAACACTCTTCTTCTCCGCAACGATGCCACCTGAGATACAAAAACTATCACAGTTCTTATTGCATCAACCGGTTAAAGTAGAAGTAACACCTGTTTCTTCTACTGCAGAAAAAATTGAACAGGCCATTTATTTTGTGGAGAAGCCGGATAAGACTTCTTTATTATTACACCTGTTACAGGATGCTAATATTGAAAATGCACTGGTATTCACCCAAACGAAACATGGTGCAGATAAACTATGCAAAATGTTATTGCGTAACAACATCAGGGCGCAGGCTATACATGGCAATAAGTCTCAGAATGCAAGACAACTTGCATTGGAAAACTTTAAAAGGAAAAGCACACGTATTCTTGTAGCAACGGATATCGCAGCAAGAGGAATTGATATTGACGGCTTAAGCCACGTTATCAATTACGACATCCCCAACATTCCTGAAACATACGTACACCGCATTGGCAGAACAGGGAGAGCGGGCGCAGAGGGAAAAGCAATTTCTTTTTGTTCTATGGAAGAGAAGATGTACCTGAGAGATGTACAGAAGATCACCGCACAAACAATTCCTGTAGTGCTCGATCATCCGTTTCCTATGAGTAATCCGGGTCTTGCCATCCCACCTCGTCCAACAATGCCGCATACTGCCTTAAGAAGCGGTGGCGCAAGAAGAGGAAGAACTTTTATGCAACGATAACAAATAACTAATCCAACAATAAAAACATTTAAATAAGTATGGCTAAATCGAAAGCTACATTTGGTAAAAGAGATAAGGAAAAAAAGAAATTAGAACGCAGGCAGGAAAAAGCCGAGAAAAAAGAAGAAAGAAAAGCGAACTCTAAAAAAGGTGCTTCACTCGAAGAGATGATGGTGTATATAGATGAAGATGGCAACTTTACCAGCACTCCACAAGATCCTCGTAAGAAAAAAGAGTTTGATGCCTCGTCTATCGAGATCGACATTACGAAAATGCAGGCTTCTGCCGAGGAAGATGCAAGAAGAAGTGGTGTAGTTACCATGTTCAATGATGCAAAAGGATATGGCTTTATCAAAGACACATCATCACAGAAATCCGTATTCGTACACATCAACGCTGTGCATGGCGAGATAAAGGAAAGAGATCATGTGACCTTCGATCTTCAGCGTACAGTGAAAGGTGATAGCGCTATTAACGTTCAAAAGAAATCATAGTTCTATACAAAACGATCTGATCGTCCGGTAGCATTACCGGACTTTTTCATTTGAGGCATAAATACATCGGCGGTACCATTGTTTTCCCTCATCGTTGTACTTTAGTAACTATGAAAAAGATCATCCTGCTATTAGTCATCGGGAGTGGATGTATAACTGCATTTACAAAACGGTCTGCTGAACCAAATCCTATTGAAGTAAAAGAGAATACGCTCATACCTGAGGGAGTTGCGGTTCATCCTATCAGCGGCGATATATACCTGAGTAGTTTGCATCACAATAAGATCGTAAGAGTGAATAAAGATGGATCCGTTCAGGATGTGATCGCTTCTAATGCAAATGACTACATGTGGGGCTTAGGAATGAAATTCTCTTGCGATGGCAATACACTGTGGAGCTGTAGTGCAAATGGTGCCGGAGAGACAGGGTTATTCATGATCGATATTGTTGCAGGAAAAGTTCAGAAAAGATTCGACCATGATTCTGCACGTTTTCTAAATGACCTTATGATCCTGCGTGATGGAAGAATATTTATTACAGATACACAACAAGGTGCCGTTTTTCTTTTTCACAATAATAAAATGGAACTCTGGTTGAAAGATGCAAAGCTCATGTGGGCGAATGGCATCACTGCATCAGCAGATGATCGGCATCTTTTCGTGGCAAGTGGAAGGCATGGACTTCAAAAGATCACAATTGCAGATAAGACCATCACCTCCGCTACACAGGATAAGCGAACTGATTATGCGATCGATGGACTCGTATTTCACAACAACACATTATACGCCGCCATAGGTTGGCCACAGGATCAGGTTCAAACGCATCGCATACTGCGTTACTACTTGAATAATGAACTGAATTTTATTAAGGCAGACACCCTAGCCATAGATCAACCAAACCTAACCTGCCCCACTACGCTTGCAATTCATAATAATGAGTTGTATGCATTAGGAAACACCAACCTTGGTATATACAACAGGCATCAGCAGAAGGTGGACAAGATCATGGACTCGCTCTCCTATCCTATTGTAACAAAGTTTACGCTGAAGTAGCCAAGAGGATTTTATCTAAGGTTATCGGGAGGTCCCTGATCCTTTTTCCGGTTGCATGATATATCGCATTAGCAACTGCTGCAGCAAAACCGATCAAAGCTATTTCACCCATTCCTTTTGCACCGATCGGGTTCAGGATAGGATCAGGTTTGTTCACAAACACTACTTCGATTTTCGGTACATCAGCCTGTACCGGCACATGGTAATCTGCAAAATTCGCATTGATATATTTTCCAAAACGGTTATCGACCACCGCTTCTTCCATTAACGCCATTCCTATTCCTCCTACTACTCCGCCGATCATCTGGCTCTCTGCAGTTTTCGGACTAATGATCTTTCCTGCATCTGCAGCAGCAACTACTCTGTCGATCTTCACCACACCTGTTTTTGGGTGCACCAACACTTTCACAAAATGCACAGAGTAAGAATAAGAAGAATAATTCCGCATCTGCTCATTGGCTTTTGATTCTTCTATCGTCTGTATCTGGTTGAGGCTATGCTGCCTTAATATATCCATATAAAGAGCGCCTTCCCCGGTAATCCTTGAGTAGACTCCTTCTTTCCTGAAATCCAGATCAGTCAATTGTAGCTCTATCTTATTGGGATTGTAAGTGATGTCATTCTTTACCAGTAGCAGCAATTCCTTTTTCAAACTGTTACACACCTCATGTACTGCAGATCCAAGTGTGGAAGTGGTAGTGGAACCACCCTGCGTTGGTCCCGGCGGCAATGTTGAATCTCCTAATTCAAAAGATACTTTGGATGTAGGTAATCCCATTGCATCCGCAGCAATTCTTGTCATAGATGTTTGTGTACCCGGGCCGCTATCACTTGCGGCAGTCTGCACCAATAATGTTCCATCTGCATACAATCTGGCTAATGCTCTTGCAGTGCCTCTGCTTGCATTGAATAGACCGGTGCTCATTCCATATCCTACCTGCCAATCGCCTTCTTTCATACTTTCTACTTTGCGATTGCGATTCCTCCATCCTATTTTCTCTGCCCCCAATTCGTACGCTTCTTTTAAAAATTTGCTTGAGTATGGGCGGTTTCTTTCAGGATCTGTCTCCGCATAATTTTTCATCCGCAACTCCAGCGGATCAATATCCAGTTTATAACTCAACTCATCCAATGCACTTTCCAAAGCAAAACAACCGGTTGCCTCTCCCGGTCCCCGCATCCATGTAGGCGTACTGAAGTTGAAAGGATAGAGCCTGTATCGTGTAGTCACATTCGGGCATTGATATAATATCCTGGAAACATTCACCGTACCTTCTGTAAATTCTTCATAGATACTGGTGATGCCATCTGCTTCATGAGTGATGCCGGTAAGCTTCCCATCTTTATCTGCACCTAAGCCGATCTTCTGTTTTGTATAAGGACGATAACCTACCATCGTGAACATCTGTTCTCTTGTCAATACTACCTTCAAGGGTTTTCTTATCATCTTCGCACCGATGACCGCAGCAATGGAATGTGGCCATGTTCTCAATGCACTGCCAAAACCACCTCCTACAAAAGGCGCAAACACCTGTACATTTTCTTCTTTCAATTTAAACGCGGCTGCAATACTTCTCTGTGCTGATTTCACACCCTGCGTTTTTTCCCATACGGTAAGCTTATCATCTCCTTCCCATTTCGCAATGATAGAATGCAATTCCATTGGGTGATGTACTTCATTAGGTACAATGTATTCTGCTTCCAGGCTTATCTCAGCATTTTTATACGCGTCAATTTGTCCACGAACATTATCCTTATAGCGCTGACCTTCCAATGGAATAACCTTCTTGCCCATCGCATCGAAATTGGTGAGATGTTCTTCCTTATTGTATTGCGCATTGATAAGCGAAGCACCATGTACTGCTCTCTCGAAAGTATCGGCGATAACCAAAGCAATAGGTTGCCCCGCGAAGTAAATGGTATTACCATTGAACACCTGTAACCCTCTTCCACCTGTTGGACCCTTTACCGGGTTGGCACTGTAATCATAACCGGGAACTTTATAGGAATTCTCGTGAGTGATCACCTTTAACACACCGGGCGACCTTTCTGCAGCTTTAGTATCGATTGCATTCACCGTCCCTTTTGCAATCGTACTACCTACGATCACACCATATACAACATCGCTTACATCATGCTCTGCAGCATATTTTGCTTTTCCGGTAACGATATCTTTGCCCGTTACCCTGTCGTCTTCAAAAAAATATTTTTCCATACTACACTCCTGTTAAGGTTTTGAAGGATTGTATCAAAGTGTTGGGTGCGAGTCTCAGCTTGAAATTATTATAGCCATACCCTTTCGCATCCTTCATTGCAAGCTTTGCAGCTTCTTCAAAATGCTGAATGGTGGCAGGCTTGTTTTTCAAATAATTTTCAGCTGATGTTAATCGCCATGGCTTATGTGCTACACCTCCCATAGCAAGTCTTACATCTTTAATAGTATTACCACTCATCTCCATCGCAGCGGCAACACTTACTAATGCAAACGCATATGATTGCCTGTCACGGATCTTCGTATACAAACTATGTTTAGCGAACTTATTGGTTGGAATTTCAACAGCCACGATCATCTCCCCTTTTCCAAGATTGTTATCCAGCTGTGGAGTATCACCCGGCAGGCGATGAAAATCTGTAAACGCCATCCGTCTTTCACCTTTGGCATGGGCAATAACAACAGATGCATCTAATGCTGCCAGCGCAATGCACATATCACTTGGATGTACGGCAATGCAATTTTCATTTGCACCAAATATCGCATGCATGCGGTTGTATCCTTTCAAAGCACCACAACCACTGCCCGGAACTCTTTTATTACATGGCAGATTGATGTCATAGAAATAAGGACACCTTGTGCGCTGCATCATATTACCGCCTACTGTTGCCATATTGCGCAACTGCGGTGATGCGCCTGCCTGCAACGCCTGCGCCAACAATGGAAGCTGTTTTTGTATCAATACATTTTCTGCAACGGCACTGTTCAACGCCATTGCACCAATGCGGATAACATTTCCTTTTTGTTCAATTGTATTCAGCGGAAGTCGGCTGATATCTACCAATTTTTCAGGAGTAGTAACACCACGTTTCATCAGGTCAACAAGATTGGTACCGCCTGCAATGAACTGTGCTTTGGCATCTTTACTCAATGCATCTATTGCAGTTTTAGTATTGGTTGCACGTACATAATCGAATGTGATCATATCGTACCTCCTTTTTGTTTTACTTCCAGTATTGCATCCGTTATATTAGGATAGGCTCCACACCTGCAAATATTTCCACTCATGTACTGTCGTACCTCATCAGCATTGCTAGCATGACCCTCTCTTACACAGGCGATCGCACTCATGATCTGCCCCGGCGTGCAATAACCACA